>CAZQCO010000013.1:0-58942 GCA_964592225.1 uncultured Bacteroidales bacterium
TTTCTATAACGAGTACCAATACTACACCGGATGTAGCCCTGCGCTGAATTTCTTCAAGCGAGTGGTAGTGAATAAAAAATTGGACCACTTCAGGTGCATAAATAGCCGGGTAACATGCATTTACCGTGGTGTGAATCAGGTTCTGAATATCGGGGTAATCCAGTTCAGTTGCTTCTCTTATTTCAAACATGGTCAACTATTGGGACTTACTATTATTGCCTGCCGGACGCTGCAGGATAGCTGTATTTCCGTATTTTAAAATCAATATCAATAAGGCAATACCACCGAACAGGATATAAATAAGATTCGTTGTTGTATGAGCCACCAAAGCAAAAATCAGTCCTTCTTCTCTTTGAATTCCATACAGAATTAAGGTTTCGACAACCATAAAATGCCACGGACCGATACCTCCCTGGATAGGGGCCAGCATGCCCAGTCCTCCCATAAGGAAAACTACCATACCTGCCCGCAGGGTTAGATTATTGGTAGGTTCGTAGGCAAAGAAAACAACATATAGCATGACAAGCCACATAAAAAAAATAAAAGCAGTATACCCTATAAACAGCCATTTCTTCTCCATGTGGAGTATGGATTTAATGCCATCGACGAACTGATCTTTAAGTTCTACCAGTTTCCCTTTTTTCTTCGATTTTTTCAATCGTTTTCGCAGAAAGATCATAGCAGCTATAAAGACGATTGCAGCCACTATCAGCAGAAGAATATATTTCAGGGATAAAAATTTCTGAAGGTTGGCCAATATAGCAGGATGCAGCTCGAAAAATCTGACAACTATTGACAGGTTCATCGCAAAAATCACTAATGCCAGCAGAAATAACATAACCACATCGGCAAGGCGCTCAATGAAAACTGTTCCTATAAGTTTGGTAAAGGGAATTTTATCGGTCCGCGCTAATACGGTGCACCTGGCTACCTCTCCTGCCCTCGGAATTATAAGGTTTACAAAATAAAGAACCAGCACCGATAAAAATGTATTACTAAATAATGGATTGTAACCCATAGGTTTAATAAGCATTTTCCATCTCAACGTTCTGGAAACCTGCGATAGCAAACCTAAAAAAACAGACACGAAAAGCCAGAAATATTTAAGTCCTTTTAAGGCACCAACCAGTTCCTGCCATTCGATTTTTCGGTAGAGAAGCCAAAAAATCAGTATTCCAATTGCAAAAAAAACAAGATATTTGAAGATATTAAAGACGACCTTTCTCATAGGAAAATAAGTATTGCATGGTTAAAGTTTCGTAAAGCTAACGAAAACTATGTATATTAGGCTTCAAACCATTTTAACGCTTGAACTTTTTTTGACAAAATGACAAAAATAAAATACCGATACACCAAGTTCTCTTTTTATTTTCTGATTTTAATTTTTCTTCAGATCTCTCTTTCAGGTATAGCACAGGTGAGGATTGGGCATAACCTGAATATTCAAAGTAAAATTCTGAATCAGAAAATTTCTTATTCTGTAATACTTCCCTCCTCATATCATGTCGAGAAAAAAGAATACCCTGTTCTATATCTTCTACATGGCTATGGAGGCAATTATGAAAGTTGGATCACAAGATGTAACATAGCACAATTAGTCGACAGTCTCCTCATGGAAGGAGATATCGGGGAATTTATTTATATCATGCCCGATGCAAAGAATAGCTACTATATCAACAATTACGATAGTACTTTCCTTTACAATGATTTTTTCATCAAAGAACTGGTACCCAGCATTGATTCGCTTTTCCGTACCCGAAAACAAAAAGAATTCAGAATCCTTATGGGCCTTTCGATGGGAGGTTTTGGCAGTATAATTCTGGCAGTTAAAAACCCTGATATTTTTGGTAGCGTTATAGCTCTGAGTCCCGCAGTCAGAGATCAGAATATTTTTATGAATCTTCCACAAGACAGGTATGAGTCCTATTTTAGTCCGGTATATGGTACCGGTCTTGAAAATGATAACAGAATTACCCAACATTGGAAAGAAAATTCACCTTACTCTCTGATCGATTCCACAACAGCAAAGAATTACTATGGAATCAACTGGTATATCGATTGTGGATTGTTCGATTCCTTATTGCCAGCCAGTGAAGCATTTCATCAATTACTGTTGCAGTATAATATTCCTCACGAGTTCCACATCCGGCCCGGAGGACATAATTGGGCATACTGGCACCATTCAACCGTTTATGGACTGATTTACGCAAGCGATAAATTAATGCTGCCTCGTAACGGAGCTATGCGGTAATAATATATTTTCAGAAATAAATATAAAGAATGTATGAAGCATAAGTTAATAGGCATTTACCAGTTGGTTACAGGAATTTTTGGTGTTGTTATACTGGTTTTTATAGCCATCGGGAAAATAATTGAAAAGGAAACCCAGCTTCTTCCTTCGGCCTTATTAGGAATAATTTTGTTTAGCGGTGTCGCTTTTGCCGGATATGGATTATTTAACCGTTTAAAATATGGCAGGAAATATTCCCTATGGGCACAGGGTCTGCAAATAGTTGGTTTTACGTATAATGGAGTCCGTTATCTGTTTTCCGGATCAGCTTTCCTGGCTCTAATAATTGATAAGGGAATTCATCTCCAAACAAAACTGGCCCTTATCGATTACAATATTGACAAGGTGTCTGTTATACTCCCGCTCGAGATCAAGATTTTTATTTTACCTATTATCCTGGTACTTCTTCTCTTGAAAAAGTAACGGCTTCTGCAGGGACATTAATAAGATTTTCTTTGAGGAATATCTTCACTTTGTTCTATTCATCGAACATCCCGGATTCCAGAACCTGTCGTAAGAACTCCTTGGTTTCATCCGAAGCCCGTGTAGGAATTTCCTTATACAGGGAGGGTAGATTTATAGTGCCTTGCTGTATACCCAGATCGTAGTGAAGATATGGATAAGTGGTAGTAGCCAGATCGTTTCCATCAACTGTCTGGCGGAAAATATAAAGGCCCGGTTCCCGGTGAGTTTCAAGATTAATGGTAGTTTCCAGTTGTACCGGATAAGTTTCATTCTTGCCTACTTCAAAACCTTCAGTCGACATGGTAATGGGATTCGATTCAATGGTATCCATTACAATATCGATGTCCATACCATCGAATTTTGCATCTTCAGCTTCCGGATCTGTATTATCGGCTGTTACATTTAATGCAATGGCAATTGAATAATTTGCAGGATTGGCAAAAGTAGAGGAATCGCTTACCATAAGCTCAGCCAGCGATTGCCCGCTTAATGCACCGGGAGGTAAACTTATTTCGTAGGACATGCTATCGTAAACCACAGTAACTTTTCGGAGTGCAGCTATCTTTTGTGCATCCGTGAGTGGGTTATCATCACTGCAATTTATTAGAAGTAGAGCACAGGCCAGAACCAAAGCATATATTCCAATATATTTTCTCATAGGATATTCATTTTTATTCACACTTCAGTGAAGTTATTGAAAAAAGACAGATTATTATTTGGATTGTTGCATTAATAACAAGCTTTCTTTGATAATTGCGAAGCTTAAAGCATTTGCCAATTTAAAATTATTGAGTACTAAATTTCCGGAATTTTATATTTGTCGCACTTCATACACTAGGACAGCTTAATTACATCCGATTCTGCTTTGTTCCCTTTCTTATCCGTGGTTATAATTCTATATTCCAGTTGCCCCACCCCTTCCAACGCATCCACCATTTCGAAAGGTGATTCGGTAGTCTGCGGTTTGTGCAAAACCTGACCAACGGAAATTCCGTTTCGTGATACTTCATAAAAATCAATAGGATTATCGCCTGCATAAGCCGTATTCCAGGTAAGTTTAATTTTATTCTCATCCAATTGTTTTACCCGAATATCATTAGGCGCAGTTAGCCCTCCCTTATCAAGCTGAAAATAATTTGTTTTACCTTCTTTAACATGCCGTGTCATCATCTCCACTTCGCTCCTATCGCTATCACTCAGTTCGTTCATGCCTATTTGTGCTGCCTGTATATTTTGTGTCAGCTGGCATTGGGCAATATCATCCGAAATTTGTCCGATTCCGATTATGGCGGTATTGATGCCTGGCGTTGTTAGCGTATAGTGAATTAAGGGGGCAAACGGAAGTTCTTTACTCCCCAACTGTCTGACCACATCGGAAGGTTGCCCCGACCAATGAGCTCCTTTAGTATACATGGCGCCATCGGCGAAAACCTTCATGCCAATGATCCCCATATTTTTCGCAGCTGCCACCGGAATTACATTGTGCTGCATATTAAAATTCAGCTTGTCGTTCGGATTAATAGCTACCAGTAATCCATCCAGAATATTGTTTTTATCCCGTCGGATCATATCCATCATAACACCGGAATTATAATGCCCAGAAAATCCTATATGCCGGATAAGCTTTTCCTGTCTGGGATTTAACCCTGTAAAATTCGTTCCGTCGCGGTAATCGCGCAATGCTGCAAGTGCCCCGATGTGTTCGGCTTTGGCATCGGTGTTTTCAAGGCCCTCATACACTGCATCCACATCCACAGTATTGGTGACACTATGAATCAGCACCATATCAAGATAGGCTCCCGTGGGATAATTACCCTGTCCGTCGCCAAATAACTGCGACAAGCTTCGCTTCAGATCATCGATTGTATGTGTTCCCTGCTGGCCATTAGTCCAATTGTTGAGTCCTTCTGCCTGCCAGCCACCCTTTGCAAAACGCAGGTGAGTTTTAGAAGTCAGAAAAAAGGAACGTCGCAGCGATTCATTAAATCCCACGTTCCCCGGGATCAGACCAAGATTTCTGAAAGCTTTGTTATAATTCAGCTGACTGGGACCATAAAGATTTGAAGTATCGAAATAGTTCACACCCTTATCGAAGGCTTTCATGATAATAGCAACGGGATCCACATCGGGAGGAGTCCATTGTATACTCGACTGTCCTCCCAGGCCGAAAGTAGTGACTTCGTGGTTTAAGCGTCCAAAACCTCTGGTTTTAAGTCTGGGTTTTAAAGAACATCGCTGGAATGTGGGTACAATACTTGTTCCTGCTGCAACAAGAGCTGTAGTCTTTATGAAACTCCTGCGACTTATGCTATGTTTCGATTTGGATTTCATGACTTATCTTTTTCAATTATTTAAAGTTAAAACATCAGTATATAACAATCAAGCAATAAGCTTATTTTAACTAATTATTGACAATTCATTTTGATTCAAAAAAGAGATGGATTCCAGATCGATTATTCATAGTACCAATCTTATGATTATTCTATCTTTGTATCTTTTACTGAAAAGGCGGAGATAAATAATGGACAGGCAAAATCTGATTCTGGTTACAAATGACGATGGAATACATGCAAAGGGATTATCGGCCCTGGTAGAAGCAGTTGAACCGTTGGGTGAAGTAATTGTAGTGGCCCCTGTGGAATCGCAGTCGGGAATGTCGCAAGCCATAACTGTAAAACATCCTCTACGGACACAAAAAGCAAAGCTAAATGGATGTGCCAGTTATGCTGTAAATGGTACCCCGACTGATTGTGTAAAACTGGCTTTTAATAAATTACTGACGCGGAAACCTGATTTGCTCGTATCGGGAATAAATCATGGTTCCAACAGTTCGACCAGCGTACTCTATTCAGGAACGTTAGGGGCAGCTTTTGAAGGTTCTCTCAATGAAATCCCCTCCATAGGATTCTCACTGATCAGCTATGATCCGGAGGCGAATTTAGAAATGGCCAGAGTTTATGCACGAAAAATATCACTACTTGTGCTTGAGAACGGATTACCGGTACATACCTGTTTGAATGTGAATATTCCATCTGTACCCGAAAAAGATATAAAAGGAATAAAAGTTTGCCGGCAGACGATCGGATTCTGGCAGGAAGAGTTCGATCACCGCATCGATCCGGCTGGTAAAGAATACTACTGGCTTACAGGCAAATATTTTAATACGGAACCCGATGCTGATGATACCGATGAATGGGCGCTGAAAAATAACTACATTGCAGTGGTTCCGCTAACTATCGATCTGACCAGTTATCCGACCTTGAATACTATTAAAAACTGGAAATTCTGATGATGAAAAAACTCAACAACCTTTATGCAGGCATAATTGTCGGAGTTTTATTACCGACCCTTATATATATTCTATTCGTGTTGCCTAAAATGAGTCATTTTGAGTTTATGGACGAGTATTACAGAAAAATGATAGTAAAATTATTACCCTTATTTCTTACGCGCTGTATCTTTCCAAATGCTTTGCTATTTTTTCTTCTGATCTGGAGAAATCAATTAAAAATTGCCAAGGGAATTCTGATCAGTACAGCCGTATTAACAGGTGCCTTAGTCATTATCAATTTTGTATTGTGATTTATATGAGTAATAGCTTTCAATCGACTTAATCAAATGAAATATTATTTAATAGCCGGTGAAGCATCGGGCGATCTGCACGGAAGCAACCTGATAAAAAATATCAGGGAGATAGATAAGGAAGCACACTTCAGATGTTTTGGCGGCGACCTTATGAATGAAGCAGGTTCGGAAATTGCCCTACATTACAAAAAGATGTCCTTCATAGGGATTATAGAGGTTCTCAGGCATCTTAGTACCATCAATCAGACACTTGAATTTTGCAGAAAGGATATTCTGGAATACGTTCCCGATGTGGTTATCCTGATTGATTATCCCGGTTTTAATCTAAAAATAGCGGAGTTTGCAAAATCACAGGGTTTCAAAACCCTGTACTACATTGCACCCAAAGTATGGGCCTCAAGAGGCTCGCGTATAAAGCGTATTCGCAAGGCAGTCGATAAAACCTATGTGATCCTTCCCTTTGAAGAGGAGTATTTCAATTCACGGGGATGTCCGGCAGAATACCTTGGAAATCCGTTGACCGATGCTATAGCTGCTTTTGTGCCCAGCAAAAAAAAGAAATTTCTTGAAGAAAATAACCTGAACAATAAACCCATAGTTGCTTTGCTGGCCGGAAGTCGAACTACTGAAATTAAAAATTGTCTGCCGGCTATGTTGAGAGCTATTGAAGGTCTTACCGATTATGAATTTGTGTTAGCCGGAGCACCTTCCATCTCTCTTTCCTATTATGAAGAATATCTGCATAATACACCTGTGAAAATTGTGTTTAACAAAACATACGATCTTCTCAGTAATGCGCATGCCGCAGTTGTTGTTTCGGGCACAGCTACGCTTGAAACTGCTCTTTTCCGGATTCCTGAAGTAGTCCTGTACAAGGTTGCAACGGGCAGCTATCTGATAGGGAGACCGTTCGTTCATATTAAATTCTTCTCACTGGTGAATATAATTATGGACCAATCAATTGTTAAAGAATTTTTGCAATTCAGACTGGCCCGAAATATTCGAAGTGAACTGGATCGGTTGCTGTCTGATTCAGCCTATCGGCAAGAGATGCTTGAAAATTTTCACCTGTTGAAACAAAAGATGGGAGAACCGGGAGCCTCTGCAAGAGTTAGCAAAAGTATGTATGACTATTTAAACCAATAACAATGCGTATAAAAATTATAATACTGCTATCTTTTTTTCAAGTGCTATTAGCAGCACAAAGTATTAAGGTATCCATATTTAATTCCAAAGAAATAAATTCTTTTACGGTTAGTATCAAACAGGGCAGATACCTGTTAAAAAACGGTAATGAAACCCTGGGAGAATATAAAAAGGGAAGCATTTTCCATGTCAGCCGGTTTGGTAATACACTTGAAGTAAGAGATAAGCGCAATTTTATAGGTAACTTCCAAACTGTTGAATTTCTCAATACAGATAATGAAGGTATCCTGAGTGTAAAGCCCGTGAATCCGGCAATGGAAGGTAATGAATATGATGACAACCTGTTGGTTCTTTGTGAAAATAACAGGATGCGTATTATTAATAAGCTGGATCTGGAAAAATATATTGCAGCAGTTATTGAAGCAGAAGGCGGTAATAATGCTCCTATGGAATACTATAAAGCACAGGCTGTTCTCATTAGGACTTTTACAATTAAAAACCTCTATAAACATGCGGAAGAGGGTTTTGATTTATGCGATGAGGTACATTGCCAGGCATACAAGAGCCGTTGTTCTCAACATCCTGAAATTATTGAAGCAACCCGATCAACTGCCGGAAAAGTTCTTTGTGACCAGTCGGATGTTCTTATTATGTCGCCCTTTCATAGTAATTGCGGAGGAATGACTAGTTCGGCCGGAATGGTATGGCAGAAAGATCTCCCCTACCTGGTTTCTGTCAGAGATCCGTTTTGTACCAGCTCAACTCAGGCTACCTGGACTCATTCCGTATCGAGGGAAGAATGGAATACTTTTATTGCCGGTTACACAAAAAACAACATTGATTACCAGCGATATAATTTCTCCTTTAATATCAGTTCCCGAACCAAATTCATACTTATCCATGGCATTGAACTTAATATGAGAACAGTTCGTGAGTATTTCGGATTAAAATCAACTTTTTTTTCAATCGTCGATACAGGAGATTCAATACTTTTCAAAGGGAAGGGATATGGTCACGGCGTGGGTATGTGCCAGGAAGGAGCTATGGAAATGGCACGGGTTGGCTATAGCTGGCTTGATATTATTCATTTTTACTTCCGCGATATCAAGGTTGTAGATTATCGAGATATGGAGCTACATCGCTTCCAACCGGAGTAATATAAAGTTGAAAGTTTAGAGTTTAGAGTTCAAAGTTGTGTAGTATCGTTCACAAAAGTTATTATGCTTAATTCCAGGGCAACAACCTTCCGTTGCCTGAGATAGAATCAATAGTAATTTCAGGCGTTCCTGAATAATAAATATTGCCATTGTGCAGGATTTTAACTCTTAACCGTTCCGTTGCATTTATATACATATCGGAAAGCGATGAGTTATTAACATACATGTCGCGTGCTACTAAGTCTTGCATAACAAATTTTGCAGTATAATATCCGCTTAGCCAACAACGATCAATATTTCCAATAAAGGTATAATCTCCTCCCGTTGTCCTGTTGTTATAGAAACTGAAATTTTCACAATTGAGGATTAATTTCACATAGGCCATTTCGCCCTGTACAGTCAGCGATCTGAATGCAGTCAGCGAATCATAACTTTCCAGCTTACAAACTTCAAATAAATTGACTTTGGCCAAATTCTGATAATGGACGTACGCTTTAATTTTTTCGTATTCACGTAAAAAGAAACACCTGTTCGAATTATCAAGCCGTAAAATTGAATCGACAGTACTTGCACCAACATATTCCAACATTTTTTCACCGCCTTCAAATTCAACATAATTAGCAGTGTCTTCAAGGAGAATTATGTGCAACAGGCCATAAACATTCATTTCCTGAAAATATCCGGTTTCAATCTGTATTCTGGTATTCTGTCCGGTATCGTGAAAACATCGGTCGATTTCACAACCCGGAATAAAAATAAAGCTTCCGGTAATCAGAACGACAACAATATTTCTTTTAAGTTTTTTCATAGCAATTCCCATACAATCTAAAGCCGATATCCTATTCCCCATTCTACATAATCGGCAATAGCATAGTGTGCTTTTAGCGATAAGTTCAGTAAAATATGACGGTTAATTTCATAGCGCAGACCAATACGTGTATAAATCCGGGCGTATTTAGTGTAGCTTGCATAGAGATAGGCTCCTATGTTCCCAATAGCATACAACCTGCCGTATTTTGCATATAATACTCCATGTACACCGCACTGAAACAAATCGCGCGTGGAATAATCGTCTCCGTTCTGTGCCACCATATTAGGTCCTATTGTCGGGTCATAAAACAGATCGGTCCCTAAACCAACAGCATATTTCCTGCTAAAAAAATAGTTGTAATCACAAATCAATGTTGAAATAAAGTAAGGTTTTCCGGTTACCTGATCATCAGATTTTATACCTCCCGAAAATATTACCTCGCCGGAGTGTTTTTTAAGTAATGAAAATTTATCCTCTGAAATTTTAGTATAGCGTATAGGTGAAATCATATAGCGATATCCAAGTGTAAAGGTTCCTGTATTGATACCTAAATTGGGGGATATCACTTTCCCATTTGAAAAATGAGAGAAGCCAAAACCTGCTGATAATTCATTCTTCTGATCGATCAGGTATTTTGCATTCATCCTGAAACAGGCATAGAAATTAAGTCCGGTGCTTATTGCCATGTTTAAAGGATTATCCACAACATCATAGAGCTTATCGATATAGGATATTCCAAAGTTGATCTGATAGCCTGCCAGAAATTTTCTTTGCTTTGCACTGAGAGGAAAATCTATAAAAAGAAACAGCGAATTGGCAGTTCCAAAGACTTGCCGGTTCCCAAGCGAGGTTACCAGATATCCTGCCCCCATGCGGGGATATCGATACAATTCATCCCAATGTGACCGACCGTAGGCGTCCGTAGCCAGCGTTATTTCGAGACCTCCAATATTACTCTCCAGTGCATATTCTATTGAGGCATGATGCGGTAATACGGTTCCATAATGCATATCGACACCTAAACGCAGATTATTAACCAGTCGTAAACTATCATTTACTCCGAATAAGGAAGAAAAGGGTACTAAAAGAGCAAGAGTAAAAAAAAATTTTGAAATGTTTTTTCCGAATATCAGTCTGGCCTTAAGCATGAGAAAAATAATACTTCGATATTTGTAGCTGATTACTTAACAATATTACAATTTCTGCTCTTAAAAAAATAATGTATTTTTAGCTTCGTTATACCCAAATTACCTCAGAAAAAAAGTAATTTGACATAGAATTGAACCAGTTATCCGGTTTAAAAAGCTGGGAACTTAGCTAACAATATAATTATGAAGACTTTATTCCTAAAGGAAATAGCCTCATTTTTCAGCTCAATTACAGGTTACCTGATAATAATTGTATTTCTGGTAGTGAATGGATTGTTCCTTTGGGTATTTCCGGGAGAAATGAATGTGATGGATTCCGGTTATGCTTCACTCGATACTTTATTCGCAATTGCTCCCTGGATTTTTCTCTTTCTGATACCGGCCATTACCATGCGAAGTTTTGCTGAAGAAAAGAAAAGCGGGAGTCTTGAATTACTGATGACCCGGCCCCTCACAGAATTTCAAATAGTGCTTTCAAAATACCTGGCCAACCTGGCGCTAACTATTGTTGCCCTCATCCCTACGCTTTTCTTCTATTTTACTATTTCCCAATTGAGTAGCCATGAAAATGCACTCGATACAGGAGCCACATTAGGTTCATATTTGGGTTTGGTATTTTTGGCAGGCATTTATATAAGCATTGGAATATTTGCTTCCTCACTAACTGATAATACAATTGTATCCTTTGTCCTGGCAGTACTGCTTTGCTTTGTTCTTTATTCCGGATTTAATTCAATTGCCTACCTGAGCCTGAAAGGAACAATAGGTACTTTTTTACTGAATCTTGGAATCGATGCTCATTATAGTTCCATAGGAAGGGGAGTTATCGATAGTCGCGATCTCCTGTATTTTATCTCTATAATAATCCTGTTCCTCTTTTTCACCAAAATAAAACTTAACAGCCGAAAATGGTAAACAAAAAGATTCCGGATAAATTGAAAGCAGGAAAGTCAGTATGGAAGAATGATCTCATCGGACTTGCAGGCGTTGTTGCCATTATTTTGCTAATTAATATCATAGGTCAGAGCTGGTTTTTTCGTCTGGATCTGACAGAAGAAAATCGCTATACATTATCGCAATCGACAAAAGAGACACTTAAAAATCTGGACGATATTGTGTATATCCGGGTTTACCTTGAAGGAGATTTGAATATTCCCTTTAAAAAATTCCAGAGCAACATTCATGACATGCTGGACGAATTTAAAATTTATGGGCGATCGATGTTGCAGTATGAATTTATAAATCCTTTTAAGGATGTTTCGTCGAATATGCAGAATAAAATCATAGAACAGTTCTATGATCAGGGATTGAAACCAACCAACATTCACCAGCGTGATAAAGAAGGAGGGATTACTGAAAAAATTATTTTCCCCGGCGCTATAATTATGTATAAGGATATTGAGATTCCCTTGAATCTGCTTCTGAATAATCCGGGATTAACTGCCGAACAAAATCTCAACCATTCTATTGAAGGTCTTGAATATATGCTGATAAGTACCATTAAGAATATTACAAATTCGATTACGGGAAAAATTGCATTTATTGAAGGTCACGGTGAATTAAGTGATTACGAAGTGCATGATATCTCAGTGGAACTGTCCAAATCGTACCAGATCGACCGGGGGATCATTAACGGAATTCCGGGTGTATTGGATGATTATAAAGCCATTATTATTGCGAAACCTGAAAAACCCTTCACGGAACCCGATAAGTTTGTTATCGATCAGTACATTATGAAGGGAGGAAAAGTGCTCTGGCTTATCGATGAGGTGCAAGTGAGCCTTGATAGTATGGTGAACGGAGAAACCATTGCTATCATGGCCAATCTGAACCTGGATGACCTGCTCTTCAAGTACGGTGTACGCATAAATCCTGTACTGGTGCAGGATATTCAATGCAATGTAATTCCTGTAAACGTTGCCTTATCGGGGAATCAGCCAAATTTCCAACCTGCGCCCTGGTTGTATTATCCTTTGATAGAGCCTGAGCCCGACCATCCCATAAGCCAGAATCTGAACCTCGTACTGTGCAAATTTGCCAATCCTATCGATACTATAGCCGCACGGGTAACTATTAAAAAAACACCTTTGTTAACATCCTCCGATTTTAGTCGTACTAAAAAAGTACCCGCCATAATTTCTCTTTCCGAAATAAAAGATGCTCCCACTAAAGACGACTTTAATAAATCGGGTCTGATACTGGGTGTTTTGCTTGAAGGTGAATTTGAATCCGTTTTTACCAACCGGGGAATTGATGCCTATTTTGAAAATTCTCCTACACTGGTTGAGAAAAGCAAACCAACAAAAATGGCTGTAATTGCTGATGGCGATTTGATAAAAAACGATGTCAGCAACTCCCCCCAGGGTCCGTCTATATTCCCTCTGGGGTACGACCGCTACACCCGGCAAACATTTGGAAATATGGATTTTCTCTTAAACCTGATACAATACCTTACCGATGATGAGAACCTGCTGAAACTCCGGGGAAGAGAATTTAAACTTCGCCTGCTCGACAAGGAAAAGATTGTATCGCAACGAAAAAAATGGATCTGGCTCAACATGCTGGTTCCTTCTCTTATTGTTATATTCTTCGGTATATTTTACATGTATTACCGGAGATACCGTTACTCGAGGTAGTGCTAAACATGCGTAAATCAATACTTCTGATATCATCCTGTCTTATCCTGGGTCTTATTGCCTATTACACCTGGTCAAAAAAAGATTCTACATTCGGGTTCAGTGGTACCCGATTCAAACTTACAAAGGCAGGGGAAGTCACTGAAATACATTTGAGTTCCGATGAAAATAAGACTGTACTGGTTAAATCTGATAATAGCTGGAAAGTTGGCAATGAGGAAGCTGACGAGAAAAGAATTCATGATGTATTGATCCTTTCATCAGGAATTGAAGCATTAGCACCTGCCCCACTAAGCATGAAAAATATATTGAACGACGAATTGGAAAAAGGAATTTCTGTTGCATTTTTTATACACCATAAATCTATTCTCTCATTTGAGATCTGCCGTATCGAAAATCAATTATTTGCCCGGCTGAAAAATTCGAAGAACGCCTTTAAAATAACTGTAAAGGCTTATCCTAATGTTGATCTTTTTAAGGTTTACGATCCCTTACCGATACATTGGAAAAGCAACATATTACTTGATCTAGCTCCTGCTGCCATTGAATCCATTGTAATTGAATATCCGGAGAAACCATCCGACGGATTTCGGATTCTCCGCACAGATAAAAAAAATCCGGTTCTTCTGGATTACTTAGGAATTGATACAATTGCGAACATTGATATTGAAGCAATCAATGAATATTTTCATTTTTTTAGCAGAATAAAATATGTGCCCTCATCCGAAGAAATACTTCCCATAAATATAAATTCCTTAAAAAATGAAGTGTTTTTTTCCTTAAAAATAACAACAACTGCGAGGGATACTTTTAATTTGACCGGTTGCCGCAGACAGCTTAACCAGTCAGGGGAAATTGATCTGTATCATTTTTATGGAATCACAATTGAAAATGACTATCTTATACTGAATTACAGCGACTTTGACCCGATTCTGGTGCCCTTTGAATATTTTCGAAAAAAATAAAACTCCGGGACAGTTAATCGGTGATTTTTTTGTAATATTGATACCCATTCTTATTGAGAATATTAAGATTTTGTATCAAACTAAAACCTATAATAAATGAAGTTTGTAGTTTCAAGTATTGAATTATTAAATCATCTCCAGGCTGTTAGTCGGGTAATTAGCTCAAAGAATACCCTTCCCATTCTCGATAACATCTTATTTTCGCTTGAAGGTAAAAAGCTGGAGCTTACTGCTTCAGATCTTGAGTCGACACTTGTTACTTCAATGGAGCTTGAGAATGTGAGTGAATCGGGTACTATTGCCATTCCAGGAAAACTGCTTCTTGACACACTAAAAGAATTTCCTGATCAACCTCTTACATTTGATGTGAATACCAGTTCGCTGAGCATTGTTATAAGCTCGGAAAACGGCCAATTTACTATTGTCGGACAAAATGGAAATGATTTTCCTCAGTTACCTTTAATTAAAGAAGAAGAAAAAACCAGTTTCGAAATCGCCGCCAATGTACTTTTGCAGGGCATCACCAATACTATTTTCGCTACTGCCGATGATGAATTACGGCCGGTTATGAATGGCGTCTTTTTTGAACTCTCTACAAGCGATTTAATATTTGTAGCCTCCGATGCGCATAAGCTTGTACGTTACAAACGTACCGATATAAAAGCTGACTCCAACACATCATTCATACTTCCCAAAAAACCGGCATCACTGCTAAAAAATATTTTACCAAAAGAGGAAGGTACCATTGCTGTAGAAATAGATAATAAAAACGCACATTTTATCTTGCCGCACTATAAACTGATTTGCAGGCTTGTTGAAGGAAAATATCCAAGCTACAATTCAGTGATCCCCACCGATAATCCAAACAAGCTGATAATAGACAGGTTAAAGTTCTATAATGCACTTAAAAGAGTTTCTGTATTCTCAAATCAGGCCAGTAATCTTATTAAGTTACAGCTTACCGGAAACCAGATTACAGTTTCGGCCCAGGACATTGATTTCTCCATTTCCGCCTACGAAAGGATTACCTGTCAGTATGATGGCGATGAACTTGATATCGGCTTCAAATCGACCTTTCTTGTTGAAATATTGCAAAACCTTCAATCGTCGGATATAGTGCTCGAATTATCAGATCCCTCCAGAGCAGGTATTATCTTACCCCTTGAAAAGGAAAACGATGAGGAAGATATACTTATGCTTTTAATGCCTATGATGATAAATAATTGAATCTGAAACTAAAACCCCTTTAAAGAGTTTCGTTAACCGAAACTCTTTTTTTATTAAATCGAGAAAATGAGAAGCGTATGGAGTTAAATTTGAAGAATCCCATTATATTCTTTGACCTGGAAACAACCGGAATTAATATCGTATCGGACAGGATTGTTGAATTTTCTTATCTGAAAATTTATCCTAATGGAAAGGAGGAATCAGGTACATTTTTAGTTAATCCAACTATCCCGATTCCGTCAAAAACTACCGAGATCCACGGCATTACCGATAACGATGTTAAAGATGCCCCACCCTTTACAGAGCTGGCAAAGACACTGTCAAAAATATTTGAGGGATGTGATTTGGCAGGATATAATTCGAACAAGTTTGATATTCCTTTGCTAGCCGAAGAATTGCTACGTGCCGGAGTTGATATTGATCTGAAGAAACATAAATTTATTGACGTACAGGTTATATTCCATAAAAAAGAACAACGGACACTTAGTGCTGCCTATAAATTTTATTGTAATAAAGATCTGACAAATGCACACAGCGCGGAAGCCGATACCCGGGCAACTTTTGAAATACTCAAGGCACAACTCGATACTTACTCCGATCTGAAAAATGATATAGCAGAACTCTCAAAATTTTCAAGCCATACGCGTAATGCCGATTTAGTAGGTAGAATTGTGTATGACGAAAATGGAGTGGAACGTTTTAATTTTGGAAAATATAAGGGCCGAAGTGTTGAAGCTGTTTTTGAATCTGATCCGGCCTATTATGGATGGATGATAAAAAATGATTTTCCACTGTATACCAAAAAAGTTCTCACCAGTATTAAATTGAGAAAGGCATTTTCAAATAATAAGAGTGATGAAAATAAAAAGTAATATTCCGAGTAAACTGGTATTGACGATCACTCCTGAGTTATAAGGTTAAAATTTCGATATGAAAATCATCTGTATAGGTAGAAATTATAGTGAGCATGCCAGAGAATTAAACAATCCCATTCCGGCGAAACCTATTTTTTTTATGAAACCCGACAGCTCCTTACTGCTTGGTAATAAACCTTTCTTTCTGCCCGAATTCTCCAGCGAGATCCATCACGAATTAGAAATAGTGATTAAAATATGCCGATTGGGGAAACATATAGATGAGAAATTTGCCTACCGCTATTATAATGAAATTACTGCCGGTATCGATTTTACGGCACGCGATCTTCAGAACAAATGTAAAAAAGAAGGCCATCCGTGGGAAATTGCCAAAGCTTTTGATGCATCGGCGGTATTGGGAAAATTTCTTAATCTTTCTTTAGTCGGCAACATCAATAAAATTTCCTTTTCGCTTAAAGTAAATGACAAAATTGTTCAGCAGGGAAATACGGCCGATATGTTATATGATGTCGACACAATCATTTCCTACATCTCGAAATTTGTAACACTGAAGATTGGTGATATTATATTCACAGGTACGCCGGCAGGTGTGGGACAAGTCAGTCTGAATGATCATTTGGAAGGATTTATCGAAGAAAAAAAAGTATTCGATTTTAAAATAAAATAGCAACAAATTATTTAATCATTGTTCTTCCGGAAAAGAGAAAAATTAAAGTCTGATCACTGATAAAAAAGCGAACCAAACTCATTGATTCATCCTTTATCCATAACTTTTTTATACATAACTCAGCTTGATTGCATTCACTCCATGTAAGTCAAATAAAGGCAAGCTGCTGACCTTCACAACGACGTCTCCTTCTCTGATCAGCGATTTCTGCATGAGGATTTTAATTGAGTATTCAAAGGACTGATCCACGCCTAGTTCCCCATCGATATAAAATGCCCAGACTCCCCATGCAATTGATAATTGGCTTATTATTTTACGGTCGTAAGTAAAAATATAGATAGGTGCTTTGGGTCGGTTGCCTGCAAGCCGAAAAGCTGTTTGCGGTTTTGCAGCAAAAGCAATAATTGCCTTTGCGCCCGACTGATCTGCCATTCTGCATGCATTAAAGCAGACTGAATCGGGAATATACGTGTTTGAAGCCATATCGGGAATATGTTCATGCTTGTGCACAAATTCCTTTCCCTCCGCATAATCAATAATTTTCTGCATACTTTGTACCGACTCAATCGGATAACTCCCAACTGAGGTCTCACCGCTTAGCATCACTGTATCGGCGCAATCGAAAACGGCATTAGCTACATCATTTGCCTCAGCACGTGTAGGACGAAAATTGAATATCATACTTTCGAGCATCTGTGTTGCAATAATAACAGGCGTAGACTTATGGATACATTTCTGAACAATCTGTTTTTGGATATAGGGAACCCTGTCGAAAGGAACCTCAACACCCAAATCTCCCCTGGCAATCATTACGGCATCCGAAACTTCAATAATCTGATCAATCTCCGTAAGTGCCTCCGGTTTTTCAATCTTTGCTATAACCATCGTTTCCTTATTCTGTTCCTGAATTATCCTTTGAAGGTCAATTATGTCATTTGCACTACGGACAAAAGACAAGGCAATCCAGTCCAGATCATGATTCAAAATAAAATTAATATCTTCCAAATCTTTCTCTGTCAGACTGGTTATCGATATCTTGGTGTCAGGCAGATTAACCCCTTTCTTTGAATAAAGAAGTCCTCCATGAAGCACTTTAGCAACAATTGCTGATTTTGAATCGGTTGAAATTACCCGTAGTTTTATCTTTCCGTCGTCAATCAGAATGCTTTTACCTCTAACTATATCTTTTGGCAGATTAGGATAATTAACGTACAGAATTTTATTGGTGCACCGGCACTCTTTATTTGTAATTATTACTTCATCTCCATCCTTTAGCATAGTCCCTTCATTCTGCATAATGCCCAGGCGAATTTTTGGTCCCTGCAAATCACCCAGAATTGCCATATGAGTCCCCAGTTCTTCATTTGCATTCCGGATAGATTGAATTATTTTCTC
Organism: uncultured Bacteroidales bacterium; assembly: GCA_964592225.1. Classification (GTDB taxonomy): domain Bacteria; phylum Bacteroidota; class Bacteroidia; order Bacteroidales; family UBA10428; genus UBA10428. The sequence continues at coordinate 18,368 of CAZQCO010000013.1, forward strand.
ATGATCGTCATAGCTGCCATGAGAAAAGTTTAAACGACAGAGATCGATTCCGGAACGGATGAGTTCGCGGATTTTTTTATCAGAGGAGGTTGCCGGTCCGATAGTGGCAATGATTTTTGTCTTTGAAGTATCGTGAATTTTCATAGGATTTATAATACAAATATGGATTAGTCTTGAAAATTACTTATTGAAATTAAATTACAAAAATATCATACATCATTTCTTGCATTTAATCAGGTGATACAAATATATTTATTTTGCATACTACTACAATTTAACCACCTTTGTGCTTTTCCACGTAATGAGAGATTTGACGACAGGGCACGTTGGAGGCAATATCCTCAAGTTTGCGGCTCCGATGTTAATCGGTAATATTTTCCAGCAATCCTATAATATTGTTGACAGTATTATTGTGGGACAGTTAATTGGGAAGGAAGCTCTTGCTGCCGTCGGTGCTTCATTTCCCATCATCTTTGCACTGATTTCATTTGTAATCGGAATAGCTTCGGGCGGGACTATTGTTATTTCACAATATTTCGGAGCTAAAGATTATACCAGGGTACGCAGATCAATTGATACACTTTATATTTTTATATTTTTTGCATCCATCCTGATAACAACTGTTGGAATATCTGTAAGTGACAATATTTTTCGGCTTACTAAACTGCCTGTTGAAGTAATTCCCCTGGCAAAAACTTACCTGAACACTTTCCTACTGGGTACCATTTTGCTCTTCGGATTTAATGCTACCGGTGCAATACTTCGTGGGTTGGGCGATTCCGTTACTCCTCTTGTCTTCCTAATTATCTCATCAGTTTGTAATATAATATTCGATTTTATATTCATTAAATACCTTGAATTAGGAGTTAGAGGCGCTGCGCTTGCAACCATTCTGGCACAGGGAGGAGCCTTTATAACGGCAATATTTTATTTGAATAAAACACACAAGCTAATACAACTTCGAATTAAAAAACTGGTATTCGACTGGGAGATCTTTTGGAAAAGTGTGAAAATAGGTGTCCCCTCGGGTCTGCAGCAAACTTTTGTTTCATTTGGTATGATTGCTCTGTTTCGTATAGTTAACAATTTTGGCACCGATGTGATTGCAGCCTATAGTGTGGCAGGACGTATTGATAACCTGGCTATGTTGCCAGCAATGAACTTTGGTCAGGCCCTTTCAACCTTTGTTGGTCAAAATGTTGGCGCCAATAAAATAGAAAGGGTGAAATCGGGATTAAAGGCTACCCTAGGAATGTCTTTAATAATAAGCATTTCAATTACATGTATAGTAATTCTGTTCCGGCATCAGCTTATACAAATGTTTACTCCCGATCAGACAGTAATTTCTGTTGGAGCAGGTTATCTGGTAATTGTAGGTTCCTTTTATGTAATCTTTAGTACTATGTTCTCGTTGAATGGACTCCTTCGGGGGGCCGGCGACACAGTAGTGCCCATGTTTATTACTTTGTTATCGCTCTGGTTAATCCGGATACCTCTGGCATCTCTATTATCCGGACGTTTATATGAAACTCTGATCCATTGGGGAATCAGAGTAAACTTGCCGCCATTACTCTCCGGAATACTAAACGAAAAAGGTATTTGGTGGTCTATCCCCATTGGCTGGCTGACAGGTACTATACTATCATATTTCTATTATCGATCGGGGAACTGGAAGAAAAAATCTATTATAAAGTATGAAAAATAATTATTTACAGAGTGAATTATCTGCTTTAACATACTATTTTCGTATTTTCATTAGCATAAAAGTTAATTATTAATTAATTGATGTTTACAACAAAAATCAGGAGTTCCATTCAGTTTTTATTTATACTTTTCCGAACAAATTCTGAATTTAAGTTGAATTAACATTTTATTTTAAAAATTCATGTTAGATGATACAATCAATGACAGGTTTTGGGAGAGCCATTTGCGAGTTAGATAATAAAATAGTTACTATCGAAATTAAAACCTTAAACAGTAAGCAATTAGATATTTATACACGTATTCCTAATATCTATAAAGAGAAAGAACTGGAATTGCGTAGCCTTATTTCCCAGAATCTTGTACGGGGCAAAATAGACTTTTCAATTACTTATGAAACAACCGATACAGCTGATTCAGCCAAGATAAACATTCCAATAGTCAAAGAATACTATGCTCAACTTCAGGAAATTGCAAAAAGTCTAAACCCGAAAGAGGAGGAATCTTTACTGCAAACTATTATGCGATTTCCGGATGCTTTAAAAATTGATAAAGTAGAACTTGCAGAGGAAGAATGGAATAAAATACTTCTTAAAACCGTCGAAGCTCTTGGAAAAATCAAAAAATACAGAATTCAGGAAGGAGAAGTCTTACAAAATGATATATTGGAACGGGTTAAAGCCATTCAAACACATTTAGAAGATATAAGTGTTTATGAATCTGAACGTTCGATAAGAATTCGGGAAAAATTAGCGGCTTCTCTAAACGGATCTGTGGAACAGGAGAAAATTGATGCTAACAGGCTAGAGCAGGAATTAATCTACTATCTGGAAAAAATGGATATAACAGAAGAGAAGGTTCGTCTGAAAAATCATTGTGAATTCTTTACCAAAACAACCCTTGATGAAAATCTTAATGGGAAAAAACTTACATTTATTTCTCAGGAAATGGGGAGAGAAATAAATACACTTGGTGCCAAAGCCAATCACTCCGAAATTCAGCGTATTATTGTATTAATGAAAGATGAGCTTGAAAAGATCAAAGAACAACTAATGAACATATTATAAATTGAAATACTCATGTCAGGAAAACTAGTTATTCTCTCAGGACCATCGGGAGCAGGTAAATCGACAATTGCACAACACTTACTCAAAAACCGGGATTATAATCTGGCCTTCTCTGTGTCGGCTTGTACCAGGAATAAAAGAGGTGATGAAAAAGATGGTGAAGAATACTATTTTTTAAGTATCGACAGCTTCAAATCAAAAATTGAAGAAAACCAATTTCTTGAATGGGAAGAGGTATATACAAATCAGTATTATGGAACATTAAAAGCTGAAGTCGAAAAACTGCGATCGTTTGGTAAAAATGTAATTTTTGATGTTGATGTGTCGGGAGGTATGAATATTAAACGGAAATACAAAGAAAAAGCTTTAACAATTTTCGTAAGTCCACCTTCAATTGAAGCATTGGAAGAAAGGCTGGTAGCCAGAAAAATGGAATCGCCCGAAAGTATAACACGCAGGGTCAGGAAAGCAAAAATGGAAATGGTATATGCCAAACGGTTTGACTATATCATTCAGAATGACAATCTTGAGATAGCACTTGCCGAAGCTGATAGTTTGGTTGACAAATTTCTTAATTCCTGAACAGTATTATCTGCTGTCAGGAGCAAACAGGGCACTATGAAAACCGGTTTGTTTTTTGGTTCATTTAATCCTGTTCATATCGGACATTTAGCACTTGCTAACTATATCATTGAATATACCGATCTGGATCAATTATGGTTTGTCATAAGTCCACATAATCCATTAAAAAAAAAGGAAACCTTACTTTCGGACCAGATAAGGCTCGAAATTTTGGAATTAGCACTTGAGGAGGATAATCGGTTTGCCATCTGCGATATAGAATTTCGCATGCCTAAGCCCTCCTATACCATTGATACACTTACTTATCTTACTGAAAAATACCCGAAATATGAATTTGTGCTGATCATGGGTTCCGACAGTCTTCCAACATTTCATAAATGGAAGAATCATGAACTTATTATTTCGAAATTTCATCGACTTATCTATCCCCGACTATCGGAGTCTAAGCCTGATTACAATAAGCATCCCAACATCACATTTTTAAAGAATGCTCCTATAATTGAAGTGTCCTCAAGCTTTATCAGGGAAGCAATAAGTAATGGGAAAGATATCAGACACTTTTTGCCTTCAGAAGTATATAATTATATTCTCCGCTATAATCTTTATCAATAAAAAAAAGGGAGGCACCTTTCGGCAACTCCCTGAAACTAGTCCCACAAATCCCTCAACCTCTAAAACCTAATTGAACGTATAACCAAAACCTACTTTAAATGCAAATGTAAAACCGTAATTTTCTTTATGAATTCCCCATGTGTCAGGTCCGTTAATTTTATCAAGCGATCCCATGTATACACCTAGACCAAGCGAGGTATCTAAATAAGCCCTACTAAATAATCGTAATTTATTGCCACCTGCAAGATAATGTCCCAGAGTCGAAATCATTCCCGCCTCGGAAGGAACACTATACGATTCCGAACCTAACTGAATAATATCAGGAGAATAAGAAGTCCCTTTTTGATAAATCAGGTTGTATTGTAAATAAGGTGTAAAGATTTGATCGTTCTCCTGAATTTTATAAATATTACCTAAAAATATCCTATACTTAAAATCACCTCCCGCAATTTTCGATTCCCGGTCATTAAAAATTAATCCAACTTCCAATGCCTTACGCCCTTTAATAAGGCTTCCGTTAAAAGTGTAACTAACGCCATGTCCACTTCCGGAATTAATTTGTGAGAGATTGATCGCATAATGAGTTTCATAAAACTGCACCGCATTTTTTTTGCCAAAAACCAAGCTGGATGTTAGAAGTAACGTTATCAATATAGAGGTAACTGTTTTCATTTTCTTCAAGGTTTGTATATGTCTAATAATACGCAGAGCCTTGAACAGCGTTAGTTAAAAGCCGGTGAGAGTTATTACACAAGGGGATGGATATGCATCAGTACTTACAGGTAGTAAGCATTATCAATAAGAGATGATGATCATCATCTCCCTTTATCCAAAGAAAGTAGTAAGATATTGATTTAAATAACTTTAGGATTATTTTACAACTTCCTCCACAACTTCAAGTCCACGCTTTAATGCATCAATATTTATAGGAATAAGATGGTGGTGACGTTCAGGGAGTGATTCTTTAAGACCTTTAACTACATCATCAAAATCGACAAGGGGACGAATTTTCAGGTAAGCACCCAGCACGATCATATTAAACGTACGGGAAGCTCCCATTTTTAAAGCCTCCTGTGAAGCTTCAACTTTATAAATATGTATATCGGTACGCTGGGGATGACGTGTAATACCATTCGTATCGTAAAGTAATATGCCCCCCTTTTTAATCATCGGTTCAAATTTATCAAGCGATTGTTGATTCAGTATTATGGCAGTATCGTATTTTGTAAGAATGGGGGAGCTGATACGATCGTCGCTCAATATTACTGTTACATTGGCAGTTCCTCCTCGCATTTCAGGACCATAGGAAGGCATCCAGCTGACTTCCAGATTTTTCATGATACCAGAATATGCCAGAATCTTTCCCATGGAAAGAACGCCCTGCCCTCCAAAACCTGCTATAATAATTTCTTCATTCATTCAGTTGCAGCTATTAGATTTATGATACTAGTTTTCCATCAACTTTAATATCTCCCAACGGGTAGAAGGGAAACATGTTTTCTTCCATCCATTTATTCGATGCCACAGGCTCCATCTTCCAGCCCGAATTGCAATTTGAAACAAACTCAACAATCGATAGTCCCTTTTTTAATTTTTGATTAGCAAATGCTGTTTTAACAGCTTTTTTAGCCTTCCGTACATGCGAAGGTGTATGAACAGCCTGGCGTGTGACATAATATGTTCCGGGCAACTGAGCTACCAGTTCTGTCATTTTAATGGGATTCCCCATTAAACTGACATCACGACCAAAGGGAGTTGTTGATGATTTCATTCCTTCTAGGGTCGTGGGCGCCATTTGTCCACCCGTCATACCATAGATACCATTATTCACAAAGATTATTGTAATATTTTCTCCTCTGTTACAGGCATGTATAGTTTCGGCAGTTCCTATAGCAGCCAAATCACCATCACCCTGATAGGTGAACACATACTTATCGGGCCAGCAGCGTTTAATTCCCGTAGCAACTGCAGGAGCACGGCCATGAGCTGCTCCGGTCATGTCAATATTCATAAATTCATAGGCCAGCACCGAACAACCAACCGAAGCAACCCCAATTGTATCGGACCAGATACCCAATTCCTCAATAACTTCCATGCATAAACGATGGATAACTCCATGCCCGCAACCCGGACAAAAAGATAATACAGCATCTGTCATGCAGGGAGTTTTCTTATATACAAGGTTCTCTTCCGATATTATCTCATCTATAGTTATCGTCTTTTGCATTACTTTTATTTTAAGAAAATTGATTTAAAAGCTTCCAGTACGTCTTCAGGAGAATGAATAGCTCCTCCCATTCTTCCAAAATGTTCAACACGGATTTTACCCTCCACGGCAAGGCGCACATCCTCTACCATCTGTCCCGCACTCAATTCTACAGAAAGGATCCCCTTAACCTTATTTGCCAGCGTGTTAACTATCTTGCTTGGAAATGGATAAAGTGTAATTGGGCGTAATAATCCTATTTTAATTCCTTTTTCACGGGCAAGTTTAATCGATTTCTGACATATGCGGGCTGATGATCCATAAGCAACAATCAAATAATCAACATCATCACAATCTATTAGTTCGTATCGTACTTCCGTTTCCCTAAGTTTTTTATATTTCGCTTGTAAATGAAGATTGTGTTGCTCCATTTTTAGAGGATCAAGATCAAGAGAAGAAACAATGTTTCTTTCCCTATCCGGTGTTTTCCCCGTAGTCACCCACGACTGATCAAATTCAGTATTTCTGGGTACAGGCTCGAATAATTCAACCTTCTCCATCATTTGTCCAATCAAACCATCGGATAAAATCATGGCCGGCATACGATATTTAAATGCCAGATCGAATCCAAGTTTCACAAAGTCGGACATCTCCTGAACCGAGGCAGGAGCCAATACTATTATTCGATAATCACCGTGTCCTCCTCCCTTTGTAGCCTGAAAATAATCGGATTGCGAGGGTTGTATTGTGCCAAGTCCTGGACCACCTCTTACTACGTTAACAATTAAGCAGGGTAATTCTGATCCGGAAAGGTAAGAGATTCCTTCCATCTTCAGACTAATTCCCGGACTGGAGGAACTAGTCATGGCTTTCTTCCCGGTACTTGCTGCTCCATATACCATATTAATTGCTGCAATCTCACTTTCGGCCTGAAGTACAACCATTCCTGTACGTTTATGAGGTTCCTGTAACGTAAGGTATTCGATAACTTCCGATTGAGGAGTAATAGGATACCCAAAATATGCATCAGTTCCGGCACGAATAGCAGCTTCGGCGATAGCCTCATTACCTTTTAGCAATTTTAAATCACCCATATTATTTAATTTTCGGCCTCAAATTTTTTCCTGTATACTGTAATTACACCATCAGGGCATACAATAGCACAATTAGCACAACCCGTACAATTATCCGGATTTTCCATATATGCATATCTGTATCCCTTCCCATTGACTGTAGGAGCCATATTGATCACATGCGTCGGACATGAATCAATACATACCTGACAACCTTTGCACTTCTCAATATCTACAACTATTGCACCCCGAACTTTAGCCATAGCTACACTTTTATATCAACATTATTAAATTCAATCTATACTGTTCATTCAACAGATAAATAAATATATCTTTCGGATTTGTAAGAGGAAAATTATTTGGCGGTCAACCAGTAATTGTTCTGCATAAATACTAAAAATTTATTAAAACTGTAAAGATATTACGAAAATTTCAACTATAAACATACAAAATTATCGTATAATAGCCTAATAATGATTATTTTAATGATTTTTATCATGTTCAAAATTCAGTATTTTTATGAGTCCTGATAAAGATATTCATGTCTTTTTATATTTTTAACGTCTCTTACTTGCATGGGTTGAAAAGAAATCTTTATCTTTACGGCAAGAACAAAAGTTACATGCACATTAATTCTAATCATACAATTAATCGGATTCTTTTTCAAAAGAAATTCTTGCCTATGTGCATGTGTTGATGCAATTGAAACAACCCATCTACCATTCATTTCATTTTCTCTTTGATTTTTAATTATTAATCTTAAAATTATTTTGTTATGGATCAAAATTATCGATTTGAATCCCTTCAACTACATGCAGGACATAATGTAGATGAATCTCTTGCACGTGCGGTGCCCATCTATCAAACAACTTCTTATTTGTTTAAAAATTCTGAACATGCAGCTAATTTGTTTGGCTTAAAAGAATTTGGCAATATATATACCCGTATTATGAATCCGACTACCGATGTATTCGAAAAACGAATAGCGGCACTGGAAGGAGGTATCGCTGGTCTGGCAACATCTTCGGGACAATCGGCTCAATTCATTGCTCTGACAAATATTTTGGAATCGGGTGATAATTTCATTTCAACATCGTATTTGTACGGAGGTACTTATAACCAGTTTAAAGTGCAATTTAAAAGACTGGGGATACATGTAAAATTTGTCGAGGGTGACGAGCCATCGGAATTTGAGAAGCTGATAGATGAAAAAACAAAGGCTATTTACCTGGAGACCATTGGTAATCCGAAATTTAATATACCCGATTTTGACGCTATTGCCGCAGTAGCCCGTAGGAATGGAATTCCTCTTATTGTCGATAATACATTCGGTGCAGGAGGCTACCTGTTTCGACCAATTGAACATGGAGCCAATATAGTCGTGGAATCGGCCACAAAATGGATAGGAGGTCATGGAACAAGTATAGGTGGTGTAATTATCGATGCCGGTAATTTCAATTGGAATAATGGTAAATTTTCACAATTTACCGAGCCTTCGGAAGGTTACCACGGACTTAAATTCTGTGAGGTCTTTGGTTCCGAAAGTTCTTTTGGCAATATTGCCTTTATAATAAGAGCAAGAGTAGAAGGACTTAGAGATTATGGTAACGCATTAAGTCCATTTAATGCATTTCTGTTGCTACAGGGTCTGGAAACCTTATCGCTCCGTCTCGACCGGATTACACAGAATGCCATTGAATTAGCTTTATGGCTTGAAAAACTGGATTGGGTAGAACAGGTGAATTATCCCGGGTTGAAAACCAGTCCTTATTTTACTTTAGCAAAAAAATATCTGAAAAGAGGATTTGGCGGTGTGTTAACCTTTAAAGTTAAAGGTGGTAAAGAAACAGCCGATAAAATTGTTGATAGTGTAAAAATGATCAGTCACCTGGCAAATGTCGGCGATTCCAAAACACTGATTATTCATCCTAGCTCCACCACTCATGAGCAACTCACTCCTGAAGAGCAAAAATCGACTGGGGTTGAACCCGGGCAATTACGTGTCTCGGTAGGAATAGAACATTTGGAGGATATTAAAGAAGATCTGTTACAGGCATACTCTCAATCTAAGAATTAAAAAAAAGCGATCCCGACTAAAAAAAGGAAGGCTAACAAAATATAGTCTTCCTTTTTTTTCTACCAGCTTAAAGTTTACATCAACGACGTGTTTCGTTTTGTGTTACAATATTCAAAATCCTCCGGTTAAAACGTTGCAATTGCATATTTTCAAAGTAACGAATCAGTTTTCGTAAGATATCATAATATAGTATAATGCCCCATACGACAGACGATAACCAAATGATTAAAATATTGTACCAAAAGGTATCAATTTTCAAACCGGCTACTTTCTTATAGGGTGCATAAAATTGAGCCCTGCCGGTATTTGATCGAGGAGGCGTAAAAATAGGATCACGCATACGAACAAATTCATTATCATAAATAATATACTCTGCCAATTCCTGTTCGTTTCTTACCAGACTTTCCAATTTATCGTTATGGTATAATCGTTTTGTCCTAATTAATTGATCTTTATTGTTTCCATATTTATTGGCAAGGATTTCTTCACGTTGAACAACCGAATTCAGATATAATAAATGATAATAGGACCATGCACTATCAAGAAATAATATAAGATTATTTTTAGCGGATAAAAACTGGCTGCTGTCTGATAAGGATTCAATAGAAAGCGGTGATAACAAATTTAGTTCTGCACTTATCTCTGAAAATTCATTTCGAATGATAATACGATCATTTTGTGAACTTCCTTTTTCCTGGATACTGGGGTTACTGATAATTAGTTCTCTCAACGCTGGTATAATGTAAGCTTTCTGGTACATAGAATTACTCATTGCAAAATCATATTTAAAAAGCGGGCGCTCATACCGATTGTCCTTAAACTGGGTAACCACAAGCGCTTCATAGGCCCAGCGAGAGGTCATACTATCGCCCACCCGGGGTACAACATTTGCCCTATATATGGCACGGTTCAAATTATGAAAATCGACTACAACCCCGCTAAATAATAGCTGGGGTACTAAAATAAGTGGTACCAAAATATAAATAGTAACGACTGACTTAAATCCCGATGAAATATTCAGTCCAATTATATTTGCCCAGCAGGAAGCTGAAAAAAGTATCAAAAAATACCGCCACATCATACTTTTTATCTCAAGAAAACTATTACCAATAAGCACAAAAAGCAGCATCTGCAGAGCAGAAATGATAAACAGAACTGAGATCTTCGATGTCAGGTAACTAAAGCGGCTTAAGTTGAGAAATCGTTCTCTCTCTAAAAGTTTGCGGTCACGAAAGATTTCTTCAGCGCTGATGACCAGACCCAGGAATATAGCAACAATCACTGCCATAAAAAGAAAAGCCGGCAAGTTTTCATTCAATCCAAAGGAATACTCTCTCAAAATACCTGAAGCATCTCTGGCGCTCCGGGTATAGAACGAAAGTAATAATGCTAGGACCGGTGCTTCCAGCAGAGTGATAATCAAGTATTGATTATTTTTGATCTTGGCCAGAATATCACGTTTAAAGAAAATTCGGATCTGTTTCCCCCTGGAAGGAATTCTATATAAACTCTGAGGAATTGTATTCGTGAATGGTCTTTTAATTTTTTGGATCAACGGATCGATGCGCTCATTATAAAGCTTATACCATACCTCTGGCGGAGTTTTTCTTTTCCTTGTCAAACGGCCGTTAACATCTACCACACGAGCTTCTACATTCCTAAGGATCTGATCGATTTCGATATTGCCACAAGACAAACACTCACTTTCTTCAGCATCGACGTAATTGCTGGCACGTTTAAAATAATTTATCGCGTCTATTGGATTCCCGTAATAAATTACCCTGCCACCCTGATCGACAACAAGTAGCTTATCAAACAAACGAAATATCTCAGTAGAAGGCTGGTGAATGTTAGCAAATACAAGCTTCCCTTTGAAAGTTTGTCTTTTCAGAAGATTCATTACTTTTTCGGAATCGGCCGATGATAAACCGCTTGTTGGTTCATCGACAAAAAGAACTGAAGGTTCGCGAATAAGTTCAAGGGCAATATTTAATCGTTTACGCTGACCCCCACTTATGTATGTATTTAATGCATCACCAACACGAAGATCCCGGGCTTCGGCAAGGTCGAAATTAAGGAGAGCCTCTTCAACAACCCTGACTATTTCCTCTTCGGTATAATCGCTGAATGATAAGCGGGCATTAATGTAAAGGTTTTCGAAAACGGTTAGTTCCTTGATCAGAAAATCGTCCTGCGGTACATATCCTATAACACCTTTAAGCTGATCATGATCTTTGTGAATATCGAAACCATTAATAAGAATGGAACCGCTTCTGGGTTTGAGTATACCACTCAATACTTTTAACAGGGTCGATTTTCCGCTTCCGCTTCCACCTATAATACCTATTAAGCGTCCCGATTCTTCATTAAGATAAAACCTTTTAACACCATGCGGACTGTTACCATAAGAAAATTCAATATTCCTGGCTTCAAAAACAAAATTAATTTTTGTGGTTGCCTGAATGAATCTACCGGCAATCCAGGTATAGTAAATCGAACCAAACCGGGGATTTTTCAACACCGAACCCAGCGCCCAGATATAATTTCGGTCAGATTTAATTACATGTCCGTTAATTGAGAGCACCTGTGAACCATCATAACGCAGGACATAAGTATTGGTACTGATAATATGTAATACTTTGATCCGCCCCTGAATTTTATCGATGTGCAGATGTTTTATTTTTTTATCGGAAGTTTTTATGTCACTGTCGATAAAAAGCAAATTTGACTTATGAATAACTTTCTCAACCCGGTCGAATGTAAAAGCCAGGGCATCCTCAAATTCATCTTTATTGATATGTAAATTCTCAACAACAGTCTTTAAAAAATCCAGTTCACCAACAGATATTGCTTCTCCTTTATTGATAAAATCGAGAAGAAAGACCAGCACAAATATTTTTTGAGGTTGTTCTATCTCATTATTTAACTTTTCGCACTGGTCATCGATTATCTTTCTACGGTTTTCAGCTTCTTCATCGGATGAAATTTGTTTGTCGAGATGATATTCTTTTATAGATTGATCAAAGAAATCAAGGTATCTTTCTACTAGCTCCGTACTAAATTGTCGTTGAAGATATTCTACCAGGACATCCCTTTCGTTGGTTGCATAACCTTCCTCACTGACATTGGCTACTAAGGCAAATAAACGCATCAAAGCCTGGAGTACCGATTCATCCATATCAATGATTATAAAGAAATAAAAATAGCCCTCTCACAGAAAGGGCTAAAAATAGAATATATTATTCTTTATGATATTATGCTGTCACGAATTGTCTCAATGGTAGAAACAATATCATCAAGTTGTTTCTTAGTCAAACTGCCTTCAGTTTGGTCATATAGTACTTTTAATTTCTTAAAGGCATCCTGAAGACCACTTACCATTTCATCATCATTGAATTTTTCCATAAAATCAATGAGTCCTCCAAGGGATTCACCCTGGTTATAGATAATTTTAACAATCTCATAATTCTGATACGTATCGTCAGAAATATGAGTAGCAATATACAATCCTTCAACCCATGCACCTGCTGCCATGAGAGCCGATAATGAAGGCGTGCTTTCTTTGTAAAGGAATGTATAGGTATCGAAGTATACTTTGCTGATATATTTAACCAATGTATCTTTTTCCAAAAGTTTTTGTTTCATAACTTCATTCTGAAGTGTGGCATAATCGATACTGACACCAAGATCATCCAGAATCGATTTCAGAACTTTTGAGTATTTTTTGATATCTTCCTTATTATTATATGTTATGGAATATGCAAGGTCAGCTGCGTAAACACCAGCGTTTACCGATTTGCTTTTTTGCGTAAAATACGTCTCAGCGTTTTCAGGTGAATTCAAGATTTTACCCAGATACGAGGCTCCAATTCCTTCCAGCATAGAATATATTTCGAAAGGCTCAGGTAAAGGGTTTGTAAGATCTGTCAAACCCTGTTCTATATCTTTCTGTTCTACCATTTCCAGGTTGGCATCCTGTTCACTACCTTTCTGTGCAGATCGTTGGCATGCTGTAGTAAAGAATACAACAATTAATAATGCTAGTAAGGTCTTTGTTACAAATTTCATGATTATAAAATATTAAAGGTTTTTAAATATGCTGCAAATATAATACTAATCGATGAGTTACTATTTTAGGTTAATAAAAATATGAATTTTACTTCTTACTTATTGCTGCCAGGAGTATACTGGTCAGTTGTATTAAGATACTGTGTATTTTATTTCCGGAATATAGCTTAGAAAAACCTCTTTCTGAAATAGAGGGCCACACTCACCAGACTGATTAGAACAGGTACTTCGACAAGGGGACCAATCACAGCAGCAAAAGCTTCACCCGAATTAATTCCAAAAACAGCCACTGCAACCGCAATTGCCAGTTCAAAATTATTGCTTGCAGCTGTAAATGAAATTGTTGCAGTAATCGGATAATCGGCACGGGATTTTTTACCTAACAGAAAAGAGACAAGAAACATTACAACAAAATAAATTACCAGAGGAACGGCAATCCTAATAATATCGAAAGGTATTTTAACAATAAATTCACCCTTAAGTGAAAACATTACAAATATTGTAAATAGTAAGGCAATTAATGTCAGTGGATTGATATGGGGAATAAATGAATTATGATACCATTCCTTATTCTTAAGCTTGATGAGTATTACCCGTGTCAGAAAACCAGCGATAAATGGAATACCCAGGTATAAAAACACACTTTCAGCAATCTGCCCTATAGTTATATCAACCTTGAAAGACTGAATCCCAAACCACTGAGGCAAGACTGTTAAAAAAATATAGGCATACAAAGAAAAGAACAAGACTTGAAAAATTGAATTAAATGCTACCAGTCCCGCTGCGTATTCCGTATTTCCACCTGCGAGTTCGTTCCAGACAATAACCATAGCTATGCAACGCGCCAGTCCTATTAAAATAAGTCCGGCCATATATTCGGGATAATCATGAAGAAAAAGGATGGCAAGTATAAACATGAGAACCGGACCGATGATCCAATTCTGGATCAGTGATAATGTTAATATCCTGCCATTTCGAAATACATCGCCTAACTCCTCGTAACGTACTTTAGCCAGGGGTGGATACATCATCACAATTAATCCAATGGCAATTGGGATATTGGTCGTTCCCCTCTGAAAGCGATGCCAAAAGCCGGCAATACCCGGAAAGAAATAACCAATAATTATTGCCAGGAACATTGTCAGAAAGATCCATAAGGTCAGATACCGGTCAATAAATGATAATTTCTTCATTACATTAACTGGTTAGCAGCAACCCGAATCACTTTACTTAATATTATTCATATAGAATTGCCAGAAAGCCGCTTTAATCTCATCACGAATCCGGCGAAATTCACTTATCACATACTCATCGGAACCATTGAGTAGGAAAGGATCTTCGAATCCTAAATGAAGCCGATGCTTTACATTCCCTGAAAAGACAGGGCATAATTCTTTTGCGTCGTCGCAGACGGTAATCACATAATCCCATTCCTCATTCAGATATTGTTCCACAGGATCAGAGGTATGCTTACTTATATCAATATCCAACTCCTGCATCACTTTAATGGCCAGTGGATTCACTTCTCCGCTGGCATTTGTACCTGCCGAATATACTGTAAGATCCCGATCGAAGGTCTGTAAAAATCCTTGTGCCATCTGACTACGGCAGCTATTCCCTGTACATAGAATTAATATTTTCATAAATAGTCTGTGTAATTTCAACAATTATTCTAACAGCACTTAACTTCAGTATTTACTTTAGAATTATTAAATAATGAATTGAACATTATCTTTGCTTTCTCCCAATTGACCTTATCAATGCAGTAGTTTACTTTAGGAGGTTCTATACTGCCTCTGATCAGTCCGGCTTGCTTCAACTCAGCAAGATGTTGTGAGACGGTTGCTTTTGCAATAGGTAATTCATTATTAATATCACTGAAATAACAAGCGTTTATTGAGGAAAGGTATTTCAGTATGACAATTCTTGCAGGATGCCCCATGGCTTTGGCAAAACGTGCCAGCTGAATTTCGTCCACCTTATAATCTGAACTTATCGTGTAGGCCATAATTAATTATTTTGTATGTAGTTCGTAAAACTACGAATAATAATAAAACTATACAACAATTTTTAAAAACATGATAATCGAAGAAATTTTAATCACATGAAGTAATGTTAATTGTGGCTTTAAGTACGAAAAAATGATAGTTTTCGTCGAGTCGGAGAAACTGGTAGGCAAATTTTTCTCCGGTTTTTCTTATTATATCGATAAGACCCAGACCAGCACCTCCTTTTAAACTAAGCTCACCTGATAGCATTTGTTGTTTATGTAACTCGGTTAAAGCATTTTTATCTAGCTGATTCAACATTTCAATAACATCTTCAAGTTCACGAACAATAGATGATTTTACAATATTTCCTGTAATAACATAGTAGTAATCCTTCCGCTCTCCAATTACAAAAATACCATTTCCGCTTCCCTCTTCATCAAGATAAGCAGAATGTCGGGTGACATTTTGCAGCATCTCAACCATTACATGAAACACTTTACGTTGAATGGGAACATCTTTACACCTGAGAGATATCTTCTCCTCGGCCATCTTTGTAAAGAATTTCATTGTTTGATGGCTAAGTGCGCCCTTATATACCAATGGGAAACCCTGAGAGATCATCTCATCCGATAAAATGGTCTGAATGAAAAGCAGGTCCCTATCCATCAATGTTTTTGTTCAAATATGAGTTTCTCCATATTATAAAGACTAAATATTAAGTTAATTAAACTTAATTAAAAATCGAAATATACTAATTATATTATTTTTAACTCTGTATTCTTATAATTAAGGATCACACAGGAAGTAAGTAATTACTATTATTCTTTAAGAAATGTAACTTTTCCTGAAAAGAACATGATCTTCTTTATAATTTGTGATATTTAGGAAGCTGATGCAAAAGTCTCCAATTTATTGCTTGGATAACATATAAAAGCTCGAAATTATTGTAATGCCGAAAAGTATTTAAGATCAGTTAATAAGCTCACTGCGAAATTCCGAAACGCTTTTCTCAAATACTTTAATTTGCCCTACTGCTTTATCGATCAATTGTTTACCACTTTCTTTGGAAGGATTAAAATCAACATCGAAAATAACATCAATTTTCTCAAATTCTTTTCCAATTATATTCAAGCGTCCAATATATTCTGCAACTATTTCATTCTTCTTATGCTCAGAGAGCATCATTAACAAGTTATTCAATGAATATTTCTGATCAATAAGTCGCTCAATTATGTTAGCATCCCTGCTCTCAATTGCAACATCAGAAGCTATATGTATTGCTTCTACCCATCCTCCTAAAATAATTAAGGCTGCAGTAGTATATCGTTCATTCTCCTTAAGATATTCTTCGGTTGTAACATAAACTTCGTTAGCCAGAAAGATCAACGAGTCTTTATCAGTAAAATTCCGTTCAAAACGCTTAACTGTATTCTCAAAATAATCGTTTGGAATGCCTAGTTCTTGTGCAAGTTGCTTCATGGCATTGAAGTATCTCCCTGCCATTTCAACCTGATCAAATACTCTCGCATAACTAAGATCAACAGCATATACACCTAAATTAACAGCCTGCTGCGAACTTGTAATGTATTCTGATGTTTTATCGACATTGTTCATCAGTTCGGAAGTAAAGACAGCTCCAGCAGTTTCAAAAAGTGAAGATAACTCGACCGATAAGTACATATTATAAAATATAGGCAATCCGTCACCAGTTGTATCTAAGGGGTTAACAGGTATTTGCTGATCGTTTATACTAATACTGTCAAAATCAATGAGTTGTTTCTTTTCACTATTCATTTTACAGCCTACCAGATAAATTGATAGGAAAACTAGTCCCAGAATAAGTAGCTTACGTAACATAAATAAATTCTTTAGGATAAAAAATACTGATTAAAACTAATAGTTTTTCCTTTAAATGCAATGAAGAGTTATGCACAGGTTGGCTAGCATTAACTTTCTTCGGATCGCTCTAAATATTTTCCAATAATCGATAGTAGTTCCTGTAAATTAATAGGTTTTGAAATATAGCTATCAAAGCCTTCGTTCAAATATTTTTCACGATCGCCAGACATAGCAAAAGCTGTTTGAGCAATTACAGGCAGATTGGGTCGATTTTTTTTAATTTCTTTCATGGCCTCCCTACCATTTAGAACCGGTAGCTGTACATCCATAAGAACCAGGTTTATCTCAGAATTAGTCTTACATATTTCAATCGCTTCCTTTCCGTTCAGAACTGCAATGATCTTGATTTTGTATGGTTCGAACAGTTCTTTAAGAAATTCAAGGCTTATCTCATCGTCCTCAACGACCAGAATAGTCTTCCTTTCCCAATTTTTAATACTCATAATGGCACATATTTAAAATACACTTATAATTTACCTTTTCCTAATGCAATATACTAAGTATCGTTTAGATCATCAAGAAAGAAACTGACAATGTTATTAACGGATTATTAATTAATATGTTGTACTTATTACTAAGTTAATATATACATGTTAGTATATGTATTAATCGTTGGACTCATTATCTTTTTACTATAGCATAATTTTTTTCACTTCTTCTCAAAGATTAGATATCTTTTTAAAAAAGAAATTAGTTCTGTAAACGCTGTTTCAAGATTAGTAATCGCACTCTCAGACAGAGGTTCCATAAAATTAAACTTATAACCTTTGATATGAAGTTGAAACGTTTCAGGGGACTGATTAAAAATTTGATGAGTAAGTCCAAGTACAAAAGCAGGAGTAACCGAATGCATACTGAAATCGGTTGTAAGATTCGGATGAACAGGTTCTATCAGTACGGATTCGATCTCTTCAACAGAAGCATCCAGAAATATCACTAAATCATAGTTAGAGATGTATTCCGCGTCCTCGATATTAAGCTGATAATTTTGATCGACAGTAATAAACGGGTAATCATTTTCTTTTACCCAAGCTTCAATCTTCTCACTTAATAAAACCCCTAAAGCATCATCCTGACGGCCAGGATTGCCATAACCATAAATAAGTATTTTGGGCTGTTTATGAGTTCTGTTATCGATTTTGTCTTTTATCAATTAAGTTGGTTCCCTTATATAATGCTATCTCCAACGGCATCTGCCCCAAAGCATGTGTTGCACAGCTCAAACAGGGATCATAAGCTCTGATGGCAACTTCAACAGCATTCATCATGGCTTCGGTAATTTCTTCTTTACCTGTCATCATTTTTACAGCAACCTGGTTAACCGCTTCGTTCATCGGTTGATTATTATTGGTTGTTGATACAATCAGGTTACACATCACTATCTGATCCAGATCATTTATCTTGTAATGATGAAAAAGAGTTCCACGCGGAGCTTCAAGCAGTCCAACACCTTCCCTCAGCTTATTTCCTTTCACTACAAGTTCTCCCTGGAGTAAGTCTTTATCGTTGAGTAGTTCTTTCATTTTTTCAGCCGAGTGAAGAATTTCTATCAATCGGGCCCAATGTGCATGCATAGGTTTATGACTCATTTTACCCTTCGAGTACGATTTAAACTTTTCGAATTCTTTCTGGGCTAGCGGTGTATCAATAAAATCAGCATTATTTAACCTTGCAAGCGGACCCACAGAATACCATCCTGACGATTTACCTAATTCTTTAAGGTAGGGGAATTTCATATAACTCCAAGAGCGAACTTCCTCATCGATGTATTTCAGATAATCCTGATAATCGACATCGTGCAGAATGAGATTCCCTTCACTATCTTTTGCCCGCAACACTCCATGATAAAGATCAAGTGCACCATCTTTCCTGATAAGACTCAAATAACTCGAAGGAACTTCAACAAATTCATCGATTACAGCCTTATTTTTTTCATGATAATCGTGGAAAAATTCAAGTGCGCCCTCCGACCAGGAGATCATTGAATCGATATTCATCGGGGCTTTCCCATTCAGAAACCAATCTTTGTCGTCAGGTGAAAGGTGCTTATTAATACCTCCGGGAATCGCACCCGTGCCATGAATTTTCTTTCCGGCTGTAGCTGCAATTATTTCCTGTCCGAATTTTCGCATCATCACTCCCTGTACAGCCAGTTCCTTATTCTCAAGTGCTAAAGCTATTACATTACGTTTTAAAGGATCGGCATCAATTCCGAATAAAAGATCGGGTGATGCAAGATGAAAAAAATGGAGAGAATGCGACTGGAAAATTTGTCCATAATGCATCAAACGCCGCATCTTTTCGCCAGTAGGAGTTAGTCCATCGCCTGTTCCCGCCCCTACTATCACGTCAAGAGCTTTGGCAGCCGCCAGATGATGACTTACCGGGCAAATACCGCAAAGCCTCTGCACAAGCACAGGTGCTTCCCAGTATGGACGACCCTGAACAAATCGTTCAAATCCTCTGAATTCTACAATATGCAGTCTGGTTTGTGTTACCTTACTTTCATTATCAAGATGAATGGTAACCTTTCCATGTCCTTCGACGCGTGTTACCGGTTCTATTGTTATCTTTTGTCCCATACCTCAATTTTAATCGAATTTAACAACTTCATAAGGGAGCTTCATTTCATTCCCTGTTATTAATGCAACCAGTGCCTCCCAAATCAGATCGGCTCTGGGGGGACAACCTGGTAAATGATAATCTATTTTCACCACCTCATGGCAGGGATATACTCTATCAAGCATTATCGGAAGTTCAGGATCGTTTGGTATAATTTTTTCCGCATTGCTCGTTACACTCGGCCCGTTTATATAGGCTTCATCCAGGCATTCTTTAATGGGAATACCGTTACGAAGCGCAGGAAGTCCCCCCATTATGGCACATTCACCTACAGAAATAAGTATTTTACAATTCTCCCGAAAATCCTTTAGTACATGTACATTTTCACTATTGCAGCATCCACCCTCAATAAGTCCTATATCACATTTTTTTGTGAACTTTTTAATATCATTAATCGGAGATTTATTGAATTCTACCAGATCAATTAAATCAAGAATTCGTTCATCGATATCAAGAATTGACATATGGCAGCCAAAACAACCTGCCAGTGAAGTAGTCGCAACTATTGATTTACTCATTACTGTCCAGTTTTATCGTATAATTATCACTATTTTTCAATATCACTCCCAATGGGCTTTTTATCATATTTACGCTCTCCAATAGGGACATCAAATCCTTTTTCACGTATAAGAAGAGCTCCCACAGGACAAACATCCATCGCTTTTAATGCTGTCTCATCACTTATGTTTTTACCGATTTTAGGATCAATACTAATTTCTACCCGGTTACTCCTTCGTTTATAGGCAAAAATTGATCTTCCTTCATCGTCCTTAATGGCCCTGATACAGCGCTTACAGAGAATACAACGATTCTGATCTTTGATAAGTTTGGGATTTGTTGCATCAACCTCGCGATGAGGGAATGAATAGGGAAATCTTGGTACCATCATATTAAAGCGATAGGCCAGTGCCTGCAGTTCGCAACTTCCACTTTTCTCGCAGGAGGGACAAAAATGATTTCCTTCTATGAATAAAAGCTCTATGATAGCCTTTCTTAGGTTCTCCAATTCCGGTATATTATTTTCTATTTCCATATTTTCCGATACCGGGGTTGTACAGGCTGTCATAAGCCGTCCATTAACTTTAACCGTACAGATCCGGCAACTACCCCTTGGTTTGATCCCATCATAATTACAAAGACTTGGAATAAATATGCCGTTATCCTTAGCAGCATCGATAATGTATTGACCCTTTTTGGCCTTACATTCCTTACTATCAATGGTTATCTTAACTAACTCACTCATAAATTATTTTTTTAAAAGTTGGGAACCCTGCCTGTAGCTTCACAGGCCTCTTTAACAGCGCTCGACAAGTCAAAGCCAGTATCATACTCTTTCCGGGTTTGTATTTTCGATTCGTAGAGATATCGGAAATTTTTAATAGAAGAAAGCAAGGGATTAGCAGCTGTCTGGCCAAGTCCGCATCGACTGGCCTTCAGGTATTTGGCCCATTCTTCAATATCGGTGATATCCTGTGCAATACCACGGCCGTTAAGTATCTTTTCCAGTTTCTTTTTCAATACCGTTGGAATGATCCTGCATGTAGAACAACTGCCACAGGATTCTTCAATGAAGAAATCCATGAAATTCATCACCACTTCAGTAAGCAAATTACGATGTTCTCCGAAAATAATCAGGGAACCACCCGTGGCAAGATCTTCATAACCAAGTGTACGGTTAAACTCATCCGATCCAATTAAAGAACCGGACGGACCTCCGACCTGAACTGCAAGTGTTTCGTCTGTTGTACCTACCATTTCCAGAATATCATGAACTGAGAATCCCCAGGCAATCTCATATACACCCGGATACCTGCAATCGCCGGAGATACTTAACAGTTTTGTGCCTGTCGATTCGGCTGTGCCAAAACTCTTGTACCATTCACCTCCATTAAGTACTACCTTAACAGCCGCACACAATGTTTCAACATTGTTGACTACGGTTGGCATATCCAGATAACCCTTTTCAACAGGAAATGGAGGCCTGTCGCGTGGTTCACCCCGTTTACCTTCGGCCGATTCGATTAGTGCCGATTCTTCTCCGCATACATAAGCACCTGCTCCAAATTGAATACGGATATCAAAATCGAATCCATTTTTACCCATTATGTTTTTGCCCAAATAATTCTTTTTCCGGGCTTCTCCGAGTATCTTTTCCAGGTATAATTCGAGGTACTTGTATTCATATCTGATGTACAGTATTCCTTCAGAAGCTCCAACAGCATATGCAGCAACAACCATTCCTTCAATTAAAAGCCTGGGTAGTTCAGTAAGAATCACCCTGTCCTTGAAAGTACCGGGTTCGCCTTCATCTGCATTACAAAAAATGTATCTTTTATCACCTGGCGCATTGCGGCAAAACTCCCATTTCAAACCTGTCGGAAATCCAGCCCCGCCCCTACCTCTCATGCCGGAATGTTTAATCTCATTAATGACCTCGCCGGGTTTCATTGTAATGATTTTTTTTATTGCTTCGCCCACTTTATAGTCCGGATCGAGTATGGGTCCAATTTTTCGAATGTTATTTAATACAATCGACTTCACCGAGTCATCACGATTTGCACCATCTCCCAAACTGGCGCTATACATTTCTTCGATTTTCTTCCCGGCTTTTATATCCTTAATTATCTCCTTGACCCGGAAAGTGGTAAGTCTTGTAAAAATTTTGTTATTAATTATGGCAGCAGGTTCCTGATCGTTCATGCCAATACAGGCAGTATCAGAAAGCCCAATAAGTCCATCGTCAGTAACCTGACCAAATTTAATTCCGGTTTCCTTTTCAAAGGCTTTGGCAACATCGGATCTTCCCATCATGTTAGCAACTACACTGTTGTTAAGAAAAATGGAAAATTTTCCGGTTGGCTTCAGGGAGAAAAAGTGGTAAAAAGAAATAGTCTGCTCCACATCTACTTCAGACATTTTCATCTCTTTAGCAATTGATGAAATAGATTCTCCAGGAATAAATCCGAATTCCGATTGAATTCCAATTAAAATATCCATCAAACGGGTCTTGTCATGATGGTATTTCTCTATAATATTCTCCGTAAAACTCCTCATATATAAGAAGGTAAATTACTGATTTATAAATAAATACTTGAGATAAAATGCGCTATCTGTTAATTTTTTCACAAATAAAGATAGATACTAATATTTTCTCGTGCAAATCAAGTAAAAAATTTAGACTTATTATAAATTGATAAAATTAAAATATATAAGAACCTTAAGCTAATTTCCCTTCTTAATTAAAACAAATAAATCTACAACATTATTAACCGTCATATGATTTTATTAATTTCACAAGTAGATTAAATGTAAAACAATTACGAGTATATTCAAGGAATGGTCTTTATTAAGTAAATGAATTTACGAAATTAATTAAACTTTATTCTATACATCAAATTAAAATAAAGGTTTCAAAACTGATTTATTCTCTTAAGTGACTATTATCATAGACAGAATAGAATTGATCTTCTAATTTTCAGAAAAAAAAGATGAAAGTAGGTTGTGTTAAAGAAATTAAAAGGCATGAATACCGCGTAGGTCTTACCCCTTCCGACGTTAAGGCATATATTATCCGTGGTCATCAGGTATTTATCGAAACAAATGCCGGGCAGGCAGCTGGTTTCGATGATCTGCTCTATAAAAATGCCGGAGCATTGATTTGCAATAATCGCGAGGAAGTTTTCGCCGTCAGCGCGATGATAATTAAGGTTAAAGAACCCCTTCCGGAAGAATATAGTCTGTTTAAAAAGGATCAGATTCTGTATACCTATTTACACTTAGCAGCAAATAAGGGTCTTACTGAAGAACTGATGCGACAACATATTAAAGCTGTTGCTTACGAAACAATTGAAAATTCTGAGGGTCACTTACCCTGTCTTAAACCCATGAGTGAAATAGCAGGTCGGCTGGCTATTCAGCAAGGCGCCAAATACCTTGAAAAAACATTTGGTGGACGGGGAGTCTTATTAGGTGGTGTACCAGGTGTTGAACGTGGAAAAGTAGGTATACTCGGAGGAGGAATTGTGGGTACAAATGCCTGCAAGATAGCTTCAGGAATGGGAGCCGATGTTACGATACTGGATGTAAGTGCAACGCGCCTTGCTTATCTCGACGATATTTTTGGTTCACGTATTACTACCCTTTACAGCACCGATGCCAACATTGAAAAAGTGCTTCGTGAAAGCGATGTATTAATCGGAGCGGTTCTTCTTCCGGGTGCCAAGGCACCGGTATTGGTTAAAAAAGAACATTTGAAATTAATGAAGAACGGCTCGGTCATTGTCGATGTTGCAGTTGATCAGGGTGGATGCATTGAAACAATTCATCCTACCACTCACGATGATCCTGTTTATGTAATCGAAGGTGTATTGCACTACGGTGTTGCCAATATGCCAGGAGCTGTTGCCTTAAGTTCCACCCTGGCCCTGACAAGTACCACTTTGCCCTATGGATTGATAATAGCTGAACTGGGACTGGAAGAAGCCTGCCGTCAATCGGAGGATATTTATAAAGGTGTCAATATATATGGAGGTAAATGTGTGTATGAAAATGTGGCCAAAGCCTTCGATTTTGAATATACGAAATTGAATAGCCTTCTTTAGAGAAAATTTGTATCAGGGATTTTTTATAAAAAATCCGATTTCTTCCAGCGAAGTGATAATGTTATAATCTTTCAGGTAAATAGACTTGGGTACAACCAGATGCGCAGATGTGAAGTTTAATATACCTTTAACACCTGAAGCGATAACTTCATCAACAACCTGCTGTGCCGATTCGGACGACGCTGTCAGAACAATGATATCAATCTCCAGTTTTTTAATGAAATAATCAATCTTTGAAATATTATAACAAGGTACTCCTTCCAGGGAATCATTAATTTTTGACTGGTCAATATCGAATGATGCCACAATGTTCATCCGGTTTTTATTTTTACGGATAAATCGTGTAACCGCCCGACCCAGGTTACCCATACCGACAATAGCAATATTATGTCCCTCTTCCCTGTCAATAGTCTTACCTATTAGTGCCAGTAGCTCACTGATATTGTATCCTTTCCTGTGATTCCCTGAAAAACCGATCAGCATCAGATCGCGACGCACTTGTACCGGTGTAAGATTTAACATTCGTGCCAACTGATGCGAGAAAATATAGCTTTCCTCTGACTCCTGTAATTTCTCAAGCAGACGACGGTACTTACTAAGCCGTTCTACAGTTCGTGGAGGAAGATTCATAGGAATGAAATGAAATTATCGAACAAGAATACCTATATTAAACGTTGTATTTATAGAACTAATATACACCGAATATAGAGAATAACAAATTCGTATCACAATCAATGAATAATTCTGGTAATATAGCACAACATTTTAAAATAAAAGGCCGTGTTCAGGGTGTAGGTTTTCGTCCTTTTATATATCGTATTGCACATCAGTTGAAGCTGGCGGGTTATGTATATAATCAACCCGATGGAGTCATTATTCATATTGAGGGTACTGAATCGAAGTGTACAAAATTTTCAAATTTATTGTCAACTGATGCTCCGATTGGAGCTGTTATTAAAAGCGTGGAAAAAAAGGTTGTTGAAAGTAAGAATTCAGAATCATTTAAAATATTACCCAGTCGAACCAGCGAGTCGGCAATAACTGAAATTTGTCCGGATATTGCCATCTGTCCCGATTGTCTGCGGGAACTTTATGGAAATGACAGGCGTAATGGTTATCCCTTTATTAATTGTACCAACTGCGGACCGAGGTTTACGCTAATCAACGATTTTCCGTACGACAGACAGAATACTACCATGCACGAGTTCCAGATGTGTGAAACATGCGGCAATGAATATGCCGATCCTCTCGATCGCAGGTTTCATGCCCAACCCATCTCCTGCCCTTCATGTGGTCCCCGTTATACCTATTTGTACAACGATAAAATACTGGATGACTTTTCTTCTATCATACGTGAAGTAGGTAATCATATTAACAAGGGAAAAATTGTCGCCTTAAAAGGACTGGGGGGATATAACCTGGCTTGCGATGCTCTTAATTCTGGTGCCATCAACGATTTGCGCCAATTTAAGCAAAGGGAAAAAAAACCTTTTGCTGTGATGTTTCGCTCGTTGGAAAACCTGAAAAAATACGCCGGTATAACTCCTTTCGAAACCAATGTGATACAATCGTGGCGCCGACCCATTGTAATTCTTGAAGGATTGCATGAAAATAATCTTGATCCGGGTATAACCGCCGGGTTGAATTCCATCGGTGCTTTCCTACCCTACCTTCCCTTGCATTATCTGCTATTCGATGAAGTTGAGACCGATGCTCTAGTCCTTACCAGCGGAAACGAATCGGAGGTACCCATCCTCTATACCGAAGAAATGGCGCGACATACTTTTAAAGAAATCTCCGGCGGAATCCTTTTGAATAACCGCAAAATAGCCCGCCGTGCCGACGATTCGGTTGTGAAAGTAATCGATGATTCGCTATGCGTAATGCGTCGTGCCAGAGGGTATACCCCCGATCCGGTCGACCTGAACTTCAACGCAGATGGTATGCTGGCAGCCGGCGCAGAACTATCCAACTGTTTTTGTATCGGGAAAGAAAAACAGGGAATTTTAAGTCAGCATATCGGTGATCTGAAAAACGCTGATACGTATGAATTTTACCTGGAAAACATACAGGAATTCAGCCGGATGTACAGGTTCAAACCCAGGCTGGTAGCATGCGATATGCACCCCGATTATCTATCGACACAATATGCCCGGGAGTTGAAAATACCCATTACGGAAGTTCAGCATCATCATGCACATATTGCTTCGGTTATGGCAGAATTTGGTTTAAATGAATCGGTTATTGGAGTCAGTTACGATGGTACAGGTTTAGGAACCGATGGGAATATCTGGGGTAGTGAACTTATGATTGCCGGTTTCCAATCCTTTCAACGAGTAGGTCATTTTGAATATGTGCCTTTACCCGGAGGTGATAGTGCAACCCGGGAGCCCTGGCGAAGTGCTTTGGCTTACCTCTGGCATGTTTACGGAAGCAAGTGGCAATCAATTGATATCCCCTTTCTGAAGAAAATTGATCTGAATAAGGCAAATAAACTCATCACTGCTATTGACAAGGGTATCAACAGTCCTCTCTGTTGCAGTGCCGGCCGGCTATTCGATGCTGTAGCTGCCTTACTTACCATTTGTATCAATAGCAACTATCATGCTGAAGCCCCTATGAGACTTGAGAACGAACTCAATAATAAATGCAATGACAGCTATTCATTCCAGTCAAAAAATGTTGTCTCCTTTACCAGTATGATCCGGGAAATTGTTCAGGATATTAATGACCATCGAAGTACCACTGAAATTGCAACGAAATTTCATAATACAATAGCCATCGCTGCCATCAGGCAAATTCAAATGGCTTTCGAACAAACCGGAATCAGAAAGGTTGTTATCTCGGGAGGAACGTTTCAAAACCGGTACCTCACCGAAAAATTACTACATTTGCTACGCCAGAAGGATTTCGAAGTTTATTATCCCCGCGAGATACCTTGCAACGATGGTGGTATTGCACTCGGGCAACTGGCAGTAGCGGCTCATCAAAAAATGAAATGATATGTGTTTAGGTATTCCGGCAAGGATTGAAAAAATTGAGGGTGAATTTGCACAGGCCAACATTAACGGAGCCAGCATAAGGATTGGCATACAGCTAATGGAGGATATTAAAACAGGTGATTATGTTCTTGTGCATACCGGCTATGCGCTGGAAAAGCTCAGTGAAGAAGAAGCACTTGAAACACTTGAGACATTGCGTCAACTTGAATCATTCAACGCTGAAAATGATACTCCCGGCACATGAATTTTGCTGATGCATTCCGAAACGAAAAGTTGGTCAAAACCCTCCTAACCGAAATTAAAAGCATAACAAAAAAGAAGGTCAGATTAATGGAGGTATGTGGTGGCCATACTATGGCTATCCGGCGTTATGGTATTCATACTCTGCTCCCCAACGAGATAGAATTGCTATCAGGACCCGGTTGCCCGGTTTGTGTCACCGATCAGCAATTTATCGATAAAGCCATCGCCTATGCCCAAATGCCTGATAGTATTCTCCTTACTTATGGCGATATGTTACGTGTACCTGGAACCTCCTCATCCCTCGACCACGAAAAGGCCGGAGGATCGGATGTCCGGATTATATATTCGACGTTACAGGCTCTTGAACTGGCCAGGAAAAATCCATCAAAGAAGATTATTTTTGCGGCCATAGGTTTTGAGACCACGGTTCCCGGAACAGCTATTGCACTCAGGCAGGCCAGACTGGAAAAGCTTACAAATTTTTATGTGCTCTGTGCCCATAAAACCATGCCTGAAGCCATGGCAGCATTAATTGAAGAAGGTATTCCTATTGACGGTTATATTGGTCCCGGACATGTAAGCACCATAGCCGGAAGCAAAATCTTCGATTCCCTGGCTGAAAACTTCAAAATCCCTGTTGTAATATCCGGCTTTGAACCCGTCGATTTGGTTCAGTCGGTTTATATGTTGGTGAAGATGATTGAGGAAAACCAATGGGGAGTAGAAATTCAATATAAAAGATTGGTCACACAAGCAGGCAATTTAAAGGCACAACGCATGGTTACCGAAGTTTTTGAACCGGATACACAGCATTGGAGAGGAATTGGTGCCATTCCAAATAGTGGCCTGAAAATCAGAAAAGAATATGAAGCATTTGACGCCGAAAAACAGTTGCCTGTCCATGTTGAAAGAGGTCCAGAACCAAAAGCCTGCATCTGCGGACAAATATTAAAGGGACTGAAAAAACCTACCGAATGTAAATTATTCGGAAAAGGATGTACGCCTGCACACCCTGTCGGGGCTTGCATGGTATCATCGGAAGGTTCGTGCCAGGCCTATTATAACTATCAGTCAGTTGAAGCAAAAATTTAGTAAGCTATTCAAATTATTAAGCAAAGGAATCTGAATGAAGAACGATGATATAATACGGATAGGCCACGGTAGTGGCGGAAGGTTAACCCGGGAGTTGATCGATACAATATTTTTAAAATATTTTAATAACCCGATACTCTCCGGACTAAACGATGCATCGACTCTCAGTATGGAAATAAATACCCTCGCATTTACTACCGATTCGTATGTGATTGATCCGATATTTTTCCCGGGGGGCGATATTGGAAAGCTGGCGTTGAGCGGCACAGTAAACGATCTTTGTGTCAGCGGGGCCATACCCAAGTATTTAAGTTGCGGTTTCATTATTGAAGAAGGATTACCCATTGCAGACCTGAAAAAAATAGTGAAATCAATGGCTGCTGAAGCAGTAAGAGCCGGTGTTTCAATTGTGACCGGCGATACAAAAGTGGTAAAAAGAGGACAATGCGATAAGATCTTTATTAATACCAGCGGAATCGGAATCCTGCCCTCCGACAGAATGCATATAAGCAATGGAAACACAATTCAACGAGGTGATAAAATAATACTGTCAGGTACCCTGGGCAATCATACCATTGCCATACTGGCTGCGCGCGAGGGCCTTACTCTAGATGAAGCCATATTGTCCGATACAGCTCCGCTTAACAAGCTGGTCGAAAAAGTATTAAGGCAACCTTCCGATATAAGATTTATGCGCGATATCACACGCGGTGGATTGGCTACTGTACTCACTGAAATATGCGAGAAAAAAGAATTCGGAATTGAGATAGAAGAAAAAAATATTCCTGTACGGCAGAGTGTCCGGGCTGTGTGTGAATTGTACGGATTCGACCCGCTATACCTGGCAAATGAAGGTAAGATGATACTGATTGTAAAACAGGGAACGGAAGATAAAATTATTGAACAACTTCATGCTGATGAGTTGGGCCAAGATGCTGCAGTAATTGGAGAAATTTGCATTAATCATTCCGGGAAAGCGGTCCTTCAGTCCGTAATCGGTGGACGGCGGATGATTGACATGCTGAGCGGAGAGATGTTACCCAGAATTTGTTGAAAAAGAACATTTGATAGTTATGCACGAATTTTCGCTGGCACAAAATATAGTTGAAATTGTAGAGGAGACTGTCCGTAAAAACCAGGCACATAAGGTAACAGAAGTAGTACTGGAAATTGGAACGCTTTCCGGTGTTGAGCTGGATGCTCTCGACATGGCGCTTGAAAGTCTCAGGTCCGGAACTATGATGGAAGGAGCAGAAATTAAAAAAGACATCATTCAGGCAGTTGCCATTTGTAACCATTGTGGACACGAGTACCTGCCTGACGATTTCTTCAGTATTTGTCCGGAATGCCAGCAATACGGATCAAAAATCAGTAAAGGAAAAGAACTGCGGGTTAAATCAATTACGGCAGAATAATGAACCGGAATTTTGTAACTTTGTATGCGATTTTAAAGAAGGATTACTATGTGCGACACATGCGGCTGCGGATCGGGACACGATGAATTCACTCTTCATACTGTTGCGGAGGAACACTCTCATAGTCATGGCCAACACCACCACGATCATGAACATGAGCATCACAATGATAATAAGAAAGTGTTGACTGTAGAGACTGATATTCTGGCTAAGAACAACCTGCTTGCTGAAAGAAATCGCGGATTTTTCGAGGCAAAAAAAATCAAAGCCATAAATCTTGTCAGCTCCCCCGGATCGGGCAAAACTACCCTACTTGAAAAACTTATCCTGGCGCTGAAAACAAAACGGAAAATTTTTGTGATCGAAGGCGACCAACAAACCACCAATGATGCAAAGCGTATTGAGGCGACAGGTGTTAAGGCTATACAAATAAATACAGGTAGCGGATGCCATCTGGATGCGCATATGGTAAATCATGCAGTAAAATCGCTGGAGCCGGAAAATAATTCCTTGCTGTTTATTGAAAATGTAGGCAACCTGGTGTGCCCTGCCCTTTTCGATCTGGGTGAAGAAATGCGTATTGTGATTGCCAGTACTACCGAGGGTGAAGATAAACCCATCAAGTACCCCAATATGTTTCAATCGTCCGACCTGTGTATTCTGAATAAAATCGATCTGCTCCCCTACCTCGATTTCGACATAAATCTGTTTAAGGAGAATTTGCAGAAAGTAAAACCAGGAATCCCTTTAATAGAGCTTTCAGCCAAGACCGAGGAAGGACTAAAGAAATTGGTTGCCATTCTCTGAGAAAATAATTAAAACTTATTCTTTAATTAAAACCCTGAAAGGTCTTTCAGATGCTGTCAG
This sequence comes from uncultured Bacteroidales bacterium, assembly GCA_964592225.1. Taxonomy (GTDB): domain Bacteria; phylum Bacteroidota; class Bacteroidia; order Bacteroidales; family UBA10428; genus UBA10428. Next base: position 49,486 of record CAZQCO010000013.1, read on the forward strand.
GTTTGGCCTGTGCGAATAATACAGAACCTGACAGTGTTAATATTTCAAAATATAAGTTAATTAACAAAACCTATTCACAAGAATAAAAATCGTAAGTATATCATTTGGATCGTATTATTCGGAAGTAAAAAAATTTGCTGGGAAAATCAGCTTTCCTGAATGTTGGTAAAATGCTCTTTAATGAAAGATCGAATGGCTTTTTTAATCTGATTTCTCAGATTACGAAATATTTCATCGGTGCTTTCAGCATTATCCATCATAAGCAATTTGTCAAAATAAAAATGATACTTCACAGATTTCGATGGCAGGTGATGCGATTCTGCTTCAGAATCTGCATCGAAGGTTAAAATGTAATCGAAATCAATATGCCGCAGATCCGATAATTTATGATGATCCAAATGTGAAATGTCAATTTTATCTTCCTGCATTATTTTTACTGCAAGCGGATCGATTTTTTTTAATGTTATACCCGTGCCATATACTTCAGCATCACCCTGTTTATAATGCCTGAAGTATCCTTCGGCCATTGGACTTAACACCGAATTATCCGAACAGAGCAATAATACCTGGTACATAGTATCTTGTTTTGTAATTACTAAGAATAAACAATCGATTTCAGGTATGGTTGTATAGAGGCCAGATTTTTGACTTATACTCAAAATTAAAGAAATAACATGAAGTTAGATTACAAATTATTTGAATTAAAATGAACATGGTAAAGATTAATAACAGAATACACACACTTCAAACATTTTTTTTAACTTGTATTGCAAAGAATAAAGCTGATCTCCAATACTCATCAACTGCAAATTTGATTTAATATTTTCAGTTTTAGTAAACATACTTTAACCATGCCCAAAATAATCTTTTTACATATCCTGTTAGTGATTATATGCCTCACAAGTTGTATAAACCGTCAGAGCATGTCGCTTCAACATAATCTTTCAGTAAACTGGGAACTGATTAGTAATACCTATTCCGATCAGACACAGGCAAAAGCAGTATTTACAATTTCTAATGATTCGAAAAATTCTCTTAAACCTTCAGAATGGACAATGTATTTCAATATGGCTCCGAGGATAATAATTCCTTCAGCCGATAGCGCGCTTGCAGATATTATACAGATTAGCGGCGATTGGTACAAGTTAGTTCCCCGTAAAAATACTGTACTTCAACCTGGTACTTCAGTTGCTTTATATTATGAATTCCAGGGCTGGCAAATCAAAGAATCGGATGCGCCCACCGGTTTATATTTTGTATCCCATGATTACAGGAATAGGGAAGAAATAATACTTCCACATCGGTATACTATTACTCCTTTTACACGGGAAGAGCAAATGAGACGCTCACGAAACGATTACGAGCCGCTGCCAACCGCCGAATACAGATACTATACCTATCAAAAAAATTACTCTGAAAAGGTAACTCCGCCATTGCCTCTTATCCCTTCTCCCTTTCAGATTGAAATCAATAGCGATACCTTTGTACTGGATGATCATTATTCTATTGTATATGATCCCGAATTACAGGTAGAAGCTGAATTACTTGCAAAAAAGCTAAGAGATATCGCCGGACTCAATCTTCAATTGTTAAAGTCACCTGAAACTTCAGGAGCTTCTATAGTATTAATTTCAAAACCAGTCACGGTAAATGGTAACAAAGAAGAATCATATTATCTGAGAACTGAATCAGGCGAAATTACCATTACCGGAAGCAAAACGGGTGTTTTTTATGGTATACAATCCCTGCTCAATTTAATACCATCCGAGGTTTATAAGGATAAGCCGGGCCAAATTGAATTGCCTTCATTACGTATCGAAGATGCTCCCCGGTTTCAATACAGGGGGTTACATATAGATGTCTGCCGGAATTTCCAAACGAAAGAACAAATCCTGAAAATCCTCGATCTGATGGCCTTTTATAAACTGAATGTTTTAAACTTATACCTTGCGGAAGATGAAGGCTGGCGACTGGAAATAGAGGAGCTGCCGGAATTGACAGAGATAGGCTCAAAAAGGGGACACACACTTGATGAAAAGGAATTTCTTCATCCCTCCTATGGATCGGGACCTTTCCCTGATTCGGAAAATAATTATGGTACTGGTTATTATACACGGAACGATTTTAAGGAAATTATTCAATATGCTTATGAGCAGCATATAACCGTTATTCCTGCTTTTAATTTACCCAGCCATGCCCGTGCAGCAATAAAGGCTATGGAAGTTCGGTTTAATCGGTTTATGGCTGAAGATAAAATTACCGAAGCTAATGAATACAGGCTTATTGACCAGGACGACCGTTCGAAATATATCTCCGCACAATACTATACTGATAATGTTGTATGCATCGGGAGGGAATCAGTGTATCATTTTTTCGAAACAGTAATCGATAACATTATTAAAATGTATCGCGAAGCAGGAGTTCCGATTACTACGATTCATACGGGAGGTGATGAAGTGCCGGAAGGAGCCTGGACTAAGTCACCCTTTTGTTTTAAGCTGCTGGCCGAACACCCGGAAATCGGAGGCCCGGAATATCTGCAGCAATATTATTTTGGCCGGATCACAGAAATACTTAGCGAACGGAATCTGAAGGCAGGTGGATGGGAAGAAGTTGCCCTGGCTAAAGATAAAAGCGGAAATTATTCGGTAAATCCTGAATTTACCGGTGGAAATGTTATTCCTTATGTCTGGAATAATTTAGGCGGATCGCTGGATCTGTCCTACCGCATGGCCAATGCAGGATATCCTGTTGTATTATGCCCGGTTACCAATTTCTATTTCGATTTGGCCTATAATAACAATCCTGCCGAACCGGGACAATATTGGGGTGGTTTTATTGATGAGCGCAAACCATGTGAATTTGCACCTTTCAACATGTTTGTTACCACTACCGAAACATCTATGGGAGAACCCATTGATATTGAAAAAGAATATGCCGGCATGGAGCGATTGAAGTCCGACGCTTCCACTAATATCCTGGGACTTCAAGCCCAATTGTGGCACGAAACTATCAGGGGTGGTGAAATGATGGAATACTATCTTTTACCAAAACTTATTTCTTTTGCCGAGCGTTGTTGGGCAAAAACCAGTACATGGGAAAATATTTCGGACCGAGAAGAACGGGAAAAATTGATGGCCCTGGATTGGAATCAATTCAGCTATATTTTATACAACCGGGAATTACCCAGGTTAAGTTATCTGAACGGAGGATATAATTATCGCATTCCGCCAGCTGGATTCATTATTGAAGATGGGTACCTGAAAGCCAACGCCGTTAATCAGGAATTGGTGATTCGCTGCACTTCAGATGGCACAGATCCTTCAAACGACTCACCAATATATTCACAACCATTACCGGTTGAGGGTATCATCAAACTTTGTGTATTCGATAAAGCCGGTCATTCAAGCAGGGTTATTACAAACGAGAATTTATAAGAAAATCAGAAACTATCGCCATGGGCTCCACTCCAGGGTCATCTTGTCGCGCGACCGGCTTTTACCTGTCATGTTATTCTTCTGATAGTAGCTCACACCGTCGTCTTCAAATGCACAACTTATGGTTTCCACTTTATATTTGGCATTCGGATTGTCAAGGTAGTAGTTAATCAGCAGGGAATTCCTGATGGCTCCCTGATTTTCATAAATATAATTAACTACATTCCCTTCCTCATTCAATTCAATATAGGTTTTCCAGTTCTCCGTTTTTTTAACATTCGTAAATGCAACACTACTCAGGCTTTTGTCAGCCTGGAATTCGTAAATAAAATCACCATCGGAATATTCATTGGAAGGATTGTTTTTTCGGGTCACTATATAAGTACTACCCTGAGAGCTTATCTGATAAGTAATAATATTACATACTTTTTTCGGGTCCTGCGCATTGGACCGATCGCAGAAATTAATAAGCTGGTATTGAATGAGTCTGTTGGCCGAATTATATTCAAATTGCCTTGCCTGTGTCAGATGGGTGAAAAGAAAAGCTCCCTTTTGATAGTTATTTTTTACCTGGTAAAACTCCTGATACCGTTTAATTTTACTGATCCTGCCCCTGGTATCATAAAAAACCGTATCGACAGGTACCTTATAAAACTTACCGGTGGGTTTACTGACTATTGTACTTTTTTCCACAATCCGCAATGTTTTGGAACGGGCATTATAATCGTAGGAAAAATGAAATACAGGCGATTGAATAGAGGTTATTTTTTTCTTCTCTGTATCGACCAAAATCGTAATAGGTTTATTAGAGAGATTTAATGTCGATTTCCAGGGAGTAAAGGGCCTGATAAAATCGAAAGGAAGTGTAATATACACATAATTGGTTAGGGATAAATCTTCAGTAATCTGCGGATTAATAGTTTCTATTAGCATCTCTTCCGACACGGTTCTTAAAGAAGCTTCGAGTAAACCGGGCAATGCTGCTTTTAGAAAATTCAAAGAATCGATTATTCGCTCTCTCCTCTGAATGGAATCTCTGACAAAAGCTTCGCGGACCGCAATGGAATCGCGGATAAACTGCATCCGGGCTTCGATGGAGTCGCGAACAAACTTCATCCGTGCATCGATCGAGTCCTGGTTAATTGATATCTGTTGAACCTGAGTTTCTTGTGTTGATAGAGTATCATTAAGTTTAGAATGCTGTGGACGGTATAGATGTCGATTGGTATCGGAACTATCCTGAGCAAATATTGCTGGGATAAAAAAAGTTGTAAAGAAAATTATTACCAGTGCCTTGTAAAAGAATTTTTGTCTCTTCATAACCTGCTTTTTTTGAATCACTTCTTAAATATAGAAATGAATAGACTTTTTTGTGGAACTACTAACCATAAACTTACTAACTATGCCGGACAGCAGAAAGCAGGCATAACCAGAAAGTAAGTCAATAACAATAGCACTCGAATAGAAGTTATAGCCTCCCTATTACTTTTACAAGCAGTTGTATTACATTTTCCACATTCTTCTGAAATACCTTAAGCACTTCCTCCCAGGTTACCGCTGCTTCATCCTTTTTCCAGCAGTCATAATCGGTACTAATAGCTATGGCAGCATAAGGTATATTTGCCTCATTAGCCAGTGCAGTTTCCGGTGCTGTTGACATGTTTATTATATCGGCGCCCCAAGTACGGAACATATTGGATTCAGCCCTTGTGGAAAAACGTGGGCCTTCAATAGTTATCACGGTTCCTTCAGGATGACAAAATAAACCTAATTCGCTGGCTGATTCAATAATTTTTTCACGCAGGTAGGAATCAAAAGGATCGGCCATTGGAGTGTGTTTCAGAATGCCGTTTTTAAAGCTATCGTAAAAGCTCACTTTGCGGTGACGTGTATAATCGATAAACTGATCGGGTATCACAAAATGTCCTCGTCCGATTTCTTCTCTCAAACTCCCACAGGCAGTAGTAGCAAGAATATGGGTACAACCCTGCTCCTTCAGGGCATGGATATTGGCACAATTATTTACACCGGTAGGTGTTATTGAATGATCTTTGCCATGGCGCGAAAGAATAACAACCTCCTTACCATCAATGGTACCCTCGGTAAGGTCTGAGGAAGGATTCCCATAGGGTGTTGTCACCTTAACTTTGGAAGGGTTTTTCAATATATCAGGATTTTCCAACCCCGTTCCACCAATTATTGCAATTTTTGTCATAATTTGTATTTATGATAATAGCTCAGAAGAATTTCACCTGCTTCATCCAAATCCTTTCCAAAAGTAATGATACCCTCCTTATGTCCTCCCATCACCAGTATCTTTTCATTTTTTCCATCGATGTTCTTACAGAGACGCATTAATTCATATGCCATTTCAGGTGTGCCATAATCAGCACTGTCATCGGTTGTAGAAACCTTGTTATACAAGGCATTCCATAAGGGAAGATGATGGATATGAATCACTGCCTTTATGTCCGGAGAAGATTCATACAGTGCCGCATGACTCATTGCTTCGGAGGAGGCTTTTGTATATCCTGAACAAGATACCTCATTGAAATTAAGATGGAAATCTGTTACACAAGTATAATCCTTCCGGCCCAGGCTTTCTTTTTTGCCTGTTCCGCTTCCGGTGATTATAAAAGTCTTATTATAGCTGCGCATACTAATGTTTCCGTATCCAATATCGTTTGCGTACACTCCGATAAGTTTAAGGACATATAGTTTATCCCGCCAGAAATTTAAGGAATTGTAAATTCTTTCCGGAAAGTTAAAATCTTCTTTTTTCCAGATACAATTAAATTTGATATAGCCCTTTTCTTCAGACATTTCTCACTTTTTAAATAATTTCTTCATACTTAATGCTTCCGCTTTACATATCCCTTTTTCGGTTATCAAACCTGTAATCAACCGGGCCGGGGTAACGTCAAATCCATAGTTGGCTACATGGGTGTTATCAGGTAAAATCTGGACCCGTTCTATTCTCGAACCAATTTTTCCTTCCATGTATGAAACCTCATCGGAACTTCTTTCCTCGATGGGTATTTGAGTCAAACCATTGGTTAAATTCCAGTCTATGCTACTCGAAGGCAATGCCACATAAAAAGGAATATTATTATCGTGGGCGGCAAGGGCTTTCAGGTAGGTGCCAATTTTATTGGCCACATCACCATTCGCCGTGGTACGATCGCTGCCTACCAGTACTATATCTACCCTATCATGTTGCATAAGATGTCCTCCGGCATTATCCACTATCACTGTATGGGGTACACCATGCTGGCCCAGTTCAAATGCAGTAAGCCGTGCACCCTGATTCCGGGGCCGGGTTTCATCAACCCAAATATGGACTTTTATCCCTTTATCGTGTGCCAGATATATAGGTGCAGTGGCTGTTCCATAGTCGATACATGCCAGCCAGCCTGCATTGCAATGAGTAAGAATATTTACAGGTAAACCATTCTTTTTCCTGCTGATCTCTTCTATCAGAGGTAATCCATGTTCACCGATCTGCCGGCAGTATTCCTTTTCATTGTTTACAACCAGCATTGCCTGATCACGTGCAACCAGTATTCTTTTTTCAGATTGCTCAATGTTAATCAAAGAATGAATAAGATTATCCACAGCAAAGGCTAAATTCACTGCTGTCGGGCGTGACGATTTAAGGTATTCACCGGCATTTCTGAGGAGATTGACAAAATCTGCCGAATCGGCAATCTTTAATACTTCCAGGTACATACCCAGCGCAGCAGTGGCTCCAATGAGTGGAGCACCTCGTACTTTCATGTCTTTTATAGCTGCGAAAATATCTTCAATATTCTTCAGGTCAATAATCTTAAATTCAAATGGTAGTAATCTCTGATCAATTATTTGAACTACTGCAGAATCCTCCGGTTTTAACCAGATTGTCTGATAATGTTTGTTGTTTATTCGCATTAATAAATCAAAGCATATGTGACAGAAATCAACTAATTCACCAAAGACCGAACAGATCTTCGATTTATCGGGACAAACTCTGCTATTTATTTACTTCCATCCCTGTTAATAATAGGAAATTCTGGCACCGAATATAGGTTAAATATAAAATGAAATTAGGTTTTTTCGGGCAGCAATGAAAATAAATTCCCAAATATCAGATTGAGATAATCTATTCTTCTCTCATTTCTTCATTTATCGGTACACCGGCATTTCTTACTGTCAATTCATTATCCGATCACGAATATCAGAGTAATAGCAAAAAATAATGTATAAAAAAATTGTTATCCTTAAAAAAACAGTCCGGTTTTTTATCAAACTTAAAATATCCTTAACTTAAAGGTTTATTTTTGAACCTTGATCAGCAGACAATACGTATAACCTTATTTCATGACTATGCAGAAATATTTCATTCCTATTCTAATAGTAACAATTGTTACCTTTAATAGCAACAGGATTAATGCCCAGTTAAGTCAGGGTGGTATACCGGTTAGTTTTACACTCGAAGAAAAAACTCAATTGGCCGAAGTACCCTTTGTAATAATGCCGGTAGTTGATGTGGAAGCATTAAGAGCAGAAGATGTATATAACGACCAGATCAAAGATCAACCCTGGCGTTTTGGAAAAGATTTATTTGTCAACCTGAATACAGACAATTCGGGAATTTGGGAAGATCTGGCCAATGGCAGCCGTTTATGGCGTCTAGGTATTACTTCCACAGGAGCTCTTTCCATTAACATGACTTTCGATAATTACAAACTGCCGGAAGGAGCAACTTTGTTTGTCTACAACACAGATAAATCGGTTGTGCTGGGTGCATATACCTCTATGAATAACCAGGATGACCGGTATTTTTCCGTCTCACCCATACCGGGTGAATCCATTATTATTGAGTATTACGAGCCCGCTGATGTAATTTTCCCGGTCGAGCTTAATCTTTGGCGTATTACACATGGTTATCGGGGCTTAAATGAATACGATAAAGCCTTTGGAAGCTCCGGATCGTGCAATGTAAATGCTATTTGTCCTCAGGGAGAACCAATACGTGACCAGATTCGTTCGGTAGCCATGATGATCATTGGAGGTACATTATGTACAGGGGCATTAATTAATAACACAAATAATGATGGTACACCCCTGTTTCTGTCCGCTAATCATTGCTATGGAACACCTGGCACGGTAATTTTCCGGTTTAACTGGCAAAGTGCCACCTGCACCAATCCTTCCTCATCACCACCCTATGTTAGTCTGTCGGGTGCAACACAACGTGCACGTTATGCAACATCCGATTTCTGGCTTATGCAGTTAAACCAAACACCTCCTGCCGAATATAATGTATACTATTTAGGATGGAACCGGACAACCAATACTTCAATTCCGGGTACTGTATATGGTATACACCATCCCAGCGGTGATATAAAAAAAATTAGTTGGGTTGACGAAGGAGTTACAACCTCACAATATTTAGGAAATACCGGATCAGGTACCGATCACTGGCGTGTAGAAACCTGGAGCGATGAAACGACGACCGAAGGAGGATCATCCGGTTCTCCTCTGCTTGATCCGCAATTCAGAATTATAGGTCAATTGCATGGAGGATATGCTGCCTGTGGAAATACGCTGCCCGATTGGTATGGCAGACTTACTACTTCCTGGACAGGCGGCGGAACTGATGCTTCAAGATTAAGCACCTGGCTCGATCCGGCTGGAACAGGAGCCATTATAATTAACGGATATGATCCTAACCAGAGTTCACTCGATGGTGAAATTTCTGAAATTCTCTCACCCCTCGGATCATATGGTGATACAATTGCTATTATTCCTGAAATTGTAATCCGTAATGCAGGTAACCTGAATATTACTTCTGCCACTATCCGATACCGGATGGATTACGATACATTAGTTGAATACGACTGGACCGGGAATTTGGTCCATACTGAAACAGATACAGTACAATTCGATACGATTCATCTTACCTGGGGACTCCACACTTTTACTACTTCAATTAAACTAGAAGATGATAGCAATCCGTCAAACGATAGCATTGAATTTGA
>CAZQCO010000014.1:0-8505 GCA_964592225.1 uncultured Bacteroidales bacterium
TCCCTGAATATTACGGGGGCGGACAGCAGTATTTGAATATCGGGCAGATAGCCATTGACGGCTATGAACTGGCAATTGAAGTAATCCCTGTTCAGACCAAAAATATTATCTGGGATATAAATTTTAACTTTTCTTCCACCGACCAGGTCGTAAAAAAACTTGCGGATAACGAGGATTTGCTGTTTATTGATGACGATATTCTATTTCCTGATTTCATAATAAGTGAAGGCGACGAACTTGGCAATATATACGGATATCGTTTCCTTGGAAAAATGACTGCCGAAGACTGGGATAATCCATCGAACCAATATGTAATGGTTCAGGGCGATAAATACCTGAATGCCGATTCCACTGACAGCGAACTTACAAATGATGATAAAATCGTGATAGGGAATTCAGTACCTGATTTTACCTGGAACTTTTTAAGTTCCCTGCAGTACCGGAATTTCAGCATCGATTTTGTCTGGTATGCTGCCTGGGGAATTGAGAAATACAACGCCACCCGTGCGGCTACACTTTTAGCTGGGGTAAACCGCGAGATTAACGAATACATTGCGGATACTTTACGATCTCTGCGAACGGAATATTTTTACGAATCGGACATGCTCGTTGAAGATGCCAGCTTTATCCGGTTAAAATCGTTATCGTTCCATTACAACTTTGCCCAACCCGTATTCAATACAATAAACCTGCAGATGAGTGTAAGTTTTGAAAACTTGCTGACCATAACAAAATACAAAGGTTACGATCCTGAGGCGACAACTTTTACCGATAATAACTTTTCGGACAATGCAATTGACCGGGGGGCTTCCCCTAGCCCAAAAGCAGTATACCTGACATTAAACCTTACATTTTGAACAAATGAAGAAATTCATTCCATACCTGCTAATTTTTATCTGTTTAGGCTGTGATGATCTGTTTCATGAAGAAGAAATTTCCATTGGAAAAATAGAATCTGCTGAAGAACTGGAATCGGCAGTGGATGGAGTGTGGGCCAGGCTCGCTGATATATTTACCGGTGATGATGCCAGATATGAAAAAATCTTCACGGAAAGTATAAAAGGTGATGATTTGAGTGAATCAAGTGCTACATATTCTTATTATTACGGTTATGAGGAAAATTGTTCTGGTTTTAGCGGAGTACAATCGCACTCCTGGAGCGTATTATACAATGTCGTTATTTCATCCAATAACATTATTTCTCAGTTTAATCCCGCAGGGCAAGAGGAGAAAGAAATAAAACGACTTTTAGGGGAAACCTACCTGCTCAGGGCATATTGTTATTTCAGGCTTACCCGTACTTATGGCAGAATACCTTTAATCAGGGATATTGAAATAAACTATACAACACCCCTGTCTACTTTAGAGGAAATCTATTCATTTATTGAGAGCGATTTACTAACAGCCATGAAATTGTTACCTGAGAGTAGCAATGAAACCCGGCATCCGTATGGTACACCTCATCGGGGTACTGCCAAAGCCCTGCTGGCTGAGGTGTACCTGAGTTGGGCTGGTTATCCTGTGAAAGATGAAACAAAATATACCCGGGCAGCCCGGGAAGCGGGTGAAGTAATTGACAGTGCCGGTTTCTTCGGCTTTTCGCTGGAAGAGGATTTTGCCCATGTTTGGGACGATCCCTACAGGTACAATCCTGAAACTGTACTCGCATTATTTTTCGCCGATCCGGCTTCAATAGACGAAATGACGGAAATCAATACGTATTATTTCGGCCGATATTATGAACATGAAACAACATTACTCACCCACCCGGATTCATTATGGATGTTATTTTGGCGTTTCGCCACGGAAATCAATTTTTATAACAGGTATCCAAAAAGTTACAGGAAAGATATTACTTTTTTTACAACTATTTATGTACCCGGTGAGTATTCCTACCGGCAAATAGATACCGGATATGTGTATGTCGATATCGCGAGTAGCTGTGCAAGGCCTGTTTTTCGTAAATTCTTTTATAGTCCGTCATTAAAACGCAGAGAATATGGGGATTTTGCATTAAATAATTTTTATGGAAACTCAAAAATATCTCTCTTCCGCTATGCCCATACCCTGCTTACATACTCCGAAGCTATGGCCCGTTCGGGTCAACTCACCAGTGAAGCTTACGAAGCGGTTAACCAAATCCGGCGCAGGGCCTATCATGTCGATATTCATTCGGCTTCACCGTATGATATCCCCTCAGATTTATCAACCGAAGCCTTTGCCGATTCGGTAGTACAGGAGCGTGCATGGGAGCTGGCAGGCGAATTCGAAGGCCGCTGGTTCGACCTGGTACGCCTCGAAAGGGTTGAAGAACTGGAACATACCCGGCATCCCCTGGAAGGGGGATTTCCGCAAGGTCCTGTTACAAAAGATGATTATTTTCTCTCTATACCAGAGGAAGATCAAATTTTAAATCCAAACCTGGGAGATTGACGGCTACAAAATGTCAACCAGCAATACGAAGCCATTAATTCCATTACTACTGAGTTCTGAATTCCACTGTCCAGTTTTCCGGTAGTTTGGGTACCAATACCCAGTTCATGCTATAGCCTAACTTGGCACACCATCCGCATGCTTTAACTTTCACGGTATAAATATACCGCTGTCCTGATTCGTCGGTTATAACTTCCCTGATGAACTGAATATCACATCCGCCCCCGTCAACATAGTAACCCAACAGGGTTTGTTCATTGAAATTTATTTCCGGTCGTTCAGCATCGGAACAGTTTTCATATTCATACAGCGAATCCAGTTGAACTTCCGAAAGGATAACAAATGTTGAGTCGGTAAAATTATCAATACAATAGCCAGGATTGATGCTTTCAATTATAATCCCTTTATTCTTATCCTCACCGCAAAAAAAATCCTTTTCACAACCGGTAAAAATACCTGCCAGCATCAGAAGAATCAGATATTTGCCAGGATTAGTTTTCATGTTGCAATCTGATAATCGGTTCTTTATACACATGTTTTAACCCCCGGATCGAATTCTAATAAATAAAAATACACCTTTTCTGAGTAATATATAGATAAATCATTGCAAGCTAAACCTATCAAATATATCAAGGATTCCTCTCTGGAAAAGTGTTTTCTTTCTATGGAGTGAAAGGATTAAAAACCATCTGTTTGTTGAATACACCGGGAAAGTATTCAAAGCATACTTAGTTCTAGGGCTGTCTGTCGAATATCGGATTTAAGTTAGAAATCGTGATTCTTTTCCAGAAATTGAAAGAAAAAGCCCCGCTGATTAGACGAGGCTTGATTTCAGATAAATTCCTTTAATAAATTCCTATTAGTAAGACCTGGAAATCGTTAAAATAGTTGCATGGACCCTAAAATTTGTAATAATAATCTTCGATAATCACTTTTACCTTCCCTTTCAACTCAAAGCGTTTGCCATTAGGATAAACTCCCTTTGCAACATAGGTATAAAAACCTCCCGGTGCCAGGCTCCCTCCAAAATAGCCATTCCAGCCCTGCTTGATATTGGTGGTTTCGAAGATCTTATTGCCATTTGCTGTATAAATCGCCAGATTGTATTCCCTGGCTCCCATGTTAATCGGGTAGAAGATAAAAGCTTCGTTTCCTGCATTCTCATAAAATCCGTTATTGCTCCGTTCGAATGGGCTGGGTTTAAAACTCCGAGGAAATGACAGTTCATAGTTTTGATCAATGAATTTGTTTACCAGCATGGCCGTATCATAGCATCCGCTGGAGGACTTTGCTATAAGTTTTACATTATATATACCGAAATCGTCGTATACATGACTCGCCTGCTGAGCCTCTGATTGTTTGTGATCGCCAAAATCCCATAAATACTTGGAAGCTCCTTCGGAAGTATTTTTAAACACTATCTTACGTTCGGCAATTTCCGAATTATCCTCATCGATGTCAAGTGATGCCACTGGCCTCCTCAGAACCACAATTTCCTGGTAAAATACATCTTCATGTCCCATCTTGTCTTTAACTTTTAAAGCCACTTTATAACGACCGGGATTTCGATAGGTATATTCCGGATGTTGCTTCTCGGAGCGATCGCCCGTGCCAAAATCCCACTCCCAGGAATCAGCCATTACCGATTTATCGGAAAACTCAATGTGCAGAGGAGCACAACCCCGGATGGTTTCAACTTCAAACATAGCCGTCAACATACTCTCACGAGCTACTTCCCTGTTATCCTCACTTGGGACTATTGCCCTTTCAGTCTCAGCAATAATCTCCTCCTTGGTAACAATATTATCCGTCTCCATGACTACAACAGCTTCATTGACAGGTGAAATTTTTTCCTGATCAGATTTCTGAAGATAGAATACACCTGTTGCTACACCTCCCGCAAATATCATAGAATTGATAAAATTCACCTTTCTGAGGCTGAAACTGAAAAATTCAGATTTCCATAGCCTGAATCTCAACCTTCGTAAGATTTTCGAAGAAGGACTGAGACGGTACCGCTCCGATATTTTACGGAACAGAGTTTCTAGTTCCTGCGACTGTAAACCCATTATATAAAATTAAGTTTTTTCATTTCTTTTAAAATCCAGTTCTTGGCCCTCATATATTGAGTTTTCGATGTACTTTCCTCAATGCCAAGCTTTTCAGCAATTTCTTTATGTTTATAACCTTCAACAGCATACATATTGAATATTATTCTATAGCCTTCGGGCATCTTTTTCAGCAGTTCAAACAATTCTTTTTCATCCAGTTCCTTATCGGGTGAAAGCGTATAGGGTAACTCATAATCCTTCACCGATTCTATCTCCTCGTGATAGTAATGTTTTTTCTCCCTGTGAAAGTATGTTATAGCTGTATTCACTGCGATCTTCTTCATCCAGTTCTCAAAATGTCCCTTCCCCGAGTATTCTTTAATACTCTTCAGAATCTTAAAAAAAGCCTCCTGCAATATATCCTCTGCCTCTGTTTTATCAGCCACATATCGCATGCAAACTGCCAGCAGCATAGAAGAATATTGCCTGTATAGCTCAATCTGGGCTCTGCGCTGATTTTTTATGCAGCCTTTTATTACCTCCTCAAGATTGAACATTATATCTACTTAAATTACTAATGAATCGATGAAAAAGTTGCATGTAAAATTGTTAATAAAAGTAATAATAAGCAATTCACTCTATTAACGGGTAATTCACAATCCGTAAATATGAATTGAATCACTCTGATTATTAGATTTATCCGGACAGATAATAAGATATAGATCGTACTGATATTATTCCTTTTTTTTCTGATTCTGAGGGTTTTCTTCAGGTTCTGTCTTACTGTTCTTTTTAAGCTTAGCCAGCTTATTCTCAAAATAATCCGGATTTATACTTAGTATTATTACCAGAGAAGAAGTAATTATTATGCTAAAAAGAACTATTGAATAACCCAGATCCAGGATAATTTCGCCCTGATTTAAACCCCTCTGAAGAGGAATGGATGCCAATACCGCAGGAACAAGTCCCTTAGGCGACATAACCGACATAACCGATCGTTCGGGTTTAACTACCTTTTTACCGATAAAGACCCGGACTGCAGGAACACGCAATAGGATAATCAATAATACAATTAATAATCCTACTGCATAAACCCATAGTGAACCGAATTGTATGGAAATACCCACATAGACAAAGAAATAGGTTTGCATCACGAAAACAATTTCGGCAAAGAAATCCCTCTCATTTGTATTAAACCCGGATGTTTCGAATTTAAAAAACTTTCTGAAGGTTTTATTTTCATTGATCAGTTCAACATTGCTTAACAGAATACCAAAAGAGAGTACAGCTATTCCACCGTTATATCCAAGCAATTCCACAGCTCCATAAAGTATAAAAACAAAGGCAAGAGTAGTCATCATGGAGTTTTTAATACTCCGGATCATATTGATTAACAGTGACCAGATCAATCCGCCTGCCAGCCCCAAAAGCATGGCGAACAGAAAGGCTTTCCACATTTGCGAGAATACTGCTCCTACCGATACTTCTCCAATGGCCATACCATCAAGTAAAGCCAATCCAACCACCAGGCAAAGAACATCGCTGAGTGCTGATTCAAGTATAAGAACAGATGAGCTCTTCTGACTGAATTTAAGTTGTTTAACCATAGGAATTACAACAGCCGATGAAGTTCCTCCCACAATGGCTCCAACAAACACTGCACTAAGTGAATCGAGAGATAGTAAAAAACGGGTTGCCAAGGCAGTTATGAGAACAGTAACAATAAAATTGAATACGGTAAGCAATGAAGCTGATCCGATAGATTCTTTAATTTCTTTTAATTTCAGACCAGCACCACTTTCAAACAGAATTACAATTAGGGTTATTATAGTGAATACCCTGCCTATCTCGCCAAAGAAATCTTTACTTATTATACCTCCCACGGGACCGACAATAATCCCTATGAGTAACAGGAGTAAAACATTGGGTATTTTTGTCCTGCTGAAGAGTTCATTAAAAAGATGGGAAAAGAAAATTAACAGTCCCAGGGCTATAATTATTGACAGTATATTCATGGCCTTTACTTTTTAATCTGCGTTTTTCAATAACCGTATAAGTAAAAATAAGGCGAAACAGGGACATTTTCAGAAATCGGTAATTAAATCACGTCGATAATTAGGAGTATATACCAGTACTAAATAAGATAACTTACCCTTATTAATCCTCTTGATAACAACAAATTATCGCCATTAAATAAAAAAACCCTGATCTATCGATCAGGGTTTTCCAGATAATTCCTAAATGATTAGAAAAAAATCGTATTTAAGCTGTCTGAATATATGACTAAGGATAGTTCAAAATAGTTGCACAACATATAATAATTTTTTTTATCCAAAATAGGGCTCCTTTTCATTCATTTCTTTAATAACGTCTTCAAGTCCTTCCCTGTATGAGGGAAAGGCCGGCTTCCAATCCAGTATTCTTTTTGCTTTTACATTGGAAACCCTGCAATTCATGCTTATAACCTCATACAGATCGCTTCCGATAACCATTTTAACTATAAAGCCCGGAATTCTGCCCGGTTTCTTTTTATTCATAAGCTCCGCCATATGGCAGGTAAATTCTTCCTGGGTAGCCGGAGTATCGTCAGCTATAATGAATTTTTCACCAACAGGCATTTTCGCAATAGCCTTAACAATAGCCGAGGCTGCATCGGTTGCATGTATATTAGGTATACAATTCTTCCCGCTCCCTATGATTTTACTTCGTCCGTTCTTCATCATATTGTACATAAATTGAAAGAGGCCCCCGTTACCGTATATTTTCCCGTAGAGTAACTGAATTACTTTAGGGTGACCGGTTTCAATGGCATGATTAACCATTTCATCGGTATCCTTGCCAATCTCAGTAATACCCACCCGACGAATCGGCCAGGTTTCATCAGCTATTTCACCTTCGCGGGTGTCGAAACTTGTTCCTCCCGGAAGAATAACCGGGATATTATACTTTATGGCAATATTTATAGAGTTACGAAAGAAATCGTTGGTTTCGGCTAGTAATTCTTTCTTCCGATTTTTTGTTATCCGTTTTCCCGGAGTAATACCCGGCATGGCCAGTAGAACAATAATACCCAAATCGGAAGGTAATTCGTTCAGGAATTGTTCCGGTTTTCGTATGTCACCTAAAATACCCTGTGCACACAACCTTCTGATCCGTTCCATTTTGTTTTCCGAACGTGTTAGGGCAAACACTTCATGACCCGTTTCAATAAGTTTCGGGATCAGATAGCTTCCTACCAACCCTGTTGCGCCAATGACAAATACTTTCATTTTTATGTTTTGATTGGTGTTTTTACTTCGATAATTTTTGCAATGCATCTTCGATTGTAGCAACAAATATGATCCTTCCGATTTTGTTGCTTTCGTATATGAAATCCTTCAAACTCCTGCTGCTAAAAACAGAAAAATCACCTACAATGGCCAGTTGCATATTGTAAGTTGAGAATTTCTGTAATATTTCACCTGCAATGCCGGTTTTCAAATCAAAAAAATCTGGGATGAGGTGTTGTTGATTTATAATAATTTTCCGGGCTCCCGAGTAATTAGAATTCCCCATCAGGTCGAGTGCATCCTGAACATTGTTAATTTCAATGGTATCGGATTGTAACTCTGCAATGGGAGTTTCATACTGTTTATGAATTGTTATTTTCATTGCCTTACTATTGATTGCCAAACATTTTTAACATGCATATACTATTGTCCCTCTCTTTATACTGACCGTAATTTTCTATTTGGTTGTATCCTGCTGTTTTGTAAAGACTTATTGCTTCCGTTTGTTTTGTCCCTGTCTCGAGAATAACTTGTCTGTAACCTTCATCAATTGCATGTTTTTCAAGTTCATGCAATATCAATTTTGATATCCTCTTTTTTCGATATTCTTTCTCAACAAAAATCCGTTTTATTTCTGCAATCTCATTATTGATTTTTTTTAAACAATCACACTATACGGCTGTATCATTAAAAAATGCAATTACTGCTATGTCATCCTCTTCAATAATATTGAACTTATTGTATTCATGCTG
>CAZQCO010000014.1:8605-23709 GCA_964592225.1 uncultured Bacteroidales bacterium
AACATCAAAATTACTTTTCTAAAAATTAATACTTCCCTATTACTTCCAGTACGTTCCGCTTTATTTCAAGGGGCGAAGGATTTAATTCTTCTTTTGTGAAACTGCCCTTCCAAATATCGATACGATTAAACACCTGCTGGTATAAATTAAAAATTATCTGCAGGCTGAGAAAGTATCGTCCTTTTATATGGTTTGCCAGTTTATTCAGAATTGAAAGTGTTTCTGCCTCGTAATGTTGAGCCTGGGTATAATATTCCTGTATCACTTTCCGGAAAGAATCGGGTATGGAATGACCATCCGCTATTCCTTTCAGATCGGAAGGTTTCAGGTTATATTTTTCCAATATATCCAAAGCAAAATAATTCAGGTTGTTCCACTGATCTTTCTGAAAATCGCGGATGATATGTACAATATAACTAAAAATGGCACAAGGCCTGGCTGCTTCAATTACATCGAATTCAGCCGGATAAAACTCACCATTTTTTTTAGTCAGACAACAAAGGTGCATAAATACAGATGCCGGGGCAACGGAAGCACCATTTGCATAGGCCAGGAACTGATTAAAAGTGGGAAAACCATTGTGATCGATATCATACTGCATCGATGTGGAAAAATTATGAAATAGTTTCAGGGGAATTTTGAACCTTGTAATAGTATCTGTTAATTCCTTTAAAAAAGGATCGTCGGATGAGATATTGTCGAGGCAATTTATCCAGTTATTTACCTTCTCGGTAAGTAACTGCTTTTCCATGCACGATATTTTTTCTTCTTTCGCCTTTCGGTTATCGATCAAATCGTCGATCATGCGCATAAACTTATAACAAATTTTTGCGGCCCGATATCTCTCTTCTTCCCAAAATCCTGCTGCAATAAGAATATTAGGGTGATCGGTAATTTTTTCAAACTGAATTTCTTCAGCAATTTCTAATATTTCATTAATACTATTACTCATAGAATACTATTTCAACGTTAATCGAACTGTTTTATCACTTTCTCAGAAGTAAGTTTAGCCGAAATTAACGACATAGGTACTCCGTTTCCCGGATGTGTACTTCCACCTACAAAGAACAAATTTTTATACTTTGGATGCTTATTGTGCGGACGAAAATAACCCATCTGGAATATTTCATGATTTAAACTCCCGAAAATAGCACCGTGCGTAAGATTAAAAATATTTTTCCAGGAAATTTGCGTATAGCATCGCTCAAATTTTATATGACTTTCAAATCCTTTTAAACCCTCTGCTTCAAGCCTGTTTAAAATAACTTTTTTTGCGAGTACTTTAAGATCATCGGAAGAAGTATCATTCATCATGCCCAAATGCGAAACCGGAAGAATTACTGTGATCGAATCCTGTCCTTCAGGTGCTGCTGTTGAATCGGACCTCCCCGGTGAATGCACATAAAAACAAGGATCCTCAGGAATACCACTCTTGTTAAAAATAGAACTGATACCCTCGTGATAATTTTTAGATACAAAAATCGTGTGTTGTTCTAAGTCGGGATAAATAATGTCCATGGCCCAATGAAACACAATGGCCGAGCATGTATAATTCAATCGATTGATTCTCCGCCTGTATTTGCTGGCAGGCAATAATTCGTTATACACATAGGGCAGATCGGCGTTGGATATCACAATATCAGTGTTATGATAACTGCCATCCTCAAGAAGAACACCCTGAACATAATTATTTTCGACCTTAATTTCCTTTATCGCTGAATTATAGCGGATATTAACTCCATTCTCCAGCGCAACCGATACAAGGCATTCAATGATTTTCCCCATGCC
The DNA here is from genome assembly GCA_964592225.1 of uncultured Bacteroidales bacterium. Classification (GTDB taxonomy): domain Bacteria; phylum Bacteroidota; class Bacteroidia; order Bacteroidales; family UBA10428; genus UBA10428. The sequence goes on from CAZQCO010000014.1 coordinate 10,394, forward strand.
TCCTTTAGGAAACCAAACGCCATCATTCAATTCCATAAAAGGTAACATGGCGAAAACTGCCGGAGCTTTAAACGGATTCTGACCCACATAAATATTTTGAAAGGTCAATGCGGCACGTATTATTTCACTCTTAAAATACCTGCTGGTTTGACGGTAATGATTCTTAAAAGCATTTATCCTTGCAAATAAAATCAGGTTTTTAAGGTTAAAGAAATCAAACGGACTGTAATAGTTCTTCTCAATAATATTTTCCATCGAGAGTTTAAATACCCTGTAACTTTTACTCATATAATCAAGAAATCTGCTATAGCTTCCCGGCTCAATCGCCTCAAACTGTTCCTTCATTTTAACCAGGTCGGAAGTGAACAGTAACTCCTTTTGATCATGGAACTTAAGTTTATAGATAGGATCCATTCTGATAAGTTCCAACTCATCCTCCAGGTTTTTCCCTAATTCAGCAAAAATACTCTTATATGTATCGGGCATCATCAGGAGAGTTGCACCCACATCGAACCTGTGTCCTTCCTGAAAAATACAGCCGCATCGCCCACCAGGGAATGCATTCTTTTCAAATAGAGTAACATTAAAACCATTTCGGGAAAGATAAATTGCCGTAGTAATACCACCTATACCTGCCCCGATAATAGTAACATTTTTCTTTTTAATCATTGATATAAACAGAAATTATTCGGTCTCAAATATTATACCTGAATGAGACCTCAAACATAATACCATTTTATTAAATAAGGATAAAAATTCTTCAGGAAATATTGCTTACCTCGTCAATGCCTGTAATTCTATAAAATCCATTTTTCAACTCAGTTGTTAATAACTTATCTATTACCCGTTAATATTGAATTACAGGGCAATTCAAATTGCTCAGGTACCAATTAAAATTGCTTTTTTTATTCAATTTTTGATGATTAAGATTACCTTTATCTCAAATCCGGATTAAAGTTTTTTGACTGTCGGAGCCTATCTTTTTCTACTTCTGACACTTGCTTTGATCCGGGAAAAGTCTTCACAATGAAGAAAGCAGGCATACCTGAATACATTGCCAAAAAGTATTTCTATACCTTAGGCAAAAGGGATAATATTCCTCCGTGCAATTGCTTAAATCATCCCCTTTTTGTGGCAGATAATAGTGCTGTACTTCCCTTACCGGAGATAGGATCAGGCTTATTCGCTGCCGGAAGAAAAGAAAAAAGTCAAAGAGCAAATGCCCTACACAACAAAACAGGTAAAAATTCCATGCTTACCCACTGTGTCCAAACTGTTATTAAACCGGCCACAGGTATTCATTTATCAAATATTCATTTTTTGGTTTTATCTTCTGAAATGCGACGTAATACTCCATTTGCTTTTTCGGTACCTGATACCTGAAAAAACAAGTATTTCAATTGCATTAACCATTTGGATATTCACACCTAAAACAAAACTGCTCTTATGAAACTTTACATTGGAAATTTACATGAACACATCCAGGAAAAACATTTAAAGGATGCATTTCGTGAATTTGGTAATGTAACCCATGCCCAGATCATAAGGGATAATTACACAGGTAAATCGAAGGGATTTGGTTACATTGAAATGCCGGATAACAAACAAGCTATCAATGTAATAAAAAATGTAAACGGAGGCACTTGGGATGGAAAAAAAATTACAGTAAAGAAAGCTTATTATTGAGCTACAGTATTAATTAATATCATTGACAATGAACATCTATGTTGGTAATCTTAATTTTAAGGTTAAAGAATCTGATCTTCAGGAAATTTTTGAAAGTTACGGTGAAGTAACATCGGTAAAAATTATTGCCGATAAGTATAGTGGACGAAGCAAAGGATTTGGTTTTGTGGAAATGCAAAACGACGATGAAGCTGCTAAAGCCATTGAAGGGCTCAACGGTACAAGTCTTAAAGAAAGAGAAATTGTAGTAAACGAAGCCAAACCAAAGCGCGATAATTTCCGCGAATAAAAGTATTAATAGCATTTAATATCGATATGTTAAATGTTATAACCTGGAATAACGTTACTATCTTATAGAGGCCATTAGGCAAGATGAAATGTTTTTAGGGTAATTCGGAAGTAAACATCTTTTTCCGGAGGTATTTTTATTATATTTTTTATTCACTCCGTTTATGAGCTTGACTCCCCAGAGCAAGATTCATGAAATGATAATTTTTTGCCCTTTTATTGATAAACGCACAACGACCGGTAAATTTATATCCTTATAAGAATTCGTCGTATTTTTCACACCCTGTATGATAAAAATCATGCCTTACCTACGCAACTTTTTTCTTCCTTTCCTGTCTTACTAATCAGAGATCTTTATAGGTGATATTTAAATTATTTGTATACAGTAGTATGAAAAAAAATGTTGTGCTGATAACAGGAGTGAAAATCCTTGTTCAATTAGGATTGTGGGCAATTCTGGTTGTCCTTATTTATAATCTGTCGGGATGCAGTCATCATGCTTCAGACGTTCAATCGGAAAAGAAAATTGTTAGTTGGATTTTCCCGGCAAAATAACCCGGGATAATCTTTAGGTTTTTTTCCGGATTGCTGAGGCGGAATTAAATACTGCATACATTCCCTTTTCTCTATTTACCATTACTTACAATTGGTATAGTTTATTTACAATTTTCTCATAATTCGATTACCTTTTAATTAAGTATTTCATTTCATCTTCCATTTCGCTATATTTATATACTTAACTCTGGATAATGAAAAGGATAAGTATTTTCATTCCGGTATGCTTTTTTTGCGGGCTAACGATCCTGCATGCCCAGGATTTTTTGCACACTGAAGGTAAATATATTTACAGTGGAACTGAAGAAGTGATTCTCCGGGGTATAGGGACAGGAAACTGGATGCTGCAGGAAGGATATATGATGCAGACTTCGGATATTGCTCCTACTCAGCATGAGTTCCGAAACAGACTCATTCAAACCATTGGAGAGTCCCAAACCGACAGTTTTTATAATGCCTGGCTTGCCTGGCATTTTACTCGAACCGATGTCGACTCCATGAAGTCGTGGGGTTTTAATAGTATTCGTGTTGCTATGCATTATAAATGGTTTACTCTTCCTATCGAGGATGAACCTGTGTCCGGCGAAAATACCTGGCTCGATAAGGGATTTGTTCTCATCGATTCCCTGCTCGACTGGTGTAGCGATAATGAAATGTACCTTATTCTCGATCTGCATGGTGCACCTGGTGGACAGGGAACCGATGCGGCTATTTCAGATTACGATCCGACGAAACCCTCGCTGTGGGAAAGTCAGGAAAATAAAGTTAAAACCATAGCTCTTTGGAACCGACTGGCGGAACGATATAGCGACGAGCCCTGGATCGGAGGATACGATCTGATCAATGAACCAAACTGGGAATTTAACGATCCCAACAACACTGCGCTCTGGAATCTCTTAATAGATATCACTGAGGCAATACGCGAGGTCGACGTGAACCATATGATCATTATCGAAGGTAACTGGTTTGCCAACGACTATGGAGGTTTACCTACCCCATGGGATGAAAACCTGGTGTTCAGCTTTCATAAATACTGGACGACCAATAATTCCTCATCACTCGACTGGATTATCGCAATGAGGGATAGCTATAATGTACCAATATGGCTGGGTGAATCGGGTGAGAATTCCAATACCTGGTTTACTAACCTGATTACGCTCTGCGAGACTCATCATATTGGCTGGTCGTGGTGGCCGGTAAAAAAGCCTGGTGTTAACAATCCCCTGCGGGTTGAAGTAAACGAAGATTATACTTCACTTATCGATTACTGGCGTGGCAATGCCCCTGCCCCTTCCGCAGAAGAAGCTTTCCAGGCTGTGATTCAATTTGCCGGAAATCACCGGATAGAAAATTGCATTTTCCAGAACGATGTTATCGATGCTATGATCCGTCAGCCATTCAGTACGAATACCCTTCCTTTCAGTGATCATAAACCAGGACAGGCCATTTTTGCTTCGGATTACGACCTGGGACGGAATAACTATGCTTATTTTGATCTGGATACAGGCGACTATCATGGCTCTGCGGGAGGTGATTGGGTTGACTGGAATCAGGGTAGAGCCTATCGGAACGATGGAGTTGATATAGAAGTCTGTACCGATACCGATGAATCGAACGGGTACAATATAGGTTGGACAGAGGATGGAGAATGGATGCAATACGCACTTACCACCGACAGTCTCGCAGCTTATACACTTAACATCCGGTATGCATCAGGCAGTGTGGGTGGTACAGTCCGATTCCTGGCCGATGAGATCCCTGTAATAGGAAATATTGTTCTTCCTGCTACCGGAGGCTGGCAAAACTGGGTTAGCTGGCAATCGGATGATATTATTTTACCTGCGGATACAGTAAAAATCAAACTGGTAGTTGAGCAAGGCGGAATCAATATCAACTATATTAAATTTACGGACCCGATTTCCATTGATTCAGTGGATTTTATAGCTGTATCATCCGAAACCTCAATTGATGGGAACCGCATTTTTCTATACCTGAATAAAGACATCACCTCACAGGTCCAGGATATTTCACTTACCGATTTTCAGATTACAGCAGACGGCCTTCCTGTCAGTATCGGAGCCATAAGTATTGATGCACTCCATGCCAGGGTATTTCAATTTCAGCTTGAGGAACCAGTTTTCTATGGAAACACGATTACACTATCCTATATAGGCACTTCTGTATTGCATGATGCGAATCCACTGGAAACCTTCACTGGATTGGAGGTTTTAAATAATCTTCCGGTGCGTTATGCCATTCCCGGAAGAATTCAGGCTGAAGATTACTACTATAACCAGGGTTTTGAACTGGAAATCTGTCAGGATGCAGGAGGAGGATATAATACATCCTACGCTGCTGCCGGCGATTACCTCGATTACCTGATCTATACGCCCGAAAGCCGGCAGTATACCATGAATTTCCGTGTAGCTACAATCCGAAGCAATGCTGAATTGATCATTCAGGCTCAATATGCAGAGAATTATACTCCGCTCGATACCATACTATTTGTACCTACCGGCGACTGGCAAAACTGGCAGACACAATCGACTGTCATATTACTTAATGAAGGCAGATATAAACTTCGATTGCTGGTGAAACAGGGAGAATTTAACCTGAACTGGTTTGAGTTCGAGATACCCTCCTCGCTGGCAGAGAAAGATCCGGTTCGTAAAATAAACGTATATCCCAATCCGGCTCAAGACAATGTTACTATTGAAATACCAGAGACCGCAGCGGGCCAGCTAAATGTTACTCTTTATAACACAGGAGGAAGTCTTTTACAAAGCCTGGAAGCCTATAATACAAATACTGTTGTAATGGATACCAGTTTTCTGAGCAATGGGATTTACCCTATGTTTGTATGCATTAACAAAATCAGGTACGAAAATTTCAATTTGGTTATCTGCAGGTGATTTCCAGGTATTTTAATATACACCCAAAAATCTCCATAAGTATGCTAAAATTTTTATATTTACTTACTTTCTTAAAATCAATTTTTTACTCAAATACTAAACTTTTATACATTAAATTCAATCCATCATGAACAGAATAATTTATTTATTACCATTTATGCTGGTTCTGTGCTTTTATAGTTGCAATAAACCGGAAGATGCCCCAGATGTATTTGATGAGACTTGTGATAACCAAACATTCAATGGTTTAAATTTTACTATCGATGGCGATGCCTCATCACTTATGGAACCTGGAGGAGAGATATACAATAATTATTTGGCATGCGTTCAAAATTGTTCAGAAACCGATCCTGATAATAATGATTGCATTATGAATTGCTTAAGCAGCAGTGGTATTATGCCATCGGGTGGTTTATTTACAGTAGTCATGTATATTACAAATATTACCACACAAGATATAACCATTACTTTGGAACCCGGCACATGGTTTTTTCCAGGATCTGATGATTATCAACCAATGATTATTGTGGTTACGGTAACTATCACAATAACTGCCGGAGAAACTGTGATACGGCCCATACCTGTTTTCTGTCTGGCATCTGATAAGTCTGCTCCCGACGAATCATCAGATTATTTAATATGTAATAAAGCCTCATTTGATTGCCTAACTGAAATTGTTGAAATTCTTAAAACAAAAGATTTTGCACAAATATCAATTGATCAAACCTATCAAATTCAGAGTATCATCTGGGATTGCTCGGAAGGTAATCCTGTCGATTATGACTACCTGAATGCTTTACCTTCACTCTAGATCAATAAGAAGCTGATTTTATTTTACAACAAAATTTTCGTACACTAAATAATTTAGTTTGAGTACAATCAAAGATCTTCTACTTCCAGGAGACTTAAAAATATAACTCTGAGCCAAAAAGATAAGGTAGCAATTTGAGAATGTATCAAGATTGATTTTTGAGTAACTTTCATACTTATATTAAAACAGCCTTCAATATTCGTAAATAAAACACCATATGAAACTCACCAAATTCACCGTTATTAGTTTTCTGACGCTCCTGATAGTTACCTGTAGTACTGTGCCTCTTACAGGCCGGCGCCAGTTTACGGCCATTCCTTCTTCACAAATGCTTTCATTAGGTAGCGACAGTTACAAACAGGTATTATCAGATAATAAACTTTCAACCAATCAGCAGTATATCAATGATGTAAAGAAAGTTGGCGGATTTATTACTGCTGCTGTCGAGAAATATTTCAGGGAACACAACCAGAGCAGTATGCTGGCGGGCTATAAATGGGAATTTAATGTACTTGTTTCCGAAGAAGTAAACGCCTGGTGTATGCCCGGTGGAAAAATAGCTTTCTATGAAGGAATTATGCCGGTATGTGCCGATGCTCATGGAATTGCGGTGGTTATGTCGCACGAAATTGCACATGCAGTTGCCAATCATGGCAATGAAAGGCTTTCGCAGCAACTGGCTGTTCAGTTGGGTGGTGTTGCCCTCGATGTAGCACTGGCAAACGAACCCGAAACCACCAGAAACCTTGCATTGGGTGCATTCGGAGTAGGTTCAGCCGTGGGAGTCCTTCTACCCTACAGCCGGAAGCATGAAAGTGAAGCTGACGAGTTGGGCCTGTATTTCATGGCTATGGCAGGTTACAATCCAATTCAGGCAGTGAATTTCTGGCAGCGAATGAAGTCTTTGAGCCAGGGAAGCCCTCCTGAGTTCCTGTCCACTCACCCGGCTACTCAAACCCGAATCAACAATCTCAATTCCAAGATGAACAAAGCATTGGTTTATTATAACCAGAGTCAGAAGAAATAGTCTATAATTCTCTTAAAACAAATTACTACCCCTTTATTACTTCCAAAACTTTACTAATGTAAATCTGTTTTCAACAATCGATATTTTTTTTCTTCTGAACAAAAGTATATATTCATCCCCTGAATATATACTTTAGTATGCTTGCCATTATCATACCTGCCAAATATCTTCTTTCATGACACAAAAATCACCTCTCGCACAGACCATTAAGGGAATACGCGATCGCATACCTATCAGCACAAAAGTATCATACGGACTCGGAACCGGTCTCGATATGTGGGGGCTTTGGCTGTACCCGGGAGTCGCCTTTGCCGTTTTTAATATTTACCTGGGTGTTAATCCTGTTCTCGTGGGTCTTGCTTTGACCCTTATCCGTCTTTACGATGCTGTTGCCGATCCTATTGCCGGATGGATATCGGATAACTTCCGTTCAAAACACGGACGTCGGAGACCTTTTATTCTTGTAGCAGGAATTCTGAGCGGACTTGGTCTCCCTGCTTTATTCCTGGTATCACCCTCCTGGTCGCATATTAATTTCCTGGGCGTATCGGTCGTTTTCTGGTATATGATCGCATCCTCACTGATCTATATTCCATTGATCAGTCTTTTCACCGTTCCGTTCAATAGCCTGGGACCTGAGTTAAGTCCCGATTACGACGAGCGTACATCCGTTATGACATACCGAAGCGTAATGCAGAAGATATTTGAGGTCGGGAACTTTTATGCGCTCCGCTTTACTAACCTGGCCTGGTTTCTTATTCCCGGAACAGATAATAAGAATACGCTTTTCGGCATACAAGTCTATACGAGTATTTTAGGCGTTCTGATGGCAATATTTGCTGTTATTATTTTTTTCCGGGTTAAAGAACGCTATTACGATAAAGTGGTTACTAAAATTACCGCCAGAATTTCACTTAAAGCCTCACTCTATGAAACACTTAGAGTTAGACCTTTCCGCATGATGCTGGGGATGGGTGCTTCCTTCACCCTGGGAACCAGCATGGTAGGGGCCCTGGGATATTATGCGACTGTGTACTATGTATGCGGTGGCGATACAAGAATAGGCGATAACTGGAATTTCTGGATGGGTATTGCTTTTATGATTGGAGGATTGATTGGAGCTCCTATTCTTAATCGCGTAGCCAGCATTGTGGCAAAAAGATCGGCCGCAATGATAGCCGGTGTAATTGGAATTATAGCATATGGAAGTTCCTGGTTCCTGTATACACCTGTGGTACCCTGGTTGCAAACCATTGCCTCTGGGATGATGGGACTTGCTGCATCGGGACTCTGGATGCTTCACAGTTCCATTGGAGCTGATATTATCGACTTCGACGAGCTGAATACAGGGAAGCGCCGCGAAGGTTCGTTCACAGCCTGTATGTCGTATATATTAAAGCTGGGCAATTCATTGGGATATTTTGTTTCCGGTTTAATTCTGAACTGGATAGGATTCGATGCAGCCGTTAAGGTGCAAACAACCCATGCTATTACAGGGATACGACTAGCACTCGCCCTGATTCCCATCTTCGGCCTATCGTTGGCTGTTTACTTCGTCAGTCGTATGGAGCTGACAAAGCAGAAGTGTTACGATATCAGGGAAGCTTTGGAAAAACGCAGGGGAGAGGTATAGAAAATTATACAGTATTTTTATTCCCATCGGATTATTAACAGTCTTGTCTTGAGGCATAAGAGTTACTGACCCCTGAGCTGTCCTATTGGTATAAAAATAATAGGCAACTCCATGAAAGCCAAAACCAATCTTTTCTTCCTGATTGTATCGTTTTTTACTTTACAGACAAATGCTCAGAAAACAATTCCTAGTCCACAAGCGGAGAAAGATTTCGATTACATTACCGCACTGATAGACACCCTGAATCAGCTGGCGGATAATACCGAGAATGAATACTTCCGGTTGCATTGCGAATCGATGGTTGCCGTGATTGAAGCAAAAAGTAGCTATATTGCCAGCGATTCGGCATTTATTGAAAGCATCTATACGGCATTTAACGATGAAACCGATACCTGCAATGCCAAGGACGTATCGACCTATTTAAAACGCTTCATTGCGTATCACATTGTTTGAATAATAGTATTTTTTATAAACAGGTAGCAGGCAATTTCATTTCATCAGGAATGTTTATTCATTCCTGACAATGTTAAGCCATTTAGAGATGACAGGTTGTAAGGCCAGTGTGAATTAATAATTAGTAATAGCAGGAATATGATAATTCCTCATAATTAGGTATTGATATTTAATCAGAACCTATTTATTTTTGCTACGTAAGCATACTGTAATTTATGCAATATTGTAATAAGATTATTTAGATAATTATAAGCATGCAGAGAAAGCCAATGTATAGAATCGATGTAAAGTCCATTCTTTCGTTTCTGATTGTGGCGTTATTTGCAGTTCAAATCGCAACCCGGGCGACCTATATGCATTCGCATCAACTTGCCGATGGCCGGGTTATATGCCATGCCCACCCTTACGATAAGGCAAGCGATTCCAAACCATTCAAATCGCACCATCATACCCAAACTGAAATACTCTTCATGGAACAACTGGGAAATCTTTTTGTGTCTGTTTTCCTCACCGTTTCCCTGGTTTTAGTTATTAGAGAAGTATCCTTCAGAAAGTATTTCAGTAACATCACCGTTCCTTCCTGTGTAATCACGCTAAAAGACAGGGCTCCTCCTGTTTTACTCTAACATTCTTACAGATAGCATTTTCAGTCCATTAGGTTATTAAGAACTGTATCCAGATAGGATGCATCTGTCAAGAAACACATTTTTCCGAAAATCCTTACTTTAAATTCAACATCAAAATCTCATGTATAAATTATATATTCTCCTCGTTGTGGTTCTTTTTCCTGTAGCTCAATTAAGTATGGCGCAGTATAAGAAAACCGATGCCAATATTATTGGCCATGTGGCTTCTGAAGGACAGCATATTCCCTATGCCAATGTTACCATAAAAGGAACTACTATTGGCACTGTTACTGATGAAACAGGGCATTATCAGCTGATCAACCTGCCGGAAGGCAGGCATATTATTGTTGCCAGTGTAGTAGGATTTAAGCCCCTGGAAAAAGAGGTTGAGCTGAAATTAAATACTACTATTGAGGTGAAATTTGAACTGGAGGCCGACCTTCTAAACATTGAAGAAGTAGTAGTATCGGCCAGCAGGGCTGAAGTAAAACGTACGGAGGCCCCGGTGATTGTTAATACTATTTCCGCAAAGATATTCAACACATCACAATCGCTGACATTAAGCGAGGGGCTGAATTTTAGCCCCGGCCTTCGACTGGAAAATAACTGCCAGAATTGCGGTTTTACCCAGGTTCGTCTGAATGGCATGGAGGGCCCGTATGCACAGATCCTGATCAACAGCCGTCCTATTTTCAGCGGTTTGGCGGGAGTTTATGGATTGGAACTGATCCCTGCCAACATGATTGAAAAAGTTGAAGTGGTACGCGGAGGCGGCTCAGCCCTGTTCGGAAGCAATGCCATAGCCGGAACTATCAATATAATTTTGAAAGATCCGGTGAATAATACCTACGAAGCAGGCGTTAACCTGGCATCTGCCGGGATTGGTATAAGCGGATCGGGCGGAGCTGCGCCTGATTATTCTGCCGGTTTTAATACTTCCCTGGTATCGGACGATCATAAAACAGGAATGGCCCTGTATGGTTTTACCAGGGAACGTAGCATGTTCGATGCAAATAACGACAGCCTTTCTGAAATTGCCCCTATCAATAACCTGACAATGGGTACCCGGTTTTTCCACCGCTTCGGGTACCGAAATAAACTAACGTTTGATTTTTTCACCATAAGAGAAAAGCGTGAAGGAGGCAATAAACAAGATTATCCCCTGCACGAAAGGGAGGTTGCCGAAGCTGTTCAACATAACCTGAAAATCGGTGCCATTACCTACGAGCAGTACTTCAGAAAATACGATCTGTTTTCAGTTTACGCTTCAGGGCAATACCTCAACAGAGACTCGTATTATGGGGCAAACCAGTCGCTGAGTGACTATGGCTATTCTTCAGATAAAACCTACAATATAGGAGTACAATATAAGGCATTACTCGGAAATGCCTCTCTGATTGCAGGCATTGAAAATACAGGAGGTTTCCTGACCGACAAAAAGCTGGGCTACCCTGATTATGATAATGCCGTCATTGTGAACGATTCAATAGCTGAAATCCCTCATACCGAAAATACCCTCGTGTCCGATCAGTCTTCCGTTACAACAGGCATTTTTTCCCAATACGAACTTGCATGGAAAAAAGCTAAAATAGCCATTGGCGGCAGGTATGATACCTACAAGGTACAAGACCTGATCAAAGAAGATGATAATGTCAAATCGGGGCAGGTTTTTAGTCCGCGAATCAGCCTCCTGTATGAACTATGGAAGCCCTTGCAGTTCAGGATCAGCTACTCACAGGGATACCGTGCCCCGCAAATATTTGACGAAGACCTGCACATTGAAACCTCCGGCTCCCGGCAGGTAATAAACAGGAACGATCCTGACCTGAAACAGGAGACAAGCCGCAGTATTACGGCATCGCTGGATTTTAACGGATTGATAGAAAGTGTATACACCGGGTTTCTGGCCGAAGCATTTCATACGCGCCTCGTAAATCCGTTTGTAAATGAAATTGGGACTCCCGATGCGGACGGAACGGTAATCTATACCAGGAAAAATGCCGAAGATGGGGCCACTGTGCAGGGTATCAATATGGAGCTTAAAATCAGACCCGTGAAAGTCTTTTCGTTAACATCGGGCTTTACACTTCAATCCAGTACATACGATATTCCTCAGGAGTTTGATGAAAAACGTTTTTTCAGAACGCCTGACCGCTACGGATATTTTGCTATGGACTGGGATTTTGCTAAAAACCTTTGTCTTTCAGCAACCGGAAACTACACAGGTACTATGCTGGTACCCTATTTTGGGCCGGAGGCTGATCCTGATGCCGGAGAATTGCGTAACACAAAAACTTTCTACGACTTAGGTATTAAGTTCAGTTATACTATAAAACTTAACGGGGCCAGCCTGCAATGGTCGGCCGGAATTAAAAATATACTCAATGCCTATCAAAGGGATTTTGATACGGGTATTGACCGTGACCCGGCCTATATGTACGGACCGGTTGCCCCCCGTACAATTTATATTGGTATAAAACTGGGAAATGTTTTTCGATAGTAATGTTTTGTTGCCAGAGTAGCCTTCCTTCATTTCAACTCTCATCGTCCCAGGTATACTCTCTGCCCGGGTGCGTTTGCTACGTTGGCACTTTCTGATAACCAACAGCGCCTGACTCCCGCTTACAACCTTTCGAACCGGGCCTGGAAAAACCGCAGGTATTCGGGTTCGTATACCATTTTCAGCCCCCTGACGGAGTCCCTTCTTTCGTATACCCGTTGCACCGATTCCGCAATCACGTCCATATGGGCCTGGGTATATACCCTTCGCGGGATGGTCAGCCTCACCAGCTCCAGGCTGGGATGATTGTTTTCGCCTGTCTCCCTGTTCCTGCCTGCCGAAACGATCCCCCGTTCCATACTCCTGACACCGGAGTCGATATAGATCTCGGCCGCCAGGGTCTGCGCCGGAAAATGGTCCTGAGGAACATGGGGCAGGAACTTTTTGGCATTGAGAAAAACTCCGTGTGTGCCGACAGGCCTGACAATGGGTATGCCCATACCCAGAAGCTTTTCGCCCAGGTAGAACACCTGCCCCACTCGGGCACGGATGTGATCGTCCTGCACCGATTCCGTTATGCCTATGGCCAGTGCCTCCATGTCGCGGCCTGCCAGGCCACCGTATGTATGCAACCCTTCGTAAATGACCACCAGGTTGCGGGCCCTGTCAAAAACCTCCTCATCGTTCACAGCCAGAAATCCCCCGATATTCACCATGGCATCTTTCTTGGAACTCATGGTGGCCCCGTCGGTCAGGGAGCATATTTCGTATACAATTTCTGCTACGGACTTATCGCTGTATCCCGGTTCGTTCTGCTGTATCATA
>CAZQCO010000014.1:23809-56672 GCA_964592225.1 uncultured Bacteroidales bacterium
TCATCCACCACAATATCGACAAATGTACCTCCTGCCAGCTCCTGGTGAAGTTTTGTGGTAGTGAAGTACATGTTGCCGGGTATAAAATCCCCTTGTTTGATCAGGATCTTTGACAGGATATGCTCGGCGCCCCTGCCCTGGTGTGTAGGAATCATGTGCTTATAGCCGTAATATTTCTGAACCGTCTCTTCCAGGTGGTAGAAGTTCCTGCTCCCGGCATAGGCTTCATCGCCCATCATAAGCCCCGCCCACTGGCGATCGCTCATGGCCGAGGTGCCGCTGTCGGTCAGCAGGTCGATATATACATCTTCCGACCTTAGCAGGAAGGTATTATAACCTGCCTCCTCCATGGCCTTTTTCCGTTGTTCTTCGGTGGTCATAAACACCGGTTCCACCATTTTGATCTTGTAGGGTTCGGCCCATGAACGTTTTTTTTCCATTAGTTTGATTTTTATATTGAACAGCTATTCAAATTTCAACTAATAGAAGAACTTTTTTCATGACTTTTATTACTCACTGCGCTCGTGACTTCTTTTTAAGGGGTAACCTAAAAGAAAAAAATCCCGGTCACTCCGTGACCAGGTTTTTTCTTTTGCCGGTGCATCTTTTATGATAGTAGAATGCTCCTATATGAGCAATAAATTGATAATCGGATTAAGTTTGTTCACAACCTATCGTGTTTAAACCGGAAGCACTATCATTTTTACAAACAAATTGTAAGTAAAAAAGAGGTAATCACCAACATAATCTTTATTCTATAATCAATTTTGACACAACTGATGTTTTTTTATTGCTGAGTACTAAGAAATACATCCCCGGTTCGAGATTCAGATTCAAGCTCGCATTTTGCACAGGTGTATGATACTTTTTCCGAAGCATATTTCTGCCATCCATACCAAACAGTAATAAGGAATTAAAACCGTTACTCCAGTTGATCTGTATTTCGTTCACAGCAGGATTTGGAAAGATCAGAATTTCTGATAGTTCCTTAACTTCATTAAGTGCTCCCGGACCCGGAGGATTGATTGTACAAGTAAGTCCTTCTTCTCCGGTTTCGCTTGGGGTGAGTCCTGTATTGGCAATGAGCAGTTTATCCAGATAGGCTCCATCTTCTCTGTAGCATATGCTCAACTCATGATATCCTGTATCCAGTTGATAAACCACCGGATTATCAGAACCTCCGTCATGGACATCGTCCCAGTGCCAAGTATTTCCACTGGGTATACTGTTCCACATAGCCCATGGACCTGTATCTATTTTTACCCAATAGGAATCATCATTTGGCGAGGGCGTAATTACCCTTCCCCACACTTTGTAAGGGCTGGCTTCTGCAACATGGAATGTGTATATCAGGTGATCGGCTGTGTCGGTCGACGGATTCTCAGCACTTTCAGTGCCTAGAGGAGCGCCAAGATATACTCCATTTGATGCATTTTCATCGAAGAGGATTTCCCAGGTAGATCCTACTACAACACATTCGGCTTCGGCCCATAGTTCAGTGTTATAAATACTGCTAATTTCAATATTCAAGGTATCTGTATCAGTAGCTCCGTCGTCATCGGTCACCGCGAGTACAGCGATATGATTGCCTATTGGTATTTCAATCTCAAGGCTGTCTTCCCATGCAATGTGCTGGTCGTTCAATGTCCAGGAATAAATTGCAATTGTACCATCCGCATCGCTACTGGCCTTACCATTGAGCGTGATAATTTCCGAACCATTTCCATCGGAATCTTCAACTACAATATCAGCACCTGCATCCGCAACCGGAGTTATATTATTGTATTTCCCGCCAGACTCCGCATTAGAAGTAAAGGTGGCTATACTATTGGCATCAATAGTTGCACTGAACGCGTTGCCTGTTAAAGGGATATCTCCATCATTCACAACATTTTTGGTTTCTGATGTGGTATATTGTGTGACGGTGTCAACACCTATATTATTCAGTATGGTGAAATCGAGATTAACCTCTGAGTCGTTTGAATTGACAACGACAACTACTAATGTAGAATCGGTTTTGAAAGCCGAAGCATCTACACCGGGTGCAGCAGTTAGGGTAGCATCTACTCTGAAAGCGCCCGGACGAACGAATTTCGAGTATTGCGACATTACATATCCGCGTTTGGAAATTAATCCATCGTCAGTAATTAATCCATAAAACCGGCGAATATACCACCAAACATAAGCATTGAAATTGGCTTGCATACAATTAGTAATCTCACTTCCTACGAGCAAAGCGTCTGGCCATAAGTTGGCACTTCTGTCACTACTGGTATAATGTTCGGTCATCCATACCTCTTTCCCTTGTTCACGGGCAAGCGGATAATCAAACAATCCGCCACCATAAATATGTCCACCTACAATATCAAGACTAGCACTGGCTTCGGGGTCGTTCAGTATAGAATCGGTATAGGGACGCCTGAACTGGTATGATTCAGGGGCCAGTACCCTGGTTTCGATATCCATACCATTTTCCTCTAAAAATGTAATTATTTCGGCAGCTGACCATCTCGTCCAGTCATCTCCCCAGTCCGGTTCGTTTTGAACAGATATAGCATAGAGGGGCACACCATTTTCGCCCATATAGGTATTATACCTGTTTAAATGCTCCACATAATCGTCGTAGTAATCCTCGTGCAACCTTCTGAGTCCCGATCCGGGATCAAGCATTTCAGCCGGTGGATTCCAGGGAGAAGCAAAAACAATAGCTCCTTTATCCACTGCATACAATGCCATGGGCAATTCACGATAAAATACGTTTGAATCCGGATCAATTCTTAACCTGAGAATAGTTAAACCCAATTTACCCGGATCGTTACCAAAAGCTTTTTCGCTCAGACCTTCATTAAGCATAGTGCCTGTCCATGCGGGTATGTGTATTCCGCCAAAACCTCTGATCAATTGGCGTGTTGAATCCATATCGATTGAAACGGATTGGGCATTAATGTTTTGCATTTGAAGAATAAACGCACAATAAAGCACGATAGTACTGATTATTAATGTTTTCATTATATTCAGTCTTAGAACGGTTAAAATTATTATTATGTCCAGTATGTGGCAAAACTTTTTTTTGCCTTTATTCCCAGACGTCAATAATTACTCTTTTAGTTCCAACATAACAATGGATTTTGCCGGCAAGCTAACCTCCAGCAATCCGTTTTTCAGTTTATAACCGGAAAATGAGTTGATATTCACTTTCTCCTCCATATTAAAATCGTTATAAGCATTCATTTCATCGGTAGTAATGATCTCGCCGGAAACATTGTTTATCGAGTGTCCCTGAATTTCACAACTGAGTTTTTGGGAATTATCAGGATCGAGATTAACTATGCTTATATGTATTTCGCCTTCCTTATCTCTGGATGCTGAGACGTTTAGGGAAGGAATCTTTTCATCACCGTTTACATAATCGTTACTTGTTAATTCTATAGGGAGCAAAGTAGCATCCTGGTGTACCTTATACATTTTGAATACATAAAAAGTAGGCGTTTTTACCATCTGGTCTTCCCGGGTAAGAATCACCGACTGGAGTACATTAACCGTCTGGGCAATATTTGCCATTTTTACCCTATCGCAATGATTATTGAAAATATTCAGGTATAATCCTGCAGTAACAGCGTCGCGCAGGGTATTTTGCTGATAGAGCGCCGATGGATTCAATTTGGGATCGGCATCGAACCAGTTTCCCCACTCATCGGCAATTAGAGCAACTTTTTTCTCCGGATCGTACTTATCCATGATCTCACAATGCTGATTCAGATTTTCATCAACAAACCAGGTGTTTTTCATGGTGCTGAACCATTCACTCTTGTCAAAATCGGTTGCAGAACCTTTTACGGACCAGTTATGACAGATTGTATAATAGTGATAGGAATAGCCCTGGATCAAATGCTGGTATTTTTCTGTATTTTTCATGATGGTTTCTGTCCAGTTGAGATCATTTGACATGCCACCTGACAATATCTTGAATTCTCCCGGACAGAAAGTCGAAAATTGTTTATACTGATGTGAGTAATATTCGGCTGTCATGTTACCCCCACAACCCCAACTCTCATTGCCAATTCCCCAGAATTTGACATGCCACGGTTCTTCACGGCCATTTTTCTTCCTTAGATCGGCCATAGGGCCCTTATTTGAATTGACATACGCTATCCAATCACGTGCTTCCTGAACCGTACCGCTACCAACGTTTATTGCTAAATATGGCTCGGCACCAATCAATTTACAGAAATCCAGGAATTCATGTGTGCCGAAACCGTTATCTTCCAAAACACCCCCCCACGACAGGTTAACCAGCTCAGGACGGTTTTCTTTGGGACCAATACCATCCTTCCAATGGTAAGTATCGGCAAAACACCCGCCCGGCCATCTGATAACCGGTACGCTTATTTCTTTCAAAGCCTCAATTACATCATTTCGTATTCCCCGGGTATTAGGTATCGGAGAGTCTTCACCTACCCATATTCCGCCATAAATGCATCTTCCGAGATGCTCGGCAAAATGGCCATAGATATTTTTATTGATTATTTCTTCTCCCTGGTCAACATACACCACAAGCGTATTATGAGACTGTTGGTTGTAAGTGCTCATAAAAATCATAGCAAATATTGCTATTGCAAAATATCTTTTTTTCATTGGTTTAATTTTTAAAAGTTTTAGTAATCATGATAAATACGAATATTTTGAAAATACATTAAATTATTTAGATATTTTTACTCAATACTTATTTTTTTCATTCCATATACCCTCTCGCTTCTAAGCATTAATACATATACACCGCACGCAAGATCCAACGATACCTGTGCAGTTTGCTGAGGTATATTATAGTCATTCCGAACCAGCTCTCTTCCTTCGATACTGTAAATACTCAATTGAGTGAATAAGGATTCCCATGTAACCAGTATTTCGGAACGTGCGGGATTAAGAACTGCAATAATTCCCGGATCTATTTCTTCACTATCCTCATAAATACTTTCCGGACCGGAAATTGCATTCGGGACAGAATAATTGCTAAAGTCCTCAAGTCGGTCTATGTAAATACTTCTGACAGTACTTCCGGCATGGCTTATCATGCTTTCATAGCTATATTGTATAGAAGGATAAATGGATGAGCCCAAGATATCATGCCCGGTTGTAATTGAATTGATGGTTGCCTGTATGTCGTTCATTGTAACTGTTAATAATATGTTTAATAAGATGCATTCATAAATGATTTATCGAAAATATTGTCGATATAAATGATAGCTTGCGCCTGACTTCCCGACACGCGTTTTAACAATTATAGGATGATAACCATCTACGATATTACTAAGAAATACGGAAACAAATGTTTCCAGCAGACCTCCGTTTGCCGATTTCTCTTTTGTTCCGGAATAGCTGAGCAAAATCATAACTTTATAAAATAATCGATCCTCCGGCACAAGGATTATTAACGACGAATCATTCATTAAAATACATGATGTCCCGATCGGATTATCGTCTTTCACTTCCGCTCGCACTAAAAAATCGTTTGCATACGGAGTGAGCCATTTCATTTTTTTACTCTGGTGTATCCAAACACTATCACCCTCATTCCTTGTTTCCACAAGCTTAATTCAAAAAATAAAATTAGGTTTTCACAACAATCAGACTATAATTATTTTGGAAATTGTTATAAAAATTGAAGCAATTATATATAAATTAACCTCTGGTTAATTGTTAATGAGGAAAATGGTAACTGAATTCATTATTAAAACCACGCACATAACATGAGAATGAGCTAACTCAAAGTGTGAGATCACGACATGTCGCAACCCTATTTTTCATTTATATATTTGGCTTATACCTTCAAGCAGGTAGTAATTCGACTTACAATTATCACGAATAAAATGAAGTGATAATTGAATTTTATTAATAGAGTAGGAAGTTAGGGATTATTTCCCTATCTGTTCTCTCACAGCACCATGTACCCTCCATATTTGCACACCAATGTCCGTGTAGTTCTGGGATTTTACTTTGTTATGCAAGCTCATCCCATCGGGTATGCCTGATATGGTTCGTGTTCCTCGGGTCAGAACTTTGCCTCCAGCTTTTTTCAGTTTCCACCTCGCAATGAACCCCCTTGCTCGTAGTTATTGGCTTGATATAAAATTTTTATAAACTCAATCCTGCAGTAGGGGTTACAGGACTGTGGAAGAATCTGAAAGCCCAAAGCATAAAAAAGGCCGTCATTAAAGGACGGCCTTTTTAAGATTTATATTAAAGCAGGTCTTAATTTATAATAACCTTTTGTACAAAATTGTTGTTCCGGCTTTCAACTTTTACCATATACATTCCATGTTTCAGGTTTATATATGTGCCATTTTGGAAATCATTACTTTGATAAACAATACTTCCGGTGATACTATACATTGTTACCGAAAGGTTTTCGAGATCATCTGGAACATTTTGTATATACAGCCGGTGGTTTATAGCATAAATGTTAACGGATTGTATCCCTGTTAAAGAATTAATTCCATTAACAACAGGACCTCTTTTTGGACCTTCTTCTTGTAACCATTGTACTTCCTCAGGACTTAGTGCAATATCCCAAATTGAGAACAATTCAACTGTTCCCTTCCAGGTTGGATCAGGTGAATAAACACTCCTTCCAATAAACGCGTCATCATTAGCTATACTATCCAATCCATGTGTAGCATCCATGGTATCTATACGAAGGGAATCACTGTGATCAACATAAATAGTCATAATTCTATTCGCATCTATTGTTAATACATAATGGTGCAGAGTTGAATCTCCTTTATCCCAGTCAACACTTATACCATCTTCATTTGCCCATGGTTCCGTTGGTCCACTTGAAAGCCTGGCTGCTAAATTAATACCCCATCTTGCAGGAGTAAAAAACAAATAACGAAAACCAGGATTGCCATAAGTTCCAAAACACCACATCATAACGGCGTTCCCACTATTTGCAGAAGTACTTGGTGTAGCCCATGCTTCAATTGTTAGTTCCGGATAGGTATTTATCTCAATAATATCAGCCGGCAGAGAAAGATATCCTCCAAACTCTGTCGGATCGGTTATATCAAGAACTCCATCGTGAACAGTTGCAGTTTCCATTAATTCACCTTCTGCATCTCCTATTACATCTTCTTCATTATCTTCAAATGTATAAAGATGTTTTTCATGATTATCACCATCAGGTTTAACCTGGGCACTCATGTTTGACACCGTCACTGTCAAACAAAAACTCAATACAAATAGTACATTTTTTTTCATAGCTGTATTAGTTGGTTAATAATAAAAAATATAATAGTTCATTTCTCGATTTTTATTCTCTTTATAAAACTGTTCTATTTGCTCGGCTTATATATCTTATAATCCATTAAAATATCGTTTATTCCAATCGAAATGTTTTCATACGGAGTAGGACTTTTCATTTTTTTACTCAGGTGCATCCAAACACTATCACCCACATTCCTTGTTTCCACAAGTTTAACTCAAAGAATAAAATTAGGTTGATCACGACAAACAGGTTATAATTATTTTGGAAATTGTTATAAAAATTGAAGCAATTAGATATAAATTAACCTCTGGTTAATTGTTAATGAGGAAAATGGTAACTGAATTCATTATTAAAACCACGCACATAACATGAGAATGAGCTAACTCAAAGTGTGAGACAACGACATGTTGCAGCCATATTGGCATCATCAATGGCTAGGAGCAGGATGCAGTTATATAGAAAAGTTTCAGCGCTGACCAATCAAACTGTTTATAATTTAATTCGTTCCGTCAGATTAAATACAGCTGCACAGCTCCTTGTAACCACAGATATGCAAATTGCAGAAATAACGCTTTCGGTTGGGTATACCGAACCATCAAATTTTACAAAAAGCTTTACTCGCTTGTTTAACCAAACACCCAGCCAATTTACCCGTGCCAATCGAAAGTAACTTCCGCATTATCGGTTTAATTATACTGCGATAAACAGGTTAGGCTCCTTCACTAACTATATGTATCCCTTCTACCAACCAGGTATGTGAACACACAATTTCAGGCAATACATTTGAGGCATGAGAAAACATAATATTTTAACAGGGATCATACATCTTTATTGAAACCAAAAACCATCAATCATTCAGATATATCATAATCTTCCCATAGGTCTCTTACGATATGAAAATATTCCCCCCAGAATAAAACTGGGAAGCTTTTTACAGCCTCCCTGTTTAAAAAATCCTATATTCCTTTCCAAATACTAAAATCCAAAAATTATTGGACCACAGGAATGAATGTTTCAAATTCTACTCCTCTGTTGCGCATTACCAATGTATCAGTAAAAGTGTGAGTAGTGGTTCCGAAATCAACGATATAATTCAGGTGCATTACATCGCGTGGTTCATCTCCCCACATATCGCCATCGTTTACAAATTTACCACTACCTGTCAGAGTATAAGAAGTTGAATCAGGACTGGTGGTTATGGTACAATTGTTATTATCATCAAAACTTATTATGAGCTCAAAAGGCAAATCGATATCACCCTGATCCTGGGTTTTCAGCGATATCGAAATTTCATTCAACGACCGGGTCTCAGCCCCACATTCCTCATCCCATTCCACATACTTTTCGTGGTAATTATAAGTTGCGTCAAGCGCGGTATTACCATCGTTGCCTTTTACATCATCAACACCCCTTCGAAGGTAAAAACCATGCCATGGATTTATATACTTGATGGCATAAAGAATATAATCTTTAGGTACAGTAGTCCAATCGCTGGTTATACGGCGATCGGGGTTCTCAATTCCAGTGTTGCCGCTTAGTATTGAATCTGCGTTCATTACTGAAGTCATTACCAGAGGAATTACAAAAGTATTCTTTATGGAAAGAGGATCGGCAAAAAATGCATCAGTCAGTTGCACCTCGATTCCGCCCATCAATTCTCCGGAAGGAATCATTATCTGCATATCTGCAGGCAGGCTGTAGTAATTTGAGGGCATGGCTACACCGGTTACGGTATCGCCACTTTCACTTACCATTTGGAGGTTGTCACAAAGCGAATTATCAACAACTACATCTATTGTGATATCTGTTTCATTTTCATAAACACCTCCCATTGTAGCCATTATCTTACACTGGTGCTGATTGTCAAGCGTATTGTCATAAATATCTTCTCCTAGTGTAATGGTTCTTATTGGCGATTGATAGGCAAAATATACAGTTGTATAGTCATAATCCGGAAATTCCCAATCCTTATTTTCGCATGCAGAGAAGACAGAGAGTATAATAATTGATATATAAATAATTTTTTTCATCTCTTTGAATTTTTTATAATTAAAAGTAGCTATTACCACCCGTTATTTTGCACCAAATCAGCTTTTAATACTTCATTATAAGGAATCGGTCCATAGTACATATAATCCTGATATAGTCTTTCTTCTACAGGCTGCGTTACATAGTTATTATCCGTAATTCTAACTCCGTAGGCCGGTTCAGTAAGATCTTCCTTCCATCGGCGTAAATCCCAGAAACGGAACCCTTCGAAACACAGCTCCAACCGTCGTTCATTATGTATTAAGGTTCTCATATCTTCTTTACTGCTTATAGAGGTCAGATAGTCATCGGGTTGAGTAATTCCGGCTCTCTCGCGTATAGCGGCAATAACATCCCGGGCTGAATAACCGTGAGCGCCTGTTCCGTCGGGCCCCCAGGCTTCATTGGCCGCTTCAGCATAAATTAAAAATATCTCTGTATATCGGATATGAGGGAAGTAATGTAGCTTAGGCTGCTGTGATGATGGATTTACATTTACATCCTCCCTCAATAACTTACGCATATAGTAGCCAGTTCTTGTGGATGTTTTGAGATAGTCTACAGCATCATCGCCGCTATTTGTGCTGGTCAGGATGGTAGCAGCCGACAGAGTAGAGCCATTCACAACAATATAGTTATTTAATCTTGGGTCGCGATTAGCGTATGGGTCTGATGGATCATAACCACTGTTGACCTCATCGGTTATAGGATAACCATTGGCCATTGGAAAGGCATCAACAAGATTTTGCGTTGGATTAACTCTACCGTTACCATACAGAGAAGGAGGAAAATTAGCTTGTTCCAGATATAAACTACCTGGACTACCTTCCTTACTTCCCCTCCAAAGCATCTCTTCCAGATCTCTGTCAAATGTGAGATTAATGTACCCAATATTATCTGCAATATAGAATAAACTACCTCGTGGATCAAGTCCTGATGTACCACCTATTTCATTCAGAATGGCTGCTGCATAATTTGCCGCATCTTCCCATGTGGTAGTGGTTCCACTATAAGCGGGGCTCGCCGCAAGGAGCGCAGCTTTTGCCCTAATAGCCAGGACTATACGGCCCGAGATCCGTTGCCTGTTAACCTCACCAAAAACCCTGTTATACTCTTCCACGGTAATGCCCCTGTAAATGCTAGGCACATCCGCATCATTCTCTAACTCGATATAATCTATAGGCAGGTATTTCTCAGCCTCATCAAGGTCGCTATAAATTTGCTGCATACATTCTTCAAAGGTGTTTCGAGGCTTCGAGAAATCAGAACCGACCTCTAGAACTTCCGTAATTATAGGCACTCCGAGTAATACACCCCCGGCGCTGAAACCTCCGTGGGCCTTAAGAAGGTTAAGCATAAACAGCGCCCTGAGCCCGTAAGCTTCGCCCTTGTGCCGGGCATTAAATAACATCCGGGCAGTATCGCTCCTATATGACCAATTCACACTGTCAGTTTCGGCAAGAAACAAATTAAGGTACATTATTGCCGTGTATGAGTTATTCCACTGGTCCACGGGGTTGTTTATCGAAGACCACTGGCCTGTCGCCATATTGAGATAACCGCTGAATTTATCGTTAGTAACCGCATCATCGGTAGCTACATCGTTAAACGAGTAACTATTTGTTGGGAGCCGCGTGTAAGCATTCATAAGCAACCCCTCCGCAAGAGCAGGGTCATCGTAAATATCCTGCAGGGTTCGATGGTTGTCGTCGGACGGTTCAAGGAGCTCTTCACACCCGTTTAAGACCATCGCGATCGTTAAAAGTATTATATATTTATTCATGCCTGTTAATTTTTTAATGTTTAATCTTTAAAAATTGGCTCTAATTCCCAGAGAGAAATACCTGAGCTGAGGAGTGCCCCCAACATTTAAATCCAATATATCTTTATTCTCGGAGAAAGTGAACAGGTTCGATCCCATTACATACACACCAAGTTCCCTGACAAATGTTTTTCTTAAAATATTTGCCGGCAGATCGTATGTAACCTGTACTTTGTTTAAGTAAAAACGGTCGGTTTTAAAAATCCAGAAATCGGAATACCGGAAATTATTGTTATTCTGTCCTGAACTTAAACGGGGATATGTGGCCGTATTTCTTGTATCCTCGGTCCATCGGTCAAGTACGAATTCGGAATATTTATCATCTCCGTCAACCCAGTAATAATCGCCCGTTTTTACGCCATCTCCACCCGTTGCACCGGTACCCTGAACAAACAGTGTCAGGTTTTTATAGGATACGGATAAATTCAAGGCAAAATTAAAAGGTGACCCCCACCGGCCAATCATGACCTCATCCCTCTCATTAATTATATTATCTCCATTCTGATCAACGTATTTGATATCTCCGGGCTGAACTTCGCCAAATAACTGCTGAGGATGGTTGGCTATATCGGTTTCGTCCATAAAGAAACCGTCGCTGACAAGCCCGAATAAAGCATCGACAGGTTTGTCAAGCCGTTTTTGATATGCATCAGCAAACAATTCATCTCTTATTTTGACTTTCGTATTAACATACGTAGCAATGATTCCCAGATTCAATTCGATTTGTCCGACATTCTTATTCAGATTCATCAAAACGTCGAACCCGGAAACCTGATTGCAGTTATAATTGGAATAGGGAACAAATGTGCTGAAATAGCTTGGGTATTGTGTAAATCTTTGGGTTGGAAGATCATCCATTTGTGTTATAAAAAAAGTTGATTGAATCCAAAGTAATCGGTTAAATAAAGAACCTTCAAGGCCTATATTTAACTCTTTCCTTTTGCCAAACGAGAGGTCGGGATTTTCCCCGCGTAACGAAGTGGTTGCCGAATTTGAATATAGTGCATCGTTCCATGCAAAATAACCTTGTGATGAATACACATTTTCATAAAGGTAATAGTCGTAAATAACCAGATCGGTGTTCAAAATACCGGCGGAAGCAGAAATCTTTAAATGGTCGACAATATTTGAGCCAGCCAGGAAATTCTCAGCGCTGAGCAGCCAACCCAGGCTTAATGTCGGTGAAAAACCTGCCCTGTTACCTTCAGGCAATTTTGTTGAGTTCACGACAGTGCTGCTGAAATCGAGCCAATACCTGTGTTTATAATTGTATCCGAGCTGCAATCCCAGGTTTGTGTTCGTCGATGACTGGTAGATCCTGTTCCTTGTAATTGATGTTCCGGAAGCGAGCAATATGACCGAAATATTATGAACATCGTTCAATGACCTCATGTAATTGAACTGCGCAGAAAAACCCAGGTTTCTGGTCTGCGCTGAAGCGTCGATATTTAGTTTACCCGGACGGAGATCGGTCCCGAATTTTTGAAGTCCGGTAATTACATCAGAACCCGGAACGGTATCCCAGGTTGGCGCATATACAGAATAATCATTGTTAATTGACTGGATGTAAGCATTATAGTAATCCGCATTAAATTTGGTGCGGAAAGATAACCCTTTCATCACGCTGTTAAGGTCAATATTTATCGTGTTGGTTAATTGTAACACACGGTTTATATATTCAAGGTATCCCCCAACATACAAATCGGCAAACGGATTTGTCAAATACTCCTGTGTACCGCCCAATATGTACTGCCCGTCAATGATATTCTTGCTGCTTTCTGCTATAAGTCTCGCATCAGCGGAAGCGGAATCGGAATTCTGGCTTATCATATTTACAGGCAACAGCGGGACATATTTGTTGGGCAAAAACGTAGTAGCGTCATACCAGTAATCGGCCAGTCCCCGACGACTATTTTCCAGTCTTGCCGACACGTCGACCGTACTCGATATGAAATCATTTAAGTTTAAATCAACATTCCCCCTGACGTTAAACCTGTTATCACCCTCGTTTTTACCTTCGCCGATATTCAATAAAGTAGACTGATTTACCCATCCGATATTGGAATAAAACCTGGCATCGTTGTTGCCACCCGAGAATTCAGTAACAACATCATTATAATTTGTATACTCATTAAGGTATTCGGAAGAATAATAATCGATGTCAGGATATCTGTACCGGTTACCGTTAGCATAATTATTAATCGTTTCGTCGTTAAAAAATTCCTGTGAACCATCATTAACAGAAGCTTCGTTATATAGGGTCATGTATTCGGCCGAATTCAGGTATTTCGGATATAATTTCGGAGTTGCAAGGCCGGAATTGGCCCTTACATTTATTTTCCGGGTATTTGCCTCACCTCTTTTCGATGTGATCAGTATAACCCCATTTGCTGCATGGCTGCCGTAAAGGGCTACTGCGTTTACTCCCTTGAGAACCGTAATTTGTTCAACCTCTTCGAACCTGATATCATTAAAATTGCGGGGTATCCCATCAATCATCACCAACGCGTTTCCAATATTCCAGATATTGTTACTCCCCAACAATCCTCCGACCCTGCCGAACATTCCGTCACTAACAGAAAAGTTGTAATCCCTGTTAATGTAATCACCGGGGTTCAGCACACTTATTGCACCCGGCAGGTCCCTTTTTTCAATTTTTTTATAAGCAACATTTACCATTTGTTCCACACTGTCTTTCTCAAGAACTATTTTCTCAAGCCCGGATACGGCTGAAACAGTTTGTGATTTAAATCCCTCTGCACTGATAAACAACTTGGAATTAGCAGGTACAACTATAGAGAACTTGCCTGAAGCATCCGTATATCTAATGACGTTTCCCTCGTCCCCATATACAGAAGCGCCGGCAACAGGGTTTTCACCCTGGTCATATACCATGGATTCTATATTTATTCCATCGGTATTTTGTCCTCCCAGCTTCAAAGCGAAGAAAGAGAGTATTATGCAAAAAACCGTTACTATTTTTTTATATTTCATTTCTGTTTAGTTTTAAATTTAGAGACCTTTCTTTAGCCCTGTCATAAGTATAAAT
Source organism: uncultured Bacteroidales bacterium (assembly GCA_964592225.1). Classification (GTDB taxonomy): domain Bacteria; phylum Bacteroidota; class Bacteroidia; order Bacteroidales; family UBA10428; genus UBA10428. Next base: position 37,973 of record CAZQCO010000014.1, read on the forward strand.
CGTTAATTATAATTATATTTCCCTGACATGATCACGTTTTATACTACCAACCCGGGTTTTGTCCGAATTCGGGATAAATGGTCACCTGGTCCTGTGGTAAAGGAAACCAGTAATGTTTATCTTCAACTACCCGTGTCACAACAATCCTTTCCTCCATGTTAATAGGTTTACCGTCAGGCCCGCGGTCAAAATCGAGGGCTGTTTTTTCCCTGTATTTCATTTCTCCGTGAATCATCCACCTGCGCAAATCACAGAAACGGATATTGGCTTCAGACATTAACTCAACGGCTCTTTCCTTTATGATCTCGCTCATGAAGGCTTCTTTGGAAACAAGGTACCTTGCATCAACACCCGGCACATTGGCCCTGGCCCTGACAATATTCACGGCATCTTCGGCTGTTAAAACAAAACCGCTATTTCCCGCGTAGCTGCTTTGCGGCGTTCCGTAGCCGTATAATACAGCTTCCGCATACATGTAATAAACGTCAGCCAGACGCATATAACCAGGTAACTTTAATCTATTTGGAACAGCATCCACCTCATTGCCTTCCAGGGGAAAAAATTTACGAGACATATAGCCGGTGCGGCTACCGCTCAGGTCATCACGATAATTACCATTAGTTTTACCTAGGCCGCCATACAGATTTGCATAGCGCCTGTAATCATCACCAGAAGTTCCTCCCTGGATTACCTGTACGCCGTCATATACAATAAACTCGTAAAAACGAGGGTCGCGCCCGGTCCATGGATCGGCCGGATCATAACCTGAACCCTCCGCATCTATCGGCAATCCATTGGCCATGCCAAAATTTTTAACATAACTGTGTGTAGGCGATACCATATTACCATCAAAACCTAATACCTGTGGTTGATCTAAAGACATAGTCGCATCATAACCTGTGTTATTCCAATAAAACCTGGGTGTCATAAGCGATTCCGGGTAGCCGGGAATATCTCCGTTCAACGTATAGAAATTTTCACGATACCTGCTCCATTCAGTAAGCTGATAAAATGCCTGCCCCGTTTGTGACAAATACAGGCAATTATAGAACGCTTCGGCTGCTCTTTTGCACAATTCTTCATCATAGGAAGCATTGCCTGTCGACACCTTGTTCATCAAAGGGCTTGCCGCATAAAGCAGATCCTTACCCATATAAGCGTAAGCCGTTGATTTGGTTACGCGTTGGCTGTTATTTCCCAGGGTCACTCTCCCCGCTACTGTATTGTCCCAATTGGCCGGAAGATACTGTGCTGCCGAATCAAGATCGTGGGCTGCGAGAAGAGCTGTTTCCCGGTAAGTCAGCCGGGGAAGATCCAATTTATCAGTTCCAAGTACCTCGCTGATATAAGGAAGCCCTCCCCAGAAACTCATTAGTTGAAAATGGAAAAAACCGCGGAAGAATAATAGCTGCCCTTTAATAATATCTTTCTCTTCCTGTGTCGCCTCTACAAGTTTGTCCAGATTGGCCAGACCAACATTGGCTTTGCGTATGCCGTACCAGCTTAAAGGCCATAATCCTTTCTTTTGCCATCCATCAGCTCCGGTACCGGTAACCGCTCCTTCGTCCTCCCCAAAGTAGCTTTGGTCCCATCCCTGTCCCCCCGAAGTATACCAATACCAGTAATCGCCGTTATCAAAATGAACATTTAACCTCCAGTCGACTGTTGTTGCTAAAATTTCGTCGCCTATATTCCAGTCTGCAACCCAGATTGATCTTGTATAATCAGGTATACAATGGTACATCTCTTCTACAAATCCCTGGAAACTTTTAAAAGTACCAAAGACCTCCTGGTCGGAAATGATTGCTTCAGGCGCCTTGTCCAAATAGTCCTCGCACGACACTATCAAGAGGCCCATTGCAACGATGCACGCCCATATTAAATTACTTATGTTTTTATTCTTTATCATGATTTAATAATTTTTACAGAACAATACTTACTCCAAGATTTATTCTCCTCACAGTGGGGTAGGCACCCCCTCCGCCTCCGCCAGTATTGCCAGCGTTATCAAGATTTGATTCGCGGTCATCCGGCATTTTAGTCCATAAAAGGAGATTGTTTCCATTTAAAAATATTCGCAATGACTCCATCCCGATCCTGTTTACAAAGCCTGACTCGAAGGTATAGGCTAATTCTGCATTTTTTAAACGCAAATACGACCCGTCATACGCGTAAAAGTTCCCGTATCGGTCAAATTTCTCTACATACCTCGGTACAAACGATTCCGCATCGGGATTGTCTTTTGACCAGTAACTTCCCTGTTCATGAACTACATTTGTTTGCTTGTTGAAATTACTTAGACCTACATACCTGGTTACGTTACTTACACCGTAAAATTGCACAAAAAAGCTAAAACCTTTATAATCGAGACCAAGGCTAAAATTGTAAGTATTTTGTGGCCTTTCCGGGTAGCCGTTTGGCGCATCATCATATTGATCTATTCTACCGTCGCCGTTAAAATCCAGAATATTAAATTCGCCGGGCAATTTAAGGTTGTCGTTTGCCTCCCATTCCGTACTGCCATAAACTTCGTCCCACGTGTTAAAGAAATCACCTATCATTTGCGACCTGTACTGGCCTATCTGGTATCCTTCCTTTTTCTGATATGCAGGCAGCAATGCAGGGTCATCGGCAAAAATGATCTCATCTTTGGCATGTGTCATGGTTACATTTCCCCACAATCTTAACCTGTTTGCAAAACGGTGGTTCAATTTCATTTCGATTTCATACCCCTTGACTTTTACTTCGCCCAGATTAGCCGATGGTGCATCCGCGCCTAAATAGGCCAAAGATGCCCTATCACTACCCTTTATAAGGATATCATGAGTATAGTCGTTAAAAATATCGACACTGCCTTCAATCAGACCGTACAGGAATGAATATTCAATTCCCAGGTTTTTCTTTTCTACTGTTTCCCAACGTATGTCAGGGTTGCCGATTTTGCCTTCTGCATACCAATAATAAGGACTTCGGTTTCCCGTAGTCTGACCCAAAAGGGAGGATTCGTCCAAATATTCCCAATCCGTCCGGTACAAAAAACGGTAATCTTCATATTCTGCATCACCCGGAGCTAATATTTGGTCGTTTCCAACCAAGCCATAGGATCCGCGGATTTTGAGCCTGTCGAGCCATGAAATATTTTTCAAAAAACTTTCATTACTCAACATCCAACCAAGCGCTACTGAAGGGAAAAAATCAAACCGGTAATCCGGTCCGAATTTTTCAGAGCCATTGTATGCCCCGTTAACTTCAATAAAATATCTTTCATCATAATTGTAAGTTGTCCGGAAAACCCAGTCTTCGCGATAATTTGGGAATACACTACCTCTAGCATATTTGTCACGACTAAAAAGCCCCATAGCCGTTATGTTATTCCTGTTTATTTTGGTCTCGTAGTAAAGCTGTAACTGGTAATAAGTTTTTCTTTCTGTTTTATCGTTCAGCATGCTATCAGGTCGTACCGTCCATGGTGGAGTTACATAATCATACTTGGCAGCGCCAAAATTTTGATTATAATATACGTCCCCCTCAGGGGAAATCCATTTTTCAATAAGTGTTCCATAATTATTCCATACACCTCCCTCAGATATAAAAGTATTGTCCATGGCGAAAGTACCTTTTGCATTAAGCCCTTTCAAAATCATACCCAGGTCTTGTGTAAGCGTAAAGTCGGTATTTATAATGGACGTCTTTACATTCTTTATCCCCGTGCTTGATACATTTTTAACAGAATTCTGTACATCAACTTCATTTGCAGGCCAATAACCCCAGGTTCCGTCGCTATATTGGACCGGGAAAGCATCCGGCGGATTCGAATAGGCGGCTTGCCACATTGTATATTCGAATCCGCTCCAGGTTTCCTCTTTCCGGCCATGAGAACCTGAAAGATTGGTTGAGAGGGTTGTTGTTTTGGTTAAATTGAAGTCGAGGTTACTTCTAAAATTCATCCGGTCGTATCCATATCCCGGGGTATATCCCTGGCCGTTATCACGGACATTCATAAGGTCCCCCTCGTGCAGATAATCCATTGAGGTAAAATATTTAACAAATGATGTCCCGCCGGAAATGCTTATGTTGTTACTGTACGACATGGCATAATCCTTAAACGACTCTTTCTGCCAGTCGATATTAGGATATCTTTCAGCCTCTTCCGGACTCGAAGGATTACGGTACTTGTCCAGCTCGGCGATCGGGGTGTATGCCTGAAATAGGGAGGGGTCTATGTTAACCTCCCGTTCGATGGCCATATTTCGTACTCTAAGCGCGTCATAGGCGTCATACGTTCCAGGTATCAATGAGGGTATTTTCATAGTCATGTCAGAGGATACCCTTATGCTTGCTTTACCCTCAGATCCACGCTTGGTGGTAATAAGTATAACGCCGTTTGCACCTTTAACCCCGAAAACCGCGGTAGCGGAAGCATCCTTCAATACCGATATGCTTTCCACGGATTTAAAGTCTATGTTGCCCATGGGACGCTCAATCCCATCGACTAAAATAAGAGGGGTAGCATAGTTCCATGTGCTCTGCCCCCTTAAAAATATAATGGGTTCTTCGCTACCGGGTTCCCCCGTATTTTGCATGGTAATCAGGCCCGGTATATTCCCGGTTAAAGCTGCGCCTATATTGGACACACCTCCTGCTCTTTCCAGTACATCACCGGTTGTTTGCGAAATAGCGCCTACTATACTCTCTTTCTTCTGTTTTCCATATCCAATAACAACCACATCATCTAATTGCTGGATATCTGTAAGCAGCGTTACCTTAATAAGATCTAATCCCGTACAGTTAACATCTTCTGTTAACATTCCGATGAACGAAATGGTCAGAATCTGCTCGCCCGAAACAGGTACATCCAATGAAAAATTACCATTCCCGTCAGTAATGGTACCCGTCAGAGTTCCTTTAATTACTATTGTTGCACCGGCAATAGGATTGCCGTCTCCATCATCCAAATATCCCCTTACAGTCCGAACATCCTGTGCAAAGGACAATGTGCCGGAGAACAATATAAAGGAAAGCAATAAGCCCTTCAGCAAGGTAATCCTTTTCAAATATTTTAAAGAAAAGGATCGATAAAGTTCTTTGATAGTTTTTTCCATTTTACATTTTAATTATACAGTTTTAATTCTTTTCAGAAAATGAGTTTAGATTACCATCCAGGATAATGTTCCAGGTTATTATTCATGTTTACCTCTCTGTGAGATAAAGGAAGAAAATTATGTTTTGGTGATTCAAATATTACCTCACAACCAAAGGCAATTAATGGTATAAATAGGTTGTTGCCAGGTGCAATCAGAAAGAAATACTGACTAACACCATCGCTATTAGTTTCAACCGAAGTTCCTTTTACGACTATTGTAATGCCGGGCAGAGCTTCCCCGAATGTGGCGGATGCTACCGTGCCTCCAGTCAGATATTCGTTTGGCTGATTTACTTTTGCCTTAAGGTAACTTATACCGGTAAAGGAGATAAGCAGTGCCAAGCAACTTACTGTATGCAATTTTCTAAACAGATTATCAATCAATTTCATACAGAAAATTTGTATAATAGGTTAGTTTTGAAAATTTTTATCTGGACGTGAAATTTATCAACACAATAGAATATAGATTGTAACTTTTAATTCAATGGTTTGGAAAATTGTTGCAACTTTCAAAAAAGACCTGCAAATAATAGCAATAACAAAGCCCTAATTTTTGAAATAAGTGGCTGGCCAATAAGTTAGTTGCCCTTACTCTATAAACCAAATCAGGTAAATTGATTCGTTATTAGATTGCTAACAGTAAATTTTCTGCCTAAATCAAGCTTTTAATACATAATTATAAACAATACACGATTTGATTATCAAGAAATATTCATCCGATTTTTTTCTCAATCAGGATTTAAATTTCCTCGCACTAAATTGTTACGGAATGCAAGAAATTTAAGATATCCTTTTTACAGATTATAATGCATATACAACCTATGAGAGGTAATCTGAGGGTGGTTTCCCATATTGCTTTTTAAAACACTTAGTAAAATATGATAGTGAGGAAAAACCAGTCATATAAGCAATCTCGGACAGGGAATACTTACTCATCTCCATGAGCTTTATAGACTGCTTTAGACGGATGCTTGTAATAAATTCGATAATTGTTTTACCTGTCAGTGCTTTTATTTTCCTGTACACATTGCTTCGACTCATGCTCATTTCAGAGGCTAAGCCTTCCACATAAAGTTTATCATTGGCTATATTGAGGACTATATAATCAATTGTTTTCTGAATAAATTGCTGATCCATCTCATTATCCGTAATTTTATTGGGCATGATATAAACATCCTGACTAAAGTGGGCATATAATTTTCTTCTTGATTGGATCAGTTGATTGATCTTAGCCTCCAGGAATTGCATATTAAAGGGCTTCGTCAAATAAGCATCAGCTCCGGTATCAATACCTTCTACCTGTTCGCTAATGGATGTCTTGGCAGTTAGTAAAATAATCGGAATGTGACAGGTCCTGATATCTGCCTTGAGTACATTGCATAAATCGATCCCACTGGATTGGGGCATTAAAACATCACTGACTATTAAATCCGGTATTTTCTGGAAAGCAAGCTCAATACCTTGTTCCCCATTTTCTGCCTGGAGAATGTTATACTTTTCACTCATTTCACGTGTCAAAAAAGTTCTGAGCTCATAATTATCTTCAACAATTAATAAATCTGTTCTTTTATCATGTTTGTTTTTCAGATCGCCTTTATGTTGACTCAACCCAGGCTTTTCCGGTATGTCTATTATTGTACTGCTAAGCACACTTGTTGATTCATCGACGATTTCATCTACTGAAAAGGATGTAACGTCGATAGGCATAACGAATGAAAAACAGGTTTCATGATTTGGAATACTTCTTACTTTTATAAGTCCATGATTCAATTCAACCAATCCCTTCGTAAGTGTCAGACCAATTCCCGTTCCTGAGTTTTTCTTCTTTCTGGCAAAATCTGATTGGTAAAATTTCTCGAAAACGAAAGGAATATCTTCGGAAGATATTCCTGAACCGTTGTCAATAACTTTAATTTCTATGAAGCGCGCATCAGGTGAAGAAGCTTTCTCCGAAATTGCGTATTTTTCTTTAGCACATGTTGCATCAAGGGTATTTATAACAATTTGTATGCCCCTACCATCCGGGGTGTATTTTGCTGCATTGGATAGCAAATTAAGCATTATGGTTTCCAGCTTTTCAGGATCAAACCACCCTTGAATAAATTCATCGCTGGCATTTATAGTAAAATTAATATGCCTCCTTTTAAAATTCACCTTGAAATACGATGATACTTCGCTTATAAAGCTGACAATTTCTCCATACTTTACCATTACACGGGTTCTTCCCTCTTCCAGCTTTCTGAAATCCATAAGATTATTTGTAAGATGAAGTAAGCGTTGGGCATTACGATAAATTACCATCAACTGTTCTTTAACTTTTGAATGTGTTGTAAGAACCAGGCTTTCGAGGGGTGCAATAATCAGGCTAAGAGGAGTTCGGAATTCATGTGAGATGTTTGTAAAGAACTGGATGTTGGCTTCATTAAGTTCATGTTCTTTTTCTCTACCTAATTGTTCCAATTTCAACTGATGTTTTATTTTGATCCTTTCATTCCAGATTTTGAGAGAAACAGTAATTAAAACTGAAATGAGCACAATGTATGAGAGTATGGCCCACCAGGTTTTCCAATAGGGTGGTTTAACGATGATCCGTATACTTGTAGGTGTATTATTCCAGACACCATCATTATTTGAACCTTTGACCATAAATACATACTTGCCCGGTTTAATATTTGTATAACTGGCACTTCTGCTATTACCTATGTAATTCCAATCAATGTCAAATCCTTCCAGTTTATAAGAAAACTGATTTCTCGAAGAACGAGTATAATTCAATGCAACAAATTCGATGGTAAAGGAAGATTGTTTATAGCCAAGGACAATTTCTGAGGTCCCTTCAATACACTTTTTAAGAGGAGAGTTTCTAAATCCGATTTCTGCAGTAGTATTGTTTATATTTAGATTTGTCAGATACACCTGTGGAATAACATTGTTGTTCTTAATATTTTCCGGATAGAATACATTAAAACCATTTTCGCCACCCATATAAAACTCTCCCTTTTTTGTACGTAAACAGGAGTGTAAATAAAACTCATTGGAATTAAGCCCATCCTCCCTGGTATAATTTGTAAAGATTACAGAATCGGGATTAAATTTGGAAACTCCTTTATTGGTGGTAATCCATAAAAAACCTTCGTCATCCTCTAATATTCCCCGGATTGAATTGCTTGGCAAACCATCCTTACTCTGAAAAACGATAAAGGTACTATCTTGCTTCTTAAATAAATTCAAACCTTTATCACTAGTGCCAAACCAGAGTCTTCTGTGACTGTCTTCGAAGATAACTTCAATACTGTTACTACTTAAACTGGGGTAAATATCTGTCCGGAAATAATTAGTACATGCATATTTCTGATCTGGATTTTTCTTCTGTACCGCTATACCAAATAATGTACCTACCCATAAAGTTTCTTCGGAATCTTCAAGTATTGAAGTAACATAAGCTTTTTCGGTAAGTATCCCTGATGAGTTATCGCAGATTATTTGATTAAAAGTATTTGTGGCACTGCAATATTTAAATAATCCACTCCCTGCTGTACCGACCCATACATTCGCTCCTAAATCTTCATATAGACTTACAATATTATTGTTGCCTGTACCCTGCTTACTCTCTATTTTATAGTTTTCAATTTTCACCCCGTCTTCATTCAGACGGTCTATTCCTCCGGCCCAGGTACCTACCCATAAATTTCCCTTTGAATCAAATAAAATAGCTTGTATGGCATTATTGGAAAGATAATTATGATTTCCATCATGAAGGATTATCCTATCAAACTTTCGGAGTGCAGGATTAAATCTGCAAATTCCTCCACCATCTGTTGCTATCCAGACATTTCCGTGGCTATCTTCCGTGAATCCTGTTACATCATTATCGGTCAAACTATTCTTATCAACGATATTTTTTTGATATGATTCAAACTTGCTGAATTTTTCATCAATAACATTTATCCCTTTATTATAGGTCCCAATCCAAATTCGCCCCTCGTTATCGCAATAAAGAGACCAAATGGAATTACTACTTAAACTGCTATTGCTGCCTTCTACATTCTTGAATACTTCAAAATGATTCGCGTTTTTAGGTAACTTATTCAAGCCTCCATTTTCAGTCCCAATCCAAAGATTACTCCAGCTATCTGCATTGAGTGAAAGAATAAAATTACTTGACAAACTGCCCGCCTGGGAACTGCTATAATATCGTTGAAATAAAATATCATCATTTCTCTTTATTAGCTTATTTATGCCCCCACCCTTTGTCCCTACCCATAAATTACCTTCCAAATCTACAGCCAGAGAAGTAATATTATTACTACTTATGCTCTCTATTCTACCCTCTTCTGAATAATATTTTCTGAAACCCTTATTTTTACCTAAAAACAGATTTAATCCGTTCTGCGTACCTAACCAAACATTAACTTCTCTATCTAAAACGATGCAAGTAATTCTGTCAGAACTAATAGCAATGGAATCATCAGGTGAATAGGAATAATGATTTATATACTGCTTATCCGGATCATATACATTTACACCATCTCCAATAGTACCCAACCATAATAACCTTTTGTTATCTTCACAAATTGCACTGATGTAATTATTATTCAAACGACTTAAATTTTCACTAAGGCTGCTCACCCAAATAAAATTATCCATATCCCTGTTGTACAGATTTAAACCGCTAGCAGTCCCAATCCATAAGTTCTTATTCGTATCCTCCATCATTGAAGTAATCGCATTATGACTTATGCTTAGTGAATCATCCGGATCATTTTCATATACAAAAAGATTAATACCATCGTACCTTATCAATCCATCAGCAGTACCGAACCACATGTACCCTTTATAATCTTTTGTAATACATCTAATACCATTATATTCAAAATTAGGGGGTAACGATTGAAATAAAATTCTCTTTTCTGAAATCGGATAATGAAAGTTTTGTACATTCTCATAAGTCTGAGTATATTTTTCTTCGACTTGTTGCAAGAAAGCAGGTTGTATTTTTATTCCACCAGTAATAAACAAAGTTATTAGCAGAGCAACACCATTCTTAAATTTCACAAGCTTCATTTTATGTACAATCTTTTACTTAATCCATTGGTTAAAAGTAAAAAATTTCATGATTAATGAAAAAGGACAGAAAATGAGCCTGATAGGTTGAATAATAAATTACCGGAGTAAGATTAAAAGAGGAACCGGTTGTATAAAAAACTTTCCTGATCAGCGTTTCATCAGGATGGTTGCCAGAAATTACAGGGTTAACCTAAGTAGTATCAGTTTGTGCAACGATGTTTCAGTGTTTTAATTATTAAGTATAATGAGTATCGGCTATGAATAATAAAAACATAATGTCGCACCTACGGCGCTTATCAATTAGTTCACAACATTTCTTTTCTACCATAATATCGCACCGCCGGTGCTTTCAATTAAGATGTATTGTTTTAAGCCCCTTTAGGGGCGATATTATGGTTATAGGTATATGTCTTATTATCAATCATATTGTCGTATTATTGATTCACGATACTCATTTTAAATATTATTCTTTTATTCCTATATAGCTCCATGCATAAAAATCATGCAATTGCTGAAATTTTATATGTTTTTAATTTCAAGCAGCATTGTATAGCTGCTTTTGTATCCACTTTGCTTCCGATTCCATTATTGAAGCTCCTCGCCGCTAGCAGCGAGGAACCGAGTTTACGAGTTCAGCGAAGCTAATCTTCGATCCTTTCTTGTTTATTTTTTTGTGCTCGCTAACCCCGCAGCAAACTACGGGGAATGCGCTCGCAGGATTCAATAATTGCTTTTTTAAATCATAGTCACTTCTTCTTCACCGTTACTTTGATCTGTGTAAATGAGTGAGATGGAAATGAGACAGAAAATTTATTCTTTTCAATTTCAATCTCTTTTATTACAGGTATATACTGTTCCTGCTTATCGAATTTAAAAGATTCAATGAGAGAATCACCTGTAATTACATTTGCTACAGCTTTTCCGTTAAATAATCCTGAAGTTGTAATTATGTCGGCTGTGATGGTATTGTCTTTATGACTGTTAACCACATTAATGAAAACAGTATTGGTCTCTTCCGAATATACTGTGGTAACATCGAGATATGGGATGCCATTGTATTTCTCGGTGTTGAAGGTATCACAATTCACATATGTATCGACAGACGTGCCGTAACAGTTAGTTGAGAACAACTTAAACGTGTAAAACAAGGGCGTTATAAAGGTTCCTTTTTTCCTATCGCTACCTAACCATGAAGTCATCAAAGTGAAATTCGTCATTTTTACGATATAGGCATGACGAACAAACGAATTCAAACATTGTGCTATAGGCAAAACAGATAAAAAATTCCTTCCGAACGTTCCTCATTCATCAAATGAAATATAGATTGGATTTTTAAAATCCTTCATTGCTTTAACTGCTTCAATTTCAGCAGCAGGCACTCTGAGCTTTTCTTCGAAATCCATTGCGCTTTGTCCCATGAAAGTATAATAGTCATCTGATCTTTCCCAATAGCGGTGAATGGATATGTAATTTATTATGTCCCCAAGCTCTGTCAGTACTTTCCTGTTTCATTCAACCCACTGACCGGTACTCTCATAATACGATGATCCGGATGCTACAAATTTTATAGTGTTGTCTACAGATCTCATGGTCTTCGCAGTTTCTCTGGCAATCTTAACATAATCGTCTGCATTTTTGTATCCTAGTTCCCATGGCGAGCCGTTGACTTCATTGCCGAGATCCCGTATTTCGTAAGTAAACCGGAATAGTATGTTCCTTTCTAATAGTTGCAATATTCAACCCAATAGCGTGCATCGTCTATAGTTCCAAGTCCAAGATTAACACATACAACATTTTCACTTCCTATTGCCTTATTTAATTCAATCCACTCATCCGTACCTACATGATTATTATCGATTCCACCCCATGCCAGGTTAATACGAGCAGGGCGCTGGTCCTTAGGTCCGATGCCATCCTGCCAGTTATTACCCATAACAAAATTTCCTCCGGGCCAGCGCATGTTGGTTATTTTCAGCTCTTTCATGGCTTCGATATAGTCTATCCTGAAGCCGTTTTTATCCGCAAGCGGAGAGGAAGGGTCATATAGTTTACCGTAAAGGGTATTAAAGTCAACGGTATCGGATAAACCTAAATTTGCTCCGTTGAAATGAATAGGTTCCATGAATACGCCGTTGATTTTCGGATCAATCTCCCCGATGGGTCTGTCAATATCAATTTTGATTTTTTTCTGATTGAGCAAATATGGAAAAGGGAAGAATAAGCAATAAAGTAACAATTTTTGTTTTCATGATAACTTCTTAATTCTTTGGTGAATTTTTAATATCAATTATTCTTTTTAACAGTAAGATATCTCAATCTATTCAATGGTGAATGTCTTTTTCAGACGAATATCTCTTGATGAACTGCCAACCTGAATTTCAAATTGTCCCGGTTCTGTGAGAAAATCGTTGGTTTTAGAATTATAAAAAGAAAATTCAGTAGCCGGTATTTTGAATGTAAGTGTCTTATGATCTCCCGGTGAAAGTGTAAGCCTTTGAAACCGTTTTAATTGATTGATAGGTACTTTAAAAGATGCTGTATTACTATGCACGTAAATTTGTGCTACCTCATCGCCCTTCATTTTGCCAATGTTCTGAATTTCAAATTGTATTTCAATTTCACCATCCTTCTGAATTTTATCAGAATTGAATCTCAAATTACTATACTCAAACTGAGTGTATGAGAGCCCATGGCCAAAAGGATATAATACCGGTTCGTTAAAATACATATAGGTACGCGGTTGATTAATAATATCATAATCCGACATAGGAGGAAGCTGTTGTGTTGATGTATAAAATGTTTCGGGAAGTTTGCCACCGGGATTAATGTCACCGAATAAAACATCTGCAATTGCGTTGCCTCCATATTCTCCCGCATACCATGCTTCAACAATAGCTTTGGCTTTGTATTCAGTGCCTGCAAGAGCTAAAGGCCCTCCGTTTACAAGTACGATAATAATATTAGGGTTAACGGAAGCGACTTCATCAATTAAATCTCTTTGAACCTGCGGTAATTCAATCACCTTACGATCCATCTCTTCCTGAGAAATACCGGGAGACGTTCCGAGAACAAGAATAACAACATCATTTCTGGCTGCAATTGCTTTGGCTTCACTAAAATCTTTCTGACCCAGATCCCATATTAGCCTTGCACATGCGCCCATTCCGTTTTCATAATATTCAAATACAATTTCATATTCTATACCCGGAATTAATTTGACATTAGCACTGTTAGGTTTTTCTCCATGCTCAATCCAGTCATTAACTACTAGCTCTCCATCTAAATAAAGGCGGGAACCGTCATCGGTTGAAGTGCCGATATGGTATATAGTATCGGGAGGAATTATCTTTCCCCTCCACCGGACAGAAAATTGATCTTTCGAAATTCCAGGTGCAGGGGAATTGGCGCCGAAAGTAAAATCTATCATTGAATCAATTCTGGTTACAACAGGAGTACCTGATAATTTCATATTGTCGAAATATTCACCCGTTGCACCGGTTTTATCAGTTCCTTCCACTTTAGCGAAATATTGCGGTTCAATAGGTCGTAATAATCCGCCGCCAATACTACATCCTAATGTATATTCTACCTTTATTCCAAGACCTGCGACTTTATCTTTTATACCTTCAAGAGGACTGACCAGAACATTTGGAAAACCGCTGTAGATACCCAGCTGAGTATTAGCAGCGTTTGGACCGATAACTGCAATTGATTTTATTTGATCCTCCTTTAAAGGTAATATCCCATTATTCTTAAGTAGTACAATTGATTTCTGTGCAGCCTCAAGCGCCAGATCACGATGTTCTTTGCAATCAAGTTTTTCGTTTGGAATAGCAGAATAAGGGACTATTTCAGGCGGATCGAATTCGCCTAATCTGAAACGTGCTGACAGAACTCTCGTTAAAGCGCTGTCAAGATCTTTTACTTCCAGCAATCCCTTATCAAGAGCTTCTTTCAGGTCATTGCGATATTCCCATCCGCAATCAAGGTCGCAGCCGGCAAGGATACTTCTTGCAGCGGCTTCAGCTCCGGTTTTGAAGAAATGGTGCCCGTTTACCATATCGTTAATTGCACCGCAGTCAGAAACCACATATCCCTGAAAGCCCCATTCACGTCTTAGCAGATCATTCAATAAAAACGTATTGGCATTGCTGGGCACATGATTTACTTCATTATAAGCACCCATGATCGAATAAGCCTTACCTTCAACAATAGCTTCATGAAATGCAGGTAAATAGTATTCAAACATAGTGCGCATATCAACATCGGAAGAACCTGTATGACGGCGTTCTTCTTCGTTATTTGCAACAAAGTGTTTTGGAGTTGAAATAATTTTAAAATAATAAGGGTCATCACCTTGCATTCCTTTTATAAATGCTACACCCATACGAGAAAGGAGATAAGGGTCCTCGCTATATGATTCCTCATTCCTGCCCCATCGGGGATCGCGTGCAATATTGACGGTCGGGCTCCAATACGTCAAACCTTTTCCTTTTACACGATTCAAAATACGGGCTTCATCCGATATGGCAGTTGCGATACGATATACAAGCTCAGGATCCCAGGCAGAACCCAAAGCAACGCATTGAGGAAAAGAAGTTACTCCGCTTTCAAGTACCCCATGCAAGGCTTCACTCCAATAGTTGTATTCAGGAATACCCAAACGAGGAATAGAATCTGTTTGATTGGTTAACTGACTAATTTTCTCATCAACAGTCATTAAACTTATCATATCAGACAGCCTTTCTTTGTATGAAAGTGGTTTGAAGACATTCACAATTACGGAACTGTTTACTAAGTTCTTACCAGGTTCTCTACCGGAGAGAATCAACAGATAATATCCGGGACGAGGGAAAGTTACTTCTGTAACAGGATCAGAAGCATTTTTAAAAACGACTTCAGAATTCTGAGGGCATGTCCATTCTACTTTTATTTTGTCAGGAGACACACTTCCTTCCAGATGTGCAGCATGTGTATTTTCCCAGTTGATTATCTGATTGGCACCTGCGTTAATTGAAATAGGTTGAGAACCAACCATAGTTGCGTTTAAAAATAGAAGAACTGTTGTACTTATTATTGATATAATGGTTCTTGGCTTCATTGCTAGGTTCTTTTAGGTGATTAAGATTTAAATTTCAGATATATATTTAGACTTTTAATTTTTGAGAACAATTGATATGCAAAAGTATGTTTATTCAACTAGAATTTTTTGATCGACGTAAATATACAAACATTTCATTTTGAGATAGCACACTCATTCCGCTCTTTTAACCACCGAAGCTCATATCTTCACAAAGTATATTTATGATCAAAGCAACTTAATCCCGCCACTTAGGCGGGACAGGCTATATTGCGCATACATTATACGATATCCAATAAGACTTTTTCTTCAGGAGTTTATGAACTGAAGAATATTAGTCGAATTAATCTCGCAAGTACAACGTGGCGGGAATCGCAGAGAAATCACGGTTACGCCATTTTCGGGGTGATTAACATAAAAATCAGTTATACTAACAGCGCCGACTGTTATATAACGACAATGATTTTATGTTAAATCGATTTCAATAGAGATTAATATTTCTATTAGAATTTCGAAATTCTCTTGTGAAATTGATGCAAAACATGACAATTCTTGTACAATAGGTCTTTCGGGAAGGCTAATACTTTAAGATATGCTCAAATAGTATACTTATTCTCAGTGCATACTGAGCTTCTTATTTATTGAATTTTAAAGAATGATCCAAGATATTTTGCAACGTAGGATGTGAAAGATAAGGGATATAGCTTACAAAAAATGACGAATAAAAAGAGGCAGATTCTTTCTGAAATCTGCCTCTTTCATTAACTCATTAATCCCTAACCTAATTTGCTCTTACAAACATGTACATTAAAATATCTATTCATAATTATACAGTTCGAATCTTAGAATTGAATAATCATTCAACAAAATCCGAATATGTCTTCCCTGATGTGTCTGGTCCCCGTTCAGGTGCCTGATAACCTTCCATTGTCTATTTTCAAACTTTCCTTCATCTGTTTTTAATATTCCGACATGTAGCATGGGATTACCTAAATTTTTAAATGTCGCTACAATTCCCGATCCTGCAATATAAAACTCATCATCATTAGTTTGAACGATTATAGCACCAGCCATATCCCAGGTATCATTTTGAGAATTATCCTCATATCCTAAAGTATAGCTATGCCGAACTGTAAATTCGTAGTTGCCTAATTGAAAAACACTTTCCTGATTTTCTTTATCAAATAAAACACCTTCAATTTTATCCTGACCCTGATGATCGGTAATAATAGGTGTCAGTTGATTTATTAAACTATACATTTTCCCCAACGGTTCATTTTCCGGATTGTTCGCATATTCAACAGAAAACGGGCAAAATCCAATACCTTCGTAATGTCCGATAGCATATGCTGCTTTGGCAGCGACTGTATTATCAAAACGATGCTCAGGAATGAATAACGGATTTCCCTGATGTGTATACAGATCGCACCAGTGCTTTAAATTCGGAAAATAAAAATCGGGCGATAAGAAGTCAATAGAAGGACCTGCGGCTTTCCAAACATCCATTAAATGGGGTAGTGGACCTGCACTGGGATATCCGGCACCGGGCAACCGACCGGGGCGGTTTAACGCTGCATTAACGAACATTGGAAGGGGATAAACGGCTTTGCCCGCTTCTATAATTGCATTGGTATACTTTGAGTAATACCACGCCATAAAAATCTCATCGGTATGAGGGCCTTTTCCGAAAATCTCCTCCCAGGTTCCTGAATCCTTAAATCCGTTTGCAGCCCATACTTCCTTAAATTCAGGAACTAAACTATCCTTATTGTTTTTCAAGTACTGAATCAATTCTGACGGAACATTTCCCTGAAATTTCTCATTCGCCAGCGGATGGTAATCCCGTGCCGTAGGCAACATTCCAATCTCATTTTCGACCTGGACCATTATAACGGTTTGTTCAGCTCCGTCAAATTCCCTGATATGTTTCATTAATGCCTGAAATGCTTTTAAATCTGCCTGCAAATTGTTATCGCTAAAAGGAGTCAAAATCTCATGACTATTACCCTGGTCATCTTTTATCCTTGGAAATCTTTCCTGATCTTTTTTAACCCACGAAGGTGCATGGCTTGACATACTGTTCTTCCAGGAGGCAAACCACAGAAGAACCAGTTTCAGATCCTGGTTGCGGGCTTTGTTGATCAATTGATCCAGTAATTCAAAATCGAATGTTCCTTCAATGGGCTCGATTAGCTCCCAATAAACAGGTGTTAAAACCGTATTCAGATTCATGGCCTTCAATTTGGGCCATATGGGCTCCATATATTCCACACTGGTAAACGATGAATTGCCGAGTTCACCGCCAAGGACCAAAAATGGCTTTTCGTCAACGATCAATTGCGTGGTTTTACCTTGTTTTTTAAGATGAGGGATTTGAAAGGATTTTTGATGCTGTTTTGAGTTTACATTTTGATTCTCTTTCTGGTGACATCCGGGTAGCAATAATGCAATGATTCCGATGAATGCCATACTTTTAACTGATTTCTTCATAGTGCCTTATTTATATTATGAGTTGCTTATTTACTCTTATACAAAAGCCCTTAGTTTATAAGAATTTTATTATGTTGACTAAATTGTCTGCTGCTCATCAGAAGAAATAAACCGAAAACATCTGTAAAAGTTATACATGAAAAACTTAAATAATCAACTATTAAAATAATAACGTTATACTTTTTCATCATAAAGTTAAATACTCCCCTTCTTTAGACAACACTACTTCAAAGATAAGTTAGATTTTTCTCTCCCAATTGGGAGGAAAGAAGAATCTAGGCGGCCCGTCGGAACAAATCTTCAGGCTTTTTTCTCCCTACGGATTGATGGCTCCTGCGTGTGTTATAAAACTCTATATAATCCTTAATTTTTCCGTATAGTTCAATACCATTATCTGAAGGTTCAATATAAATCTTCTCGTATTTAAAGCTCCTCCGGAATCGCTCAATGAAGATATTATTAATTGTCCTGCCTTTACCATTCATGCTATACTAAATGTTCTCTTGAGAAGATACAAATCCTGTAAATTCAGGACAGGTAAAAAGGAAAAAGACGAGGAGGAAAAACCCAATCCTGCCTGGACGGCAAGGCGGGTTGTCTTGTAAGTCGGGCCTGCCCGACGAAGCCCTCAATGGTTAATTTTATGTTTCTATGATATTGAAAAGAGAAGCCCTTCACTGTCTCGCTATGACTCGACTTTGGAGGGCGAAGTCGGGGTAGCCCTCCTCCATTCCATTACGGCGGACAAGCAGGATTATTCGCTGCGCTCATGAGCTCGTCGCTATGCTCCTCGGTTCGAACATAGGTTCTCATCCACATGATACCATACAAACAAAATAGGGAACACTTTCGTGCTCCCTCTTCTATTTGTCGGGGTAGCAGGATTCGAACCTGCGACCCCCTGCTCCCAAAGCAGGTGC
>CAZQCO010000015.1:0-55227 GCA_964592225.1 uncultured Bacteroidales bacterium
CTGGAATTTTATCCGTACACCAAGAGAAACCTGGTATGAAATTGCAGATGACAAACTTTTCATTAAGGCTCGTTCAGCTTCGATTGACGATATGGGACAACCCTCATTTATCGGACGACGGCAACAACATAACTATTGTTCTGCAAGTACAGTTATGCATTTCATACCTGCTCAGTCCGGTGATAAAGCCGGGCTAACTGCATTTCAGAACGAAAAACACTATTACTTTCTGGGACTTGAACTAAAAGACGATGGAAAATACATAGTACTTGAAAAGGGTAGCGAAAACAGAGCAATGGAAATCAAATCTGAGAAAATTGACCTTCCCGATAACCAATTATTGTATCTGAAGATTGAAGCCCGGGGTAAATATTACGATTTCTACTATTCGCTGGAACCTGAAAACTGGCAGTTGTTTGAAAAAGATATCGATGCTACCCTGCTGAGCACTCATGTTGCAGGAGGCTTTGTAGGTGCGTACCTGGGCATATATGCATACGCTATTAAATAGCCAACAAAAATGATTTAATCTGAAAAAAACTTACAAACATCATATAAACAAGCATGTTTATCAAGCAAACTCAACCTTAAAATCTTACTGCCGTTAAACAGATTGAACCAAAATAACCCTATAAATGAATAATATTTCCATCGAAGCAACAGACAACACTCCCTGGGCAGATTTTGATCATAACGGTTTGCTAAAATTAGATGGTCGGTCATTTCCGGAAAATGCTTCAGAATTCTATGATCCATTAATAGAATTTGTTAAAGTACTGGATGTTCAACATGTATATTTCGACATAAATCTTGAATATATTAATACAGCTTCAACGAAGAAACTACTTTTTCTATTAAATACACTTGAACAAAATGAAAATATTGAATTGATTCAGGTAAACTGGTTTTATGAAGAAGGCGATGATGACAGTGTTGAAACTGCCGAAATATATGATGATTCCCTCCGCCGGATACGATTTACCTTTAATGAGGTCGCTGAAATAAATTATTAGAGACTTTCCAAAGTAGAATACTATTTTTTCCTGTTATGATATAGATACTGCCGGTCTTATAGCCGGCAGTTTTTTATGGTTAAAATAAAAATTCACACTAATTTCAGCTGAATGAACATGGTTGAAATGTAATAATTTACATACTTATTGCGTACATTTAACTGAAATTATTTGTAAGATGCAATCTTCTGTTTGGATTAAAGTTCCTGTAATCCTGTTTGTGATTTTTAGCTTACTATTCCATTCATCCTGTACTCATGAGCCTGTTGATTTTAGTCAGCTAGATACGGTTTGCTTTAACAGCCAAATAATGCCTCTGATACAAAACTCATGCGGAATAACAGGTTGCCATGATGGTGTATCGGCTGAAGAAGGATTTAATGCCACCAGTTATGAGACTATACTTCAGGTAGTAACTCCTGGCAATCCTAAAGGAAGTAAATTGTATCATGTTATCACCGATATATGGAGTGAAAACTTCATGCCTCCCGATTATCCTTTGTCCATAGTTGATCGCAATCTGATTCAGGTATGGATTGCGCAAGGCGCATTGAAAACTGTCTGTGATATTGACACAACTAAGGGAAACCCATCTCCTGATCCCGACACTATCTGTTTCGTTCAGGATATACTGCCTGTTTTCATCTCGAGCTGTGCTACCAGCTCGTGCCACGATGCCATCACTCATTCCGATGGGTACAACTTATCCGACTATATCTCTATTATGAGTAATCAGGAAGGTATCGTTCCCTATAGCCCGGGAAGTAGTAAAATTTACGAAGTAGTTACAGAAAATGAATCCGACGACCGGATGCCTCCACCACCCAGAGCTGCTCTTACTACAGGACAAATTGAAAAACTTCGCACGTGGATTCTTGACGGTGCTCCCTATAGCGATTGCCCTCAAAATATTTGTGATACACTCTCAGATATTTCATTCAACAATCAGGTTTTTCCTATAATAGAGAATAACTGTTTATCGTGTCATAATTCAACTACTGCAAATGGCGGAGTTTTATTAAATAGCTACCAGAATGTTAAAGCAACTGCTGAAACTGAACGAAATGGTACATCATTGCTTGTGGGTGCAATCCGTTATTTAAATGGATTCTCGGCTATGCCACCAGGCAACCAGCTGAATAAATGTTCAGTACGAACAATCGAACTGTGGATTGAACAGGGATTCCAGGATAATTAATTGAACTTTAATAAAAAACCAAACCATTATGCCAAAGTTTGTACTCGCACTATTCATCATTCTGGCAATAGCAGGTTGTTATTATGATAGTGAAGAATACCTATTCCCTCAAATTAACAACTTATGCGATACAACTTCTGTTACCTATTCATCTTCGGTTCAGCCTGTTTTAGAACAATATTGTTACCGGTGCCACAGCAATGCCAATGCACCATCAGCCGGAAACAATATTAAGCTGGAGGACTATTCCGATGTTGTTATCAGTGCGAATAATTTAAGTTTATATGGATCCATTGCTCATGAAAGTGGTTTCAGCCCCATGCCAAAAGGCGGAGGAAAACTGGATGATTGCACCATAGATATAATGAGGATATGGATTGACACGGGAGCTCCGAACAATTAAAATAACATGTCTATGAAATATTTTAAACTTGGTCTGCCAATCTTTATATTGTTGTTACCAGCTTATTTACATGCCCAGGATATGGACGAATTGCTCGAAGAAGCTACCGGAAACACGACTGAATACACCTATGCAACCTTTAAGTCGACAAGAATTGTCAGCGGCCATTCTATTGAAAGAATGCAGGAAGGACAACTCGATTTCAGGATTTCACATCGATTCGGAGAGATAAATAGTGGAGCTTATGAATTCTGGGGTCTCGACCAGGCTAACATACATCTAAGCCTTGAATATGGTATAACCGATTGGTTGATGGTAGGAGTAGGTCGTGGAACCTATGAAAAAACATTTGACGGTTCTTTAAAGTTCTCAGTTTTACGACAGTCGAAAGGAGAACGCAATATGCCGGTATCCCTATCATATCTTTCTACAATGGCCCTTAATACCCTAAGATGGGAAAACCCAGGTGAATTGCCCTTTTGGGACAGGGCCAGCTATGTACATCAACTTCTTATTGCACGAAAATTCAACGAAAGATTGTCCCTGGAGCTGAATCCAACATTTGTGCATCGTAACCTTGTGTCTACAGAACTCGATCCGAACGATTTGTGGGCTATAGGAGCCGGAGGAAGGTTTAAACTTACGAAACGCATTTCGGTAAATGTAGAATACTATTATGTGGTTCCACCAATACACGATTATCGAAGCAATAAGACCTTCAATCCTCTTTCCATAGGTTTCGATCTGGAAACAGGAGGTCATGTTTTCCAACTGCATGTTACAAACTCACTAGCCATGATTGAAAAAGGTTTTATTGGTGAAACAACAGGCAATTGGTTAAATGGCGGAATACATATAGGCTTTAATATTTCGAGAGTATTCACTCTGAAATGATCAAAAACATCGTTTTATTGTTATTATAAGAAATCAATTACCATGAAAAACAAAATCATCTTCATTTCGATCCTGTTGGGATTAACTCAACTAATAACAGCCCAAAATCTTATTTCGAAAAATGGTCATA
Organism: uncultured Bacteroidales bacterium; assembly: GCA_964592225.1. Classification (GTDB taxonomy): domain Bacteria; phylum Bacteroidota; class Bacteroidia; order Bacteroidales; family UBA10428; genus UBA10428. The sequence continues at coordinate 3,639 of CAZQCO010000015.1, forward strand.
TTTGGTTCTATTCCTATACTCCTGTCGAAGATATTGAAGCCCATAACCGGCAGGCAGTAAGCATTCTTGATCCCAAAGCAGGTACGCTTCAGTTTACTATGTTAATTAAGTCGTTTGAATTCCAGAAAAAGCTAATGCAAGAGCATTTCAATGAGAATTATATGGAATCGGATACCTATCCCAAAGCATCATTCAACGGTAATATTGAAAATATATCCGGTATCAACTTCGCCAACGATGGAGATTATCCTGCACAAGTATCAGGTGATCTTACTATTCATGGCGTAACCCGAAAAGTGAATACTGCCGGTACACTTTCTGTTACATCGGGAGTAGTTACTGCCCAGGCAAAATTCATCATCTTGCCTGAAGATTATAATATTGTTATTCCTGATCTGGTAAAAGACAGAATTGCAAAAGAAATAGAAGTTAATGTTGATGTAACATACAATGCAAACTAAATCCAATCAATATGAACCGAAAACAAATATTCCTGATTGCCGGAAGTATACTGGCCATTATTGTCCTGATCATAGTGATAAAATGGATATTTCAACCTGCCTCTAAAAGCGTGCAGAAAAAAGAAGCTGAATTTATGTTTGGCGCATCTGCCCTGGTCAACGAATTTATAATCGATGAACAGATGGCAAATTCGCTCTACCTCGATAAAATAATACAGGTAAACGGTACGATCGATAATATTACTGATGATGGATCTGTGGTTGTAGTATCACTTAAAGATCCCGAAAGTTCATCGGGTGTTCTGTGCAGCTTTGATAAAAGTTCTTTATCAGTTGAAAAATTAGCACTCGGTAACACACTAACCGTAAAAGGTATTTGTACTGGTTACCTTTTAGATGTGGTTCTGACCAAATGTGCCCTTGTCGAATAAAAAAAAAATATGGCTATCAGGAATTATAAACAACAAATAACCACACTTGTCATCCTGAGCACCTGCCTGTCGGCAGACAGGGAGTCGAAGGATGACATTCTGCAAGCCATGTTTCGACTACCTGCCCGACTTTGTCATTCAGGCGTGCGCTCAACATGACGGTAACCATTAGCATCGTTTTTTTCTTATTGATTGCTGACACTCACAAAAAAAATCAAATAAAGTTTAACCTGAACTCCTGGTGTAAATATAGAAATTACTTACCTGTCAGCTGCTCCTCATGTAGTATTTATTTGTTTTAACATATTTTTTGAAGATCATTATTTGATTTTTAAAATATTGATATAAATTGCGTATGCCAAAACCAAAACCATGATGCATAGAGCAATTTTTCTGTGTACAGTTTTACTATTGCTATCAGTCCAGCTTAGCGCCCAAAAAAAGATTTATACAACCATTAAAATAAGTGATGAACCTCCTAAAATAGATGGTATCATCGATGAAGCTGTTTGGGACCAAGTCGACTGGGCAGGCGATTTTCTTCAGCATGAACCCTATGCTGAGCAGCCGGCCTCTCAAAGAACCGAATTCAAAGTACTTTACGATGAGAATTTTATCTATTTTGCAGTCCGTTGTTATGATTCCTCCCCCGATAGTATTGTCAAACGTATGTCACGTCGTGATGGTGAAGAAGGCGACTGGGTAAAAATTGTGATTGACAGCTATCATGATCTCCGTACTGCTTTTTCTTTTGGTGTAAACGCAGCCGGAGTAAGGATCGATGAAGCTGTAACTGACGATTCCAACTGGGATGTAAGCTGGGATCCTATCTGGTATGTTAAAACTTCAATAGATGATAAAGGTTGGACTGTTGAAGCTGGTATTCCATTTTCTCAACTACGGTTTGGAAAACGATCTGAATATATCTGGGGACTGGAAGTTGGCAGGTATATCCATAGAAAAGCAGAACTTTCACTATGGCAATTTGTGTCGCCCACTGCGGCAGGTTTCCTTGATCGTATTGGAGAACTGCATGGAATTGAGAATATACAACCTAAAAAACAGAGAGAGTTAATACCCTATGTGGCCATTGGAAGGGAAAATTATCAGCCCGATACGGATAATCCATATGCCAATGGTGTAGATTATATTAAGAACGCTGGCATCGATGGGAAAATGGGTATTACCAATAATTTAACCCTCGATTTTACTATTAACCCTGATTTCGGACAGGTTGAGGCCGATCCTTCCGAAGTGAACCTGACTACTTTTGAGACAAAGTTTAGTGAAAAACGTCCCTTCTTTATTGAAGGTAAAAACATATTGAGCCTAAATCTTTTAAATGGAGGTGGGCCCCTCTCATCAGACAATTTATTTTATTCCCGCAGAATTGGTAAAAATCCCTCCTACTATCCCGATCTCGATGATAATCAATATATCGACCGTCCGGATAATACCAGCATACTCGGAGCATTTAAATTATCGGGTAAAACCCAAAAAGGATGGTCGATAGGAATCATGGAAAGTATTACACAAAAAGAGATAGGTGAGATAGACACTGAGGGTGAAAGACAAAAAATTACGGTAGAACCTTTTACCAACTATTTTGTGTCACGCGTTCAAAAGGATATGAACAATTTAAATACCCGATTAGGCGCAATGGTCACAGCCACCAACCGTGCTATTTCAGAACCAGAGCTAGATGATTTTATGCACAGACAAGCCTATAGTGCGGGAATCGATTTTGTACATCAGTGGAAGGATAAAACCTACTACATCAATTTCTCATCTGCAGTAAGTCGTGTTATAGGCAGCCGTGAGGCTATTTATAATACACAGACTTCTGCACCCCATTATTTCCAGCGGCCAGAGGCAAGCCATCTCTCAGCCGATTCTACATTAAGACATCTTGATGGTTATGGAGGTACCCTGCAAGCCGGCAAGGCTGGAAATGGAAAATGGATGTACACTTGCTGGATCACTTGGCGATCGCCGGGATTCAATCTGAACGACATAGGCTATATCAACAGAAATGATGAGATCCAGCAGATTGCATGGGTGGGTTTCAGACAACGTGAACCTTTTTCGATCTTCAGAAATTTTAATCTGAATTTCAATCAGTGGTACGGTTCGTCCTTTGGCCCGGAAAGAAGATATTTCGGAGGTAACATCAATGGCAACTGGACATTTAAGAATTACTGGAATATGGGATTTGGAGTCGACAGAGATGGAACAGGCATTTCCACAGAAACCCTCCGTGGTGGCCCGGCGCTTATTTATGACGGTTCCACTAATTTTTATCCTTATATAACAACCGATCAGAGAAAAAAAATACAATTGGGTTACTATACATTCTATAGCTGGAGAGATCACAAAACAGCTCAACAGCAAAATCACGAACTGAGCATCCGTCTACAACTATCCGATGCCTGCAATATATCTTTGAATCCGGCCTTCAGCAAGCGATACGATAAAATTGAGTACATCTCTACTCTCGATGATATTAACCCTCATCGTTATGTCAGAGGAACCATAAATCAGACTACGACCTCTTTAACTCTTCGGCTTAACTACAATATTACCCCCGATTTCACGATTCAGTTTTATGGGATGCCCTTCATTTCAGCAGGTAAATACAGCGATTTTAAATATATTACTGACGCTGATGCAGATCTGTTTTCTGATAGATTTATACTTTACTCGGAAGATCAATTAAGCTATAACTCCGATGATGAAGATAATAAATTTTATGAAGTTGATGAGGATTTGAACGGAGAAACGGACTATACCTTTGATGAGCCCAATTTTAATGTTTTTGACTTCAACTCAAACCTGGTAATCCGTTGGGAATATCGCCCCGGATCGACTTTGTTTCTGGTATGGTCGCAGAACCGGAATGAGTATTTCTCCAACGGTAACTTTAAATTGTGGGATGATACGGAGACACTTTTCATGGAAACCTATCCGCGAGATGTACTACTTGTAAAATTGTCCTATCGGTTTGGATTGTAAGTGATATTTCGGACTGGTTATTTCTCACACCGGTAATGTGTTAGATTCCATTTAAACTTATATCTTATATCATATTTTAACTCTAAGTATATATAATTGTTTTTTTAATGTTATTACTATAACTTATCTCCATGAGAAAAAAAGCTATCATTATCGGGGCAGGTATCGGTGGCCTGGCAAGTGCAATCCGGCTCGCTATTTCAGGTTATGATGTAAAAATTTTCGAGAATAGTGCTTATGCGGGAGGAAAAATTGCCGAATTCAGAAAAAAGGGATACCGTTTCGACACGGGCGCCTCCCTCATGACTCTGCCCGAATTAGTAAAAGAACTATTTATTCTTGCAGGTGAAGATCCCGAGCAATATATTTCATTTCATAAACTGGACATCAGCTGCAGGTATTTTTTCAACGATGGGTCAACAATCACTGCATATACCGATCCTGATAAATTTATTTGTGAAATACAGCAAAAAACTACAGCACAGCCTCAATATATAGAAAAATTTCTTAATAAAGCTAAAGAATTATATGAACTCACGGCCAAACTTTTTATTTTCAGTCCCTTTCAAAAACTTAGCACTTTAATGACTCCTGAAGCCAGAATAATTGCCCGAAAACTATATAAACTAGACGCTCTAATCGCGTTGCATCGCCGTAATCAAAAAAGTTTACGCGACAAAAAACTGGTTCAATTATTTGATCGTTACGCTACATATAATGGATCCAACCCATATAAAGCACCTGCAACACTTAAAATCATTTCACATCTGGAACATAATATTGGTGCGTATTTACCAAAGGGAGGTATGTATGAACTGATAAAAGCATTGGTCCGACTTGCCGAAAAACTTAACATTCAACTTAATTACAATACAACTGTCGAGGAAATAGTTATGAAGGACAGGAAGGTTACCGGAATTCGATATAGCGACAAGTTTATAGCTGCAGATTATATTATATGCAATGCTGACATCTATAAAGTATATGATAATATTCTCCGGAACGTGAAATTGCCCGGCCGGTTTAAAAACCAGGAGCTTTCTTCATCGGCCATACTATTTTACTGGGGAATCAGAAAAACTATTCCCCAACTGGACGTACATAATATACTCTTCTCCGGTAATTACCGCGAAGAATTCCGTCATATATTCAACCATAAAACCATATACCACGACCCAACTGTATATATTTATATCAGTTCAAAACTTATTTCTGCTGACGCTCCGAAAAATTGCGAAAACTGGTTTGTTATGATAAATACGCCGAATAATACGGGACAAAACTGGAACACACTTCGCAATGAAGCAAGAAAATCTATTATTCAAAAAATTAATGCCACATTGGGAATTGATATTGAAAACCACATCGATTTCGAAGACTTTCAGGACCCCGAACGTATTGAGTACTTCACTGATAGTTATCGCGGTGCATTATATGGTCCAAGTTCAAATAGTAAACTGTCTGCTTTTTACCGGCATGCCAACTATACCAAGAAAATAAAAGGTCTTTTTTTTACCGGCGGATCGGTTCATCCGGGAGGAGGAATTCCACTCTGTTTCGCATCGGCACAGATTGCATCGCAACTTTTAGTTGAGGACTCTGGTAAATAATTAACTTCTGCGCAGAATCTCCCGGAATCATGAAGATATAACATAGTGTCTTATTCTTCAATACTGACCTGAATCTCTTATGACATATCGTAATAAAGTGAAAATCACCACAAAAAAATCTGCCTGATTAAAAATCAGAAATAACTGGAAATCATATTTGATAATATTCTACTTTTATTCTCAAAATTCAGCATATGGGAATTCGACTAAAAATATTTTTTGGTTTCGGGATTTTAGCTGCAATGTTGCTGCTAGCCGGTTTTTTTTCTATTCACGAATTGACCAGAATAGGAAAGTCTGTCATTAAAATGCTCGATGATAACTATCAGAGTATTCAGGCCTCCAATACAATGCTGGAGGCTCTTGAGAGAGAAGACAGCGGAGTATTGCTTCTTCTGATGGGAAAATGGGATGAGGGTAGAAATCACCTCATGCAATCAGACAGTACTTTTAGCAAAGCTTTTACAATTGCAAAAAACAATATAACAATTGAGGGTGAAGAAGCCTTTGTTAATCGTATTGAGATAGACTATTCTTCCTATAAAAAGTTGTGGGAAAAACCCATCGTAGGTACCAGCAAAGAAGGAAATTTTGAGTGGTACTATTCCGAATCACATGAGCAATTCATGCAGGTGAAAAGTTCCATTAAGACGCTCATGGAACTGAATCAGAAAACCATGTATAATACCAGTAAGATATTGAAGGACCGGTCGAAGCGTTCGGTGATGCCTGGAATAGTAGCCATAGTAACTGCGGTCCTGTTTACGCTGCTGTTCAATTTTTTCATTCATCACTATTTTGCCGATCCTATTGTTCAGATCACCAGAGGAGTGGAAGATTTTAATGAGTTCGGAAAAGAATTTAAGGTGGAAATTGAAACCGACGATGAACTTAAGCGATTGTCTGAGGCTATTAATAATCTCCTCCATTCCTCCCATATCAAATAAATTTTTGAATGCGAATACACATCATTGCACGGTATATAGGTTTTATATTGCTCTTCAATGCTGCTTTTTTATTGATTGCTTCTCTTATTTCATTGGCAGATTACGATTCAGCTACTTTTCCTCTTTTGTATAGTTTTCTGATATGCACATTGCTGGGAATATTTCCTTTCATCTTTGTGCCTCCTGCCAAATATATCAGCAGAAATGAAGGTTTTTTTATTGTTATCCTGAGCTGGTTGCTAAGTTGCCTGATAGGTATATTACCCTACATACTTTTCGGAGGCGAATTTACCTTCACCAATGCATGGTTCGAGAGTGTCTCAGGCTTTACTACTACAGGTTCATCCATCTTGAATAATATTGAAGCCTTACCAAATGGATTGTTGTTCTGGCGATCGGCAACCCATTGGATCGGAGGTATCGGAATTGTCATTTTTGTTCTTGTAGTCCTACCCAACATGGGACATGCACGCTTTGTTCTGCTAAAGGCTGAGCAATCATCGCTGGCCGAATCAAATTTTAAGTTTCAGACCAGTAAGGTACTTCGCATTGTTTTATACGTTTACCTGGGACTAACGCTGACTGAAACCCTGGTATTAACTTTCTTCGGAATGAGCCCGTTCGATGCCCTGCTACATTCATTCGGAACCGTAGCAACGGGCGGTTTTTCTACTAAAAACCTGAGCCTTGCCTATTATAACAGTGTAGCAATAGAGATTACTGTAATTGTGTTTATGGTCTTATCAGGCATGCATTTCGGTCTGCTGTACATCTCAATTATCAAGCGTAAGTTTAACATCTTCCGGTCCTATGTAGTAAGGTACTATATTGTTTCCATGGTTATCGGTATTTTGCTGGTGGCCTTTTTTCTTTATATAAAAGGCTCCTACAATTTCTCCGATGCGCTTCGGTATTCATCTTTCCAGGTAGCTTCTGCAGCTACAACCACCGGCTTTGCTACTGCCGATACGGTAAACTGGGCAGGATTTGCACAAATGATCCTGATATTCTTCACGCTGCAGTGCGCCTGCGCAGGCTCTACATCGGGAGGTATAAAGATTGACCGGGTAGTACTGTTTCTTAAATATATCCGGACCCTTGTAACAAAAATGTTTCATCCCAGTGCCGTAATAATTACGCGACTTGATGGAGAACCTGTTGAAAATAGTATTATTCAGAATAGTCTTCTTTTCATAGCCTTATACATGCTGATTGTATTTATTTCCGCATTGTTATTAACAGCCTTCGATATCGATATGCTTACTGCCTTTTCAGCTTCAATCGCCACTATGGGTAATGTAGGACCTGGATTGGGCCATGTTAGTTCGATGGCAAATTACAATATGTTACCCGAAATAGCCAAATGGATATTAAGCCTGAATATGTTAATGGGCCGGTTGGAAATTTATGGCTTCATTGCCCTTATTATGTGGAAATCGGTAAAGTGATATATACAAGCTATTGAATCATTTTTTCACATGCGAGTAATGAACAAATTAATAATCAAATGACCTTATAAAAAAAGGAGGGAAATTCCCTCCTTTTTTTTGTTTTATTCCTTAAGTATATTATTCATCACAATCGACATCGATTCCGGCATTGTTCCAGCAATGCCAATCATCATCACTATAAAAGAGTGGTGATTTTACATGACCATAATATTCAGTGGTGCTCCATTCGATATTAACATCGGCGAAATCATGTATCGTCCATATATCATAGACGTGAATATCATAGGAGGCATCCATTACTTCATCGGTAAGTTCAACTTCAATATAGCTACCGTAGTATACATTGGAAGTACGATTATCGTTAAGCTCACGTACGATTTCATATCTAATCCATCCTACTTCTTCCCCGCTACGTTCCCAATCAATATGCATCAGAGGTTCCTGATAGACCTGACCATGATTTAGCAGCCATTCTCCGCCTGAACCGTCAAGGAGAGAAGTTCCGTCGTACCATAGGAATTCGCTAAAAGCACCTACCCCTGTTCTCGAAACATACATTTCCCACTTAACATCCGATGAACGAACCTGACCAACCAGTCGGGCATAATAGGTGCCTGCAAAAACTGTATATTCCGAAGTCCATTGCCAGGTAGCATTACCCAGAAAAACAGGTTGCTGATTAAATGAATTGATAAAAGTAGTGACAGGCACAGCCAAAGTAACAGCCAAAATAAAACTAAAGACGCCAACATTGGCCTTTGCATATTCATAATTCACCATGGGATCTGCAGCGGCCGATTTAAGAAAGTCGTCAGCAGATTTAGTATCTTCAACAGTAAATTTACTGAAATCAATTTTCATCGACTCAAGAGGTGGAAGTTCGGGGGGATCCTTTTCCTGTCGTTCACAGGAAACAAGCATAAAATTCAAAATAGCTAATGTCAGTAAGAAAGAAATTAAATGTTTCATAATAGTATGTTTTAGTATATTTTTATTTCCTTATAGCTAACACACATGAAACATTATACACCCTTACATAAATTATGTTTCATTTTTAATTTGGTAAAATTATTTTTTATTTATGACAAGCTATACACGTATTTCCCGATTTCTGTATTTTCACTTTAAAAAATAATATGCCTTATAATTTTGATGAACTCATTGATCGCAGGAATACCGCCTGTTACAAATATGACCTGCGTGACAAATTCTTTAAAAATCCTGATGTTTTACCTATGTGGGTGGCTGATATGGACTTTCGTACACCCAACTTTGTATTGGATGCCATCAGAAAAAGATTACAACATGAAATACTGGGTTATAGCTTTCATCCTGACAGTCAGTATCAAAGTGTTATCGATTGGATATACCAACGGCATCAATGGAAAATAAAGAAAGAATGGATTGGTTTTAATCCCGGTGTAGTGCCTGCACTCAGTCTTGCAGTGCTAACATTTACAAATCCTGGCGAAAAAATCATTATTCAAACTCCCGTATATTTTCCATTCTATTCAGCAGTTACCGACCATAACAGGCAATTGATCCTGAATCCGCTTATAGTAAAAAATGGTCGTTATGTAATGGATCTCGATAACCTGAAATCACAGATTGATCCCGCTACAAAGATGATAATTCTCTGCAGTCCGCATAATCCAACCGGTAATGTCTGGACAAATAATGAGCTGTTGGAACTGGCCGAGATTTGTATTAAAAATAATATCCTTATTATTTCCGATGAAATTCATGCCGATATAGTCTATGAAGGAAATAAACATATCCCTATTGCAATGCTTAACGAAGAAATTGCAAATCACACTGTTACTCTTATGGCTCCAAGTAAAACTTTCAATTTTGCGGGATTATCCACATCATATTTTATCGCATCAAATAAGGTGTTGTATGAAAAATTAGACCAGGCAGTAGATAAGATGCATCTGGGCATGGGTAATATATTTGGTAATATCGCACTTGAAGCCGCCTACCGTGAGGGTAATGAGTGGCTCTCGCAACTCATACTGTATCTTCAGCAAAACGTTGCCTTTACAAAAGATTTTATCAACAGCGATATACCTTCTCTGGAATTAATTGAACCTGAAGCAACTTTTCTCCTTTGGATCGATTTCAGAAAAACGGGATTTGACGATAAAACAGTAAGAACTTTACTGGTCGAAGATGCACAGGTTGGCCTCAGTAACGGGATTTTATTTGGAAAGGATGGTGTAGGTTTTCAGCGTATCAATATCGGTTGTCCCCGATCGATACTCGAAAATGGACTTCAACAAATTGCCCGCTCGCTTAAGAAAAGACTGAAGTAATTACCCGTTGATACCCATTTAATTAATTCAGATTTTACGATTTTTTATTATCTTAGGATTAGAATTGAAAAACAAACCGGTACAAAGAAATGAGATTTAAAATTGCAACCAAGATAGCTTTTGGTTTTGGGGTCGTTACAATAGCAGTTTGGATAAACAGCATACTTACCCAAAATGCCATCCAACGAAATCAGGAGGTTAATGAGGAAATAACCAATGTTTATTCCCCTTCGCTTGAATGGATAAACCGGCTGCAAGGACAAATTTCTGATTCCAGAATGTTGATTAAGTCATGGGTATATATTGATAAAATTTCTGATACACCTGATAAAATTAGGCTGAAAGAGCTTCATTCAAAAGAATATTCGGTAGTAATTGATACATTACGGTCATTAAGCGCAATGTGGGCGTTGGAAGAAAACCGGCAATTGCTGGAGAAAATCAATAGCATGATTGCCGATACCCTGTTTCCACAACACCAGTATATTATGGATCAGCTGAGTTCCTTTGAAAGTTATGACGATCCTTTTGTGGTTTTTGAAGTAACTCCTATGACCGAGGAGGGTGGCGAAGTGATGAAGTTAACTGACAAGATTCTTACAGAAATCGGCAAGCTTAAATCATACCAGGAGGAAATCGTGAACCAGGGACGCATTGAAATGGTAGAACAATTCAGAAGTTTTAAAAAGTTTATCTATTTCATGTCTATTGGCCTCATTATAGTTGCAATTCTTATCGGTGTGATTCTGATACGTTCATTGGCCAACCCTATTAATAAAACAAAGGCTATATTGCTTCAAATGAGTAAAGGAATTCTTCCGAAAGAAAAACTGAAGGAAGGCAGCGATGAGGTCGGACAAATGTCAAAAGCCCTTAATCTGCTGGTTCAGGGGCTTAGAAACATTACAGATTTTACAACTGCTATTGGAAAAGGAAATTTCGACACTGATTTTAAGCCCCTAAGTAATGAGGATACATTAGGCCTATCACTACTGGAAATGCGTGAAGAACTCAAAACAGCCAAAACAGAAGAGGAAAAAAGACAGGAAGAAATTCAACAACGTAACTGGTCTTCACAGGGAGTTGCCTTATTTAGTGATATTCTGCGCAAGAATAATGATAATCTGACAGCTCTTGCCTACGAAATTATAAGTAATATGGTGAGGTATACCAATTCTAATCAGGGCGGAATTTTTATTGTGAATGATAACGATAGAAACAACATTTTTCTCGAATTGGAAGCCTGCTATGCTTATGACCGTCAAAAATACCTTCACAAACAAATTGAAGTTGGCGAAGGTTTGGTTGGCAGGTGCTACCAGGAACAGGAGAAAATATTTCTTACTGAAATCCCTGACGATTATATTAAAATTACCTCAGGCCTTGGTAATAATAACCCAACATGCCTGCTTCTTATTCCTCTGGCTTACAATAATAATATCTTCGGTATCATGGAAATAGCATCCTTCAATGTTTATAAGGACTTCGAGTTAGAATTCATGGAACGTATCGGAGAAAATATTGCCGCTACCATTTCTTCAGTGAAAGCGAATATACAAACAGTTCAATTACTTGAACAATCGCAGCAGCAAGCCGAAGAAATGTCATCGCAGGAGGAAGAAATGAGGCAAAATATGGAGGAATTACGTGCAACACAAGAACAATCGTCCCGTAAGGAAGAAGAACTTCAGCGCGAACTCGATTTGCTTCGTAAACAACTCCAGAAAAAGGCCTGATTAAAAATCAGTCGATTTTAATATGAGCCCAATTTTCACCCCGCCGTATGCGGTTTAATTGAGTATGAGTTATTCCAAACTCTTTAGCTATTTTGTACAACGGATTTTTTCCGCGCTTTAGCTTTTTCTTTAATCTTATCACATCCGTCTCGGTAAGCTTGGCATTTGTGATTTCTCCCTTTCGTCGCTCAATAGCTGCCGCAGTGCGAGGACTTTTCCTACTGTGTGCAAACATATCGTTCTTGGTCACCCACATCAGGTTACTAATACTGTTGTTCCATTTATCAAAATCTTTATGGATAACATTATTGCAATCCCCTTTGGGAAGTCCGAGAAAATTTTCGGCAACCAGACGATGAAGACTTTTTGTGATCCGATTTCGAGAGCCATCTTTCTGATCGGTTCGGAATGAAAAATAGGCATACCCATTAACATTAGACGGATTATGGATTTTCCAATCTTTTACTTTAGGTTCAAATCTCCTGATTCTGCCATAATTTGAAATCTCATATCGCTCATCAGGATCAATACCCTTAAATGATACTGGTTTCCATTTTTCGTCCCAGTATGTTTCGTTAGCCATAACTTCAATTTTGCTTTAAAAATACAAAAAGAGCTTTATATTATCCAAGAAAAAATCCTATAGGATATATAAATTCTTGAATTTTATCTTTATTTCAACACATGTCGCTGTCTCACTATTTCAAATGCTATGATACCAAAAGCCACACTAACATTTAATGAATTAATAGAGCCTTTCATGGAGATGCATATACTGGAATCAGCCAAATTCATCAGTGAACTTGATATGCCACTTCCCTCCGATCCCATCAACAGAGCCACAGGTCCCTTCAGATCAGAAGTAAAATAATTCTCCTCAGAGCTCTCCGAGGCTGCAACTACTTTTATACCGGACTCCTTAATATATTTAAGTGTTGACTCCATCTCATTTATTCGGCTCACGGCAACACGGTTTAGCGCACCTGCCGATGTTTTAATAGCATCGGGTGTTATACTTACAGAACCCTTAGAAGGAACCACAATAGCATCTACTCCGGCACATTCGGCAGTTCGTGCAATAGCTCCGAAATTTCGAACATCAGTAATACCATCAAGAATAATAATAAAAGGATCTCTCCCCTCCTCAAATGTTCGCTGAATGATCTCTTCAAGGTTTTTATATTCTATCAGCGAAACCAGCCCAATTATTCCCTGATGGTTCCCACTTGTCAGCCGGTTAAGTTTTTCGACAGGAACAAACTGAAAGGGAATCTCATATTCCCTTATTTTTTTAAATAAAGCAGTAAATTGTTCACTTTGAATCCCCTTCCTAATAAATACTTTATTAATCTCTTTTCCTGCATTAACTGCTTCGGCCAGAGGATGGATACCAAAAATCAGTTGTGTGTCTTTATTTTTCAAAATATTATATTAATCCAATAAAAAAATCTCGCCGCTGCGCCAGGAGTCAACAGCTTCCCGCCAATGCCAATCATGGCTTTCCGACCGGCGAAGTACAAAGTTATCCAAACTGTACGAATTGGGTTTATACTCAAATGTCAGGTTGATTGAACTACTTGCTCCTTTATTGTAATAAATCCAAGTTTCTGTATTGGCTGTTTTCTGCATATTCTGAGGAGGTCCGTATACGATATAAACCATACCGCGGTCAGTTTTCCAACCGGGTTTCGATGTCGAAAAATAGTAATTGGCAAAGTAAACCCTGTTGTAATAGATTCTGATCAACTCGCGTGCACGGCCCGTTGTATTTCCAATTTCCAGCCAGAAATTATCCAAAGTAAGTTTTTGGTTTTCTGCAGCGAGTAAATTTTTATAATCGGCTGATGTTGTGATATAAGCCAGGGGATCAATCATTTCTTTAGCCGTTTTGATTTTTGGAAAATTTTCTCCAAAATCCATCAAAGTCAATCCGTCGGAATAATTAGTATCGAATCTGAAGTGATACAATCCTTCATTGCTGAATGTTAATAAAAGTTCGGGTGAATAATCAAGGACATAAATACTATCGGGTGTTGTATATTGAAACTCATCAGGAGAAGTAGCAAATGTCGGGCTGGGTAATGGCGTATCATTAAAATAATAATCAATAAAGAGCTTATCATACGACTTGTTGCGATGCTCAATCCGGTAAATCACTCCCGGAACCAGAACATTATTAAAATAAGGAATTCCCTGCTCGTTCAGTAAATTATAGTTCTGGTCGGAGAATTCGGAAGTTTTATCCACATCGATAAATTTTAAATTAAAATCTTTCCGTAAAATATCCCGGGCAACAATTCTAAGTTGATAACGTTTCCCGAGCTCAGCTTTGAAAGGGATCTGTGATAAAAAACGCCGTCCTACGCTTTCCTGTTTGATGTAATACTTGTAAGTAATACTATCTGCCAGGACCGGTTTATCATCAATAATTTCGAAATTCTGAACCTGAATAGAAACCTGGCTGATAAATTCGCCGGAAACATTGGCCTGATTAAACAGTAATTCGTTGGGAAATAACTTAACAAGTAGTAAGGATCTGTCATCAGTATTGTGGTAAACTCTATAAGCAGGATGAAAACGTGAACTGGCCGGATTATATATCGCAGCAAGATTCCAACGACTCCCAGTAGCCGTATATAAAGTAGCACAGCATACAACTACAATAACAATTCCGAATAAGCCGGAGAAATAAATTATTTTCTTTAAGCGTTGACTGTTCCTTTTACTCATTCCATAATAAATAACCGATCCTAATTTACGGAATTTCTTTTTTCTTCCAGTAGTTCCAACTCATTTTGAAGTTTCTCCCAATGTAGCATTAATTCAGCAACCCGATTCCTGAGCGCATTATATTCACCAAAAAAATCTGAATCTGTAATTTTCTCACCCTTACTGAGGAATGAATCCATCTCAGTAATTCTCGATTCGGAAATTTCAATTTCCTTCTCCACTTTATTTATTTGTGATCTGATCTTACGGAGTTCCCGATCAAATTCCTTGCGCTCCATATAAACGATCTTTTGATCAGAATATTCATTTTCAGTCACTTTTTTTGATCTGGCTGATTCATTCAGATTAAGTTCATGAAGGCTTTCCAGATTTTTCTTTCTTAAGAAGTCATAAATATTTCCACGATACTCCCGAATTTTTTTGTTGCGGAATTCATAAATCTTATCAGTTAATCCGTCAAGAAATTCCCTGTCGTGCGATACAACAATCAGAGTGCCATCGTAATTGATCAGTGCCTGCTTTAAAATATCTTTAGAGCGCATATCCAAATGGTTGGTGGGTTCGTCAAGTACCAGAAGATTGTATGGTTCAAGAAGTAATCGGGCCAGTGCCAGCCGCGATCTTTCACCCCCTGAAAGCACTTTAACTTTCTTATCGATATCCTCACCGCTGAAAAGGAATGCCCCCAGAATATCGCGAATCTTACTACGAATTTCACCAACAGCTACGCGATCAATTGTTTCAAAAACAGTAACATTTGCATCTAAAAGTTCATCCTGATTCTGAGCATAGTAACCAATTCGTACATTATGCCCAAGCTTATACTTTCCCGTATAATCAAGCTCTCCCACAATAATTTTCGACAGGGTCGTTTTTCCTTCTCCGTTACGTCCCACGAAAGCTATTTTCTCCCCACGCTCAACAATAAGCTCCAGCTTATCCAGTACCCTATGATTGCCATATTGTTTCGACAAATCATTAGTCTTTATTACTACGGTACCTGATCGGGGAGCTACAGGAAACCGGATGTTAATGCGATTTAAATCTTCGACATCTATTTCAATAATTTCCAGTTTTTCAAGTTGTTTTATGCGCGATTGCACCTGTACGGCCTTAGTTGCTTTATAGCGAAAGCGTTCAATGAACTCCTTAATATCTTCTATTTGTTTTTGTTGATTTCTGTATGCCGCCAATTGTTGCTCGTGCCGTTCCTTCCGGAGAGTAACATATTTTGAATAGGAAACAGAATAATCGTAAATCTTTCCAAGTATGATCTCCAGGGTCCGTGTGGTTACTTTATCGAGAAATGCCCTGTCGTGCGAAATAAGCAATACCGCTCCATGGTATTGACTAAGAAAACTTTCGAGCCATTGAATCGATTCAATGTCCAAATGATTGGTAGGTTCATCAAGAAGAAATATATCAGGAGCCTGAAGTAATATTTTTGCCAATTCGATCCGCATCCGCCATCCGCCACTGAATTCATGCGTCGATCTGGTAAGATCTGTATCCCGAAATCCCAATCCTAATAATGTTTTTACGGCATTAGCCTCGGCACTTGCAGAATTCAGAAAGTGAAGCCTTTCATTTCTATCCGCAACCCGTTCAGCAAGATCCATGTATTCTTCCGACTCGTAATCATTGCGTTCGGCTAGCTGGTGGTTCAAGTGATTAATTTCTTTTTCCAGTTGGTGAAGATCTGTGAAAGCCATCATGGCTTCGTTAAGAACAGATCGTGAATCGGTGTATTTCATTTCCTGAGGTAAGTAACCCAGGGTAATATCGTTCGGTATAATAATCTGACCCTTCTCAATGGAAGCGATTTTCATAATGGCTTTAAGAATAGTCGATTTACCTGCCCCATTCTTTCCAACCAACCCAATACGGTCGCGGGCATTGATCTGAAATGATATATTATCGAACAATTTCCGGTCGCCATATTGTAAACTTACCTGTTGAAAAGAGATCATGATATACTTTTAGTGCAAAATTAGTCTTTTCGATCATTCAGTCATTGCTCTCAGCAAGACGATCCATTCCCCGGATCAGAAGCCAAAATTACGGTAAGCTTTCTTACTCACAATTTCTATCTTTACTGAAAATATAGCATTGTGGCCCGTAGAAAGAAACTTCCAATCATCGAAGATCTCAAAATTACTGATTTTGCTGCCGAAGGTAAAAGTTTAGCCCGGGTTAACAATATCGTAGTATTTGTGCAAGGCATGGTACCCGGTGATATAGCCGATGTTCAGATTACACGGCAAAGAAAGAAGTACATGGAGGGTTATGCTTTGAAACTTAAGAAAAAATCGGACGATCGTGTAGTCCCTTTTTGCTCACACTTCGGGACATGTGGCGGTTGCAAATGGCAAATTCTTGCCTACGAAAAACAATTGATGTATAAGCAGCAACAGGTATCTGATCATTTGCAAAGAATAGCAAAAGTCTCCGTACCTGAAATTAAGCCCATTATTGGATCACAGAATCAACAATTTTACCGGAATAAACTGGAATATACTTTTTCATCGAGCCGATGGTTAAATGATGGAGAGATTAAATCGGGAGTTGAATTTATCGACAGACGTGCCCTGGGCTTTCATTTGCCGGGTAAATTCGACAGAATATTAAATATCGACAAGTGTTATTTGCAACATGACTTCTCGAATCAAATACGCAACAAGGTCAGAGAATTCACCATTGAAAACGATTATGATTATTACCATCAGCGGAGTAATTCAGGTCTGATGAGAAACCTTATCATCCGTAATTCAAGTATAGGTGAGTGGATGGTAATTGTAGTCTTTCAGAATGATGACAGAGATAAAATTATTCCTCTGATGAATCTGCTTAAAAGCGAATTTCCTTCTATTACTTCACTGCTCTATGTCATTAATCCTAAATTGAACGATACGATCAATGACCTCGAAATTCATCTCTATTCAGGTCGGGATCATATTTTTGAAAAACTTAACGGACTGACATTCAAAATCGGTCCAAAATCATTTTTTCAAACAAATACAGCACAAACCCTTGAGCTCTATAAATTAGCGCTCAAATATGCAGAACTTAATGGAAATGAACTTGCCTATGACCTTTATACAGGAACCGGCACTATTGCCAACTTTATAGCTCCACATTGTAAGAAAGTAATTGGTATTGAAAGTATTCCTGATGCAATAGAAAATGCACAGATAAACTCTGAGATCAACAAAATAAAAAACACGTCATTTATTGTTGGCGATATTAAGGATGTTTTAAATCAGGATTTCTTTACAAAGTATGGCCTGCCGGAGGTAATAATCACCGATCCTCCACGTATGGGCATGCATGCTAATGTGGTTAAAGCAATTATTGAAGCCGCTCCGAAAAGGATTGTGTATATTAGCTGTAATCCGGCCACTCAGGCCCGTGATATCCAACTTTTAGGTGATCACTACGCAGTAAATATTGTTCAGCCTGTTGATATGTTCCCTCACACTCATCATGTCGAAAATATTGTACGTCTTGATCGCATTTGATTTTCTGTTGAAAACCTGAAGTGAATTTTTTAAAGAATTGTAATAACTTAATCTCTTTAAATAGAGAGAAATGGGTGGATTTTTTCACGGGATTTTTCAATTTTTTTTCCTGATCGGATATATAATTCTATTTATCGTATCCATAATCATTTTACGACCATTCAGAATTCATAAACGGAGACGGGGTTCAACTATTTCGCTTAAAGTCAGTTATCTGATATTTCTGGCATTATTCTTAACATTTACCTATATGCTTCTTTTTGGTGATAAAGTTATAGATGAGAATGAACAATCCTATGATAGTATTTTCAATATTTATTTCCTTATATTCCTTACCGCCACAATTGTTCCCAACGTTGGAATCATGATACGTCGAAGGATTAAGAAAAACAGAGCAGAATATAATATTATATTTACTCTTGTTAACCTGTTATATGGGTTATATTTGCTTTTTCTCATAGCATCAGGTCAATGGGCTCTTCTATAAATACCCGCGATTTTTATTATAAACTGATTATTAAAATGAAGACTATCTGACCTGTCTTTTGTCTTACTAATAAAGAATAATCAAAATCTTAAATACGGATCAGAAAGAAAGTCCTTCGAAAAACTCTCCCTTATAATAAATAATATTCCTGTCAACTTTAACATTCATAATAATCAAATCGCGGTATATTTCGAATGTGTTAATAAGATCATTTATCAGGTATTTTTTTTCGCCATCCGTGAAAAGCCATATTCGGTTTGTGTTGTCGGTATAAGCAATTGAATTCCAGTCCATTCTGTAATTTCGGGGGATATATCCTTCTAATTCGTAGACTTGTCCGTTATAAAAAATCTTGAAATAATTATATTCCGTATATAGTAACAAATTATCCTCAGTGGTGTAGACATCGGGAGAAAAACTACTTACTTCCAACACTGAACCCTTATAAAAAACCTTAAATGCTCCTGCATTATCAATATAAGCAACAAAACCATCCCCGGTTTTAAAACTCATAGGGGGAAAATTTTCAATCAAATAATCTTGTCCTTTAAAATAGATATGAAACACACCGTCCAGTGGATTTACGTAAGCAACCAAATCTTTACCGGCTTTGAATGATAATTTTCCAATATGACTTAAAATTATGTGATTCTCTCCACGATAGTAGATCTTGAAGTCGCCAGTAAGAGATGAGACATAGGCAACAATATTATCTCCACTTTTTAGGTTTGATACCGGCAAGCCAATCAGACCGCTTTCAATATCTTCTATAGTACCATTATAATAAATTCGAAGCGATTCTAAATTTTTATCATAAAACACGATGAGGCTGTCTTCTACCTGGTACAAAGGACATCGCATACTCAGTGTTACTGCCTCACTATTCTCAATTACTTTCAATTTTTCGAAAATTGTATAAGCAGCCAAATGGTCGGTTGCATAAAAATTGGTTACACCACCCGACTCAAGCTTAATGATTTCACCATTCTTGTATAGTTTAAGGTGACCCTGGTTATTAATATAAAGGATGCAATTCCCTCCAATTGCAAACGACTCTACCTGAAGATCTTCCGCTTTTATACTTTCTCCATCGTCAAAAATAAAAAACCTATCACGATAATCTGTATAGGCTCCTAATTGCTGCGCATTACTAACCGGTGCAAATAGTAAAAAAAGAAAGGTTAGTAAATACTTATTCATTTGATATTAATTTATAGCTCAGTACAATAACTGATTTGTTTGTAAAGTAACGTATCTATTCAGGATTAATATTGTATGATACAACAAATTATATTCGCTACTGATAAGCAACGACCTCATTTTCAGGATCCCAGTTCTTTTTAGATACATAAGCTGAATTAAACTGCCAGGAGAGCGCTAAATAAAATACCTGTGTTGTTTTATACCTTGTAAGATCACTAACATTGAAATCAGGACTGTTTCTCCCGGCGACAAAACTATGATCCAGAAAGTCGTTTAAATAGTACTTTGCTCTGATATTAATTCCTCCCGGAAGTTGTATGCCTCCAAAAACCGAAGGAAGAAACAGCGGAGTTTGTTCCCCGATCCATGAAGAATAAATACTTTTATCCCCCTTTCGACTATGGGTGTTAGTCCAATATTTCTCCTTAAAATGCATGGCCAGTTCAAGCTCTCCTCCCATATAAATAAATAAATGATCTTTAAATGATCCAAGTTTTAAAGCCAGTGGCACACCCAGAGTATATAATCGTCGTATAATTTTATAATTTATCATCAGGTTTTCGATTTGTGCATCGGGTAATACCTCATCGGTAATTAACCCAACATTTCGAAGACCTATGCCTGTGAAAATACCAATATTATTAGTAAAATCGAGATGCCATTCCTGACATATATGCAAAAAGGCAGTAAAGCGTACATTAGATTTCGTCAGCTCAGCCAGCGGATATTCTGAATAAAAAGCGTCGGTAAATTCAACTTCACTAAAAGAAAAGATAAATTCTGTAACTGTTACCGAATAAGATTTTTGTGCATGAATCAGTGGAGAAAGAAACATAAAACTTAATAGAAGTAGGATAGCTCTGAATTTCATAGTAAGTTCTGCTTAAATCGGGAATTACTCAAAAGTAAACAATAAATGAATGTACTCAAAAAATAGAGAATAAATACTAATTGTTTTATGGTCATTATTAGTTAACAAAAAAAACCTTAAAATAAATTAATCAGATCATACGTTCCATTATAGACTTATGATGAATTTAACTTTTTTTAAAATTATTTAAAAATGATTGAACATACAGTCTGTTAAATTGTTAGTAATTTTGTATGATCTAAATCATCACTATCAGATAACAAACATCATAATTATTAATTTGACTTCGGTGATTCCATTTAATATATTTACCCTTATGGAGGAAAATGTCCCCATTAACATATATGTATCATGTTAGAAGTTAAATATAATATTAAAAGCTTAATCTCAAGTATTTACGAATGCCAAAAGAAGATTATTATCAACCGCAGATTTATTCGGGAACTTGAAGCGGAAGGACAAACTACCATGCACCTCGAAAGAGAAAACAGAGAACTTGAAGAACAGATCTCAAACTTTCAAAAAAAACTCAGAAAGAAATATCAGTTCTCTTACTAAACTAACTTTTTGTTAAAACCACATAAACGGAGGCTGATTATCATCGGCCTTCTTTTTTTTTAGAGGTGAATCACTTCTCCATAAGCGGCGGCGGCAGCTTCCATTGCTGCTTCCGACATTGTCGGATGCGGATGAACTGATTTGATCAGCTCATGACCGGTGGTTTCAAGATTTCTTGCAACTACCATTTCGGCAATCATTTCAGTAACGTTTGCTCCGATCATATGAGCACCTAACAATTCTCCATATTTTGCATCGAATATAAGTTTCACAAAACCATCTTTTTGGCCTGCAGCACTTGCCTTTCCGGAGGCAGAATAGGGAAATTTGCCTATCTTAATTTCATAGCCTGCTCCCTTTGCAGCTTTTTCATTCAAGCCTACCGAAGCCACTTCAGGAGTAGTATATGTACAACCAGGAATATTATTGTAATTGAGAGGTTGTGTATTTAAACCTGCAATCTTTTCTACGCAGATTATGCCTTCAGCCGAGGCAACATGGGCTAGTGCTGGTCCGGAAACGATATCTCCGATAGCATATATTCCTTTAACCGATGTCCGGTAGAATTCATCAACCTTAACTTTTCCATTCTCAACTTTAATACCAAGCTTTTCAAGTCCAATGCTTTCAAGATTTGGGGTTATGCCA
This sequence comes from uncultured Bacteroidales bacterium, assembly GCA_964592225.1. Classification (GTDB taxonomy): domain Bacteria; phylum Bacteroidota; class Bacteroidia; order Bacteroidales; family UBA10428; genus UBA10428. Next base: position 25,617 of record CAZQCO010000015.1, read on the forward strand.
ACTGCTGATAAAACGATATCAGTCTCTAGTACTTCCTCTCCCTTTTTTGTCTTAATAGTTACCTTGCATTTTTTCCCTGAAGTATCAACTTTCTCAACTGTTGAGTTGGTCAGTACATTTATTCCCATTTTTTTAAAAGAACGCTCAAGCTGTTTTGACACTTCTTCATCTTCAAGCGGTACAACAGCTGGCAGAAATTCAACAAGCGTTACCTGAGTACCTATCGAAGCATAGAAATTAGCGAATTCGCTTCCAATCGCTCCCGAGCCGACAACAATCATCGATTCTGGTTGCTTTTTGAGTGTCATTGCTTCCCGATAGCCAATTATCTTTTCACCATCTTGTTTAAGGTTAGATAATTCGCGCGATCGTGCGCCTGTTGCAAGAATAATATGATCGGCAGAATATTTGTTCGTTTTACCATCGCCTGACTCAACTTCCACGGTTTTATTATCGATCAGTTTACCGAAGCCCTGAATATGATCTATCTTGTTTTTTTTGAATAGAAATTGGATACCCTTACTCATTCCATCAGCAATCTGCCGGCTACGATCGACCATAGCTGTAAAATCCGCTTTTATTTCGCCCGAAATAGTAACACCATAATCAGCAGCATGCTTTGTATATTCAAAAACCTGGGCACTCTTCAGAAGCGATTTCGTAGGAATGCAACCCCAGTTCAGGCATACACCTCCCAGTTCGCTTTTTTCAACAACACCAACTTTTAAGCCCAGTTGTGATGCGCGGATGGCGGCTACATAACCTCCGGGTCCACTGCCAATAACTATCAAATTGTATTTCATTTTAAGAATATTAATTAATAGTCCACAATAGTAATTAACAAAATTACATGATATTAAATTAAAATAACCTCAGAATATACCCTAATGTTCACAATAAGTTTTTAAAGAATATTTCCAGAGAAATAGTAACTCAATGCAGTAAAATATTTTCTTTCGATTTTTTTGTCTGAAAATTAGCGGGGAGATCTAATTAATAATCACAGAAGCAGAAAGGTTGGCAATGTCTTTATTTTCTACTGAAATAATAATTGAGTATCTGTTGAGCCGCAATGAAGGAACTGATCTTATTATTCAGTACATCATCCTGTAACTTGATCAGCAGCTTTTGTATATCGGTATTACCATAAAAACTGCTGCTCAGAGCATCTTTTATAGTTTCATTCATCCAAAAAAGTGATTGCTTATTGCGGCATGAGTCAAAATAACCATTCTTTGCAGTATGCTTTTTAAAGTCCAGAATGTTCTGCCAGATTTGTTTCATACCGGTGTTCTTTAAAGCAGAACAGGTTAGCACATTGGGAGTCCACCCCGACTCAGGCGCAGGAAACATATGAAGAGCCGACTTATATTCAGCAGTAGCTCTTTGTGTATTCTCTATATTCGAACCATCAGCTTTGGTAATGACAAGCAGATCTGCCATCTCCATTATACCGCGTTTTATTCCCTGAAGTTCATCACCTGCTCCGGACAGTATAAGTAACAGAAAAAAATCGACCATGGAACGTACTGTTGTTTCCGATTGTCCGACACCAACAGTTTCGACAAATATAATATCGTATCCTGCGGCCTCACAAAGCAGTATGGATTCTCGGGTTTTTCGGGCTACACCACCCAGAGTACCTGCTGAGGGAGAAGGACGAATAAATGCATGGGAGTGAGCCGAAAGGGTCTCCATGCGCGTTTTATCGCCAAGAATACTTCCTTTTGAACGCTCACTGCTTGGGTCAATGGCTAGAACTGCCAGTTTATGTCCACTCTGAGTTAAATAGGTACCTATTGATTCAATAAACGAACTCTTGCCTACTCCAGGCACACCGGTTATTCCAATTCGAATTGATTTACCTGTATAGCTTAAGCACGCTTCAATAATTTTTTGAGCCTGCTGAATATGTTCAGGTAAATTACTTTCAACCAATGTAATGGCACGACTTAGAACGGTCCTGTCTCCTTTTAAAATACCTTCAATGAAATCATTATCCGACAAATTAGGCCGTTCCTTCCGATGTAAATTTGGATTCACCGATGGAGGCTGATTGACTCCTTTTGATAACGAGAGAGCACTTTTTGGAATGTTATTTTTCTCCATCTGCCGGCAATGAAATATAAATGTACATACAAATATACCCTTAATGGAAATAATTTCGACGAATTTATGAAGATCTGAATTTTCTAATCCTTCACATAACCTTCAATAAACAAGTATTTCTTGTATAATCGGGGATCGTTGGTCACTATGGTAATCCCATTTTTAAAATCACCTGAACGCCCTTTCGGATAGAATATAGCATCGATATAGGTAGAATCACCGGGAACTAGTTTGCTTTTCTCCGGTTTTACGGCAGTACATCCGCAGGACGGCTTAACACTATGAATAATCAGATCGGTCTGTCCGTCATTACGAACTAAAAACCGGCATTCCACCGGATTATCCTGAGTAATTGTATCATGATCAAATACATCTTCAATATACGTAGCCACAGGAGCAAGTGCTATCTGTTCCGAGGTCAGTTCACGAAAGTCTTCCCTTATATTGGCTGTAATAGTAAGTCTGACCTGCTTATCCTCCCTGCCATTAAGCAATACCGGTATCTGATCAACCACCACATCCCAGTCGTTAATTTTATCCGTACAATACTGAACCTCTATCTGGCCATATTCTCCCGGCTGTAAAACCTGGGGAAAGACCATAAGGACAATATGCTCAGGAAGGTTTTCAAAATTAACTTCAATAGGATGGTTTGTTGGGTTGGCAATTATCAGATTTTCAATCCCGGTATCTCCCTTATATAAATAACCCAGGTTAACATGATTTGTTTTTGCATTTAATTCTCCAAGCTTATAGGGTAAAATTTCCTTTTTAAGAGGAGGTACCACAGTGCCGCTTATGGTAACAAACATATTAGCATTTCGGGCTGTACTTTGTACCTGAATAGTCTTGTGAAATGCACCCGGTCGTTTTTTCGGATCAAATTCAATTTCGACAAATCCTTCAGCACCGGGTAAGACCGGATTATCAGTCCAGGAAGGAACTGTGCAACCACAGGTTGTGCGTACATTGGTAATAACTAAAGGCTCGGTTCCGGTATTAGTAAAAATGAATTTATGACGGACAAGACCTTTGTCCTCGAGGATACGTCCAAAGTCATGAGAATTGGATGGGATTGATAATACGGCACCTTCATTTGTTTGTGAAAATGATATAAACTGAACGAACAGAAAAGCTGCAAACAATATCTCCCTCATTCCATGACTTTTATCTCTCAAACGAAGATAGCCATAATAAGGTTATACTTTATGCGTGTTTTTACGCAAAATATACATTCCTTTTTAAGTATTATCTTCTCCACTTTTTATCGTAATTAGACTATTTTTATGCTTTCTTCCCAATAACAGAGACATTGCATGAGCAAGAACTTGTTAAATAGTTTGTTTTTTCTTCTGATTCTGGTTATTACTCCGGATTTGTCCGGCCAGTTCTACAATGGACACCAAATGACTTTTGGTAAAAACCGGGTACAGTATAACGACTTTTACTGGTCATATCTCCGTTACGAACGTTTCGATACCTATTTCAGTGAGTACGGTAAACCCATTGCCGAATACACGGCTCAGTTTGCCGATAAAGAGCTGACACGTATCGAAAACCTTTTCGATTATACGCTGGATAAGCGCATTATTTTCATCATCTATAATAAGCTTTCCGATTTTCGCCAGAGTAATATAGGACTTGTAACCGGTAAATCAGATAACAATATCGGAGGTGTAACTCAAATCGACAGAAATAAAGTATTTATTTTCTTCGAAGGCGATTACCATAAACTGGAACAACAGATCTCAGGAGCTATTGTGCAGGTGCTGATTGCAGAAATGATATATGGGCTCGATCTGAAGCAAAATCTGACCAGTTCAACTCTTATAAATCTTCCCGATTGGTATATCGACGGACTGGTTGCCTATATTTCTAAAGAATGGGATATTGAAACCGAAAATCGGGTAAAGGATGGAATATTAAGCGGGAAATATAAGAAATTCAGCAGGCTGATGGGTGACGATGCCAGGTATGCCGGACATTCTTTCTGGCGGTATATTGCTGAAGTATACGGAGAATCGGTGATTCCCAGTATCATTTACCTGACCAAAATCAATAAAAATTCGAATATTGGTTTTCTCTATGTTGTGGGTGCACCTTTAAAAAGCCTTGCCCGGGACTGGTTAGAGTATTATAAAAACCTATACTCAGAATATTCCGATTTGAATGAAATACCTGAAGCGGGACAAATTATAAAACGCCCTAACAGGAGAAGGGTTTATCAGGAGATTAATATTAATCCTAACGGTAAATATATAGCTTATGTGACCAACCAGATGGGACAGTATAAAATTTGGATACGCAATCTGGAGACAGGGAAGAAACAAAGAATTTTAAAAAAGGAACATAAGCTCGAACAGATTACTGATTACTCATATCCCGTGCTGGCATGGCATCCATCGGGCCGTATACTGACATTTATTACCGAAGAAAAGGGAGGCTTGAAACTCTACTATTTTACTTTCGGTGAAAAGAAGTTACAAGAACGCAATCTGCTGTATTTTGAAAAAGTACTTGACTTCAGTTTTTCACATGATGGTTCACTTCTTGTGCTCTCAGCAATTAAACAGGGTAGAACCGATATTTATGTTCACAATCTAGCCGCTGGAACTAACTACCAGATAACAAACGATATAGCCAACGATTTCTATCCCCGGTTCATTAATAACTCAAAGCAGATTATATTTAGTTCCGATCGCCGGTCCGACTCTCTTTCGGTTGCCACCAGCGATTTGAAAATGTCGCCCACAAACGATCTTTTCATTTACGATTATTCTTCAAAGGACGATCAATTAATGCGCCTTTCGGATGATAGCTATGTAAATAAGTTACAGCCACTTGAAGTAGGACATAATAAATTTATATCATTGAGTGATCGCAACGGAATTATAAACAGATACTATTCCAAATTCGACAGTACTGTAAATTATGTCGATACTACTATTCATTATAGGTATTATGCTCAGACAAAACCTCTTACCAACTATCCTCGCAATATCCAGGAACATGATTATGACCGGAAAGCCGGAACAACCGCCGAAATTGTATTTAAGAAAGGACGGTTCTATATGTTTAACCGACCCTTCGAAAGCGAAACCTATCTTAAGGAAGATTTGCCCAATACACAATTTCGTACCAAGCTGACAAAAAAAATGATAAAAAAAGATAGTTTACAAAATATTGAAATTATTGAAATTCCGGTGGATTCAGTGCAGAATAACAGGCTTGTATACTATGAAGATACGGTAGATTTCGACGGAACTGAAATTGATATCAATAATTACATTTTCGAAATTGAGCGCCTGAATCTATACAACAGTACACTTGAGGAACAGAACATCAATATTCGTGTGGTTGAAGAAGAGAAAGAGGAAGATAAGAAAGTAAGAATTTACCAGGAAGCTTTTTACCAGAATTACATTGTCAGTCAAATCGATTTCAGCTTTCTGAGCGAATCCTATCAGGCATTCACCGGTGGTGCTGTATATTTTAATCCGGGAATAAATATGCTTATGAAAGTAGGCACATACGATCTTTTCGAAGATTACAAAGTAACCGGAGGAATACGGGTGCCCCTCGATTTTGAAAGCAGTGAGTACCTTCTGAGTTTCGAAAGCCTGAAGAAACAGCTTGATCGTCAGTATGTATTCCACCGTCAGGTTTTTAAACATTACGGAGGAGCAGATAACACCGAATATATTAAAACCATAACAAATGAGATCTCAGGAATTTATCGTTACCCTCTAAGCCAGGTAAATGCATTTGTTACAACTGTAGGATTGCGAAACGACCGCAATGTGTATCTCTACGACCTGGATCTTACCAAAATGCCCTCGATACTTGAAAAGCCCGATGTATATAAACTCTGGGCAAGAGTGAAAGGCGAGTATATATTTGACAATACACGCTCGCTTGGCATTAATCTATATGGAGGTTTGCGTTTTAAATTATTCACAGAATACTACCAGCGGCTAAACGATAAGTTTGACTATCTCTTTGTATTTGGCGCTGATTTCAGACATTATATCATAATTCATCGTAACCTTATCTGGGCCAATCGTTTTGCTGCAAGTACATCATTCGGAAGTGGCAGGCTCATCTATTACCTGGGAGGTGTCGATAACTGGACAAATCTGACACCCTTACGAACACCTACATTCATTCCCCTGTCTGAGATTCGTATCGATGAAACACAGAATTATGTCTATCAGGCCGTTGCCACCAATATGAGGGGATTCTCACAAAACATAAGGAACGGAAACAGTTTTGCCCTCATTAATTCAGAAATCCGGTGGCCTATAATACGCTACCTTGTCAATCATCCGCTGAGCAATGCCTTCTTACAAAATTTCCAGGTTGTCGGATTCTTTGATATTGGTACTGCCTGGTCGGGTTTGCATCCGTGGTCAGGGAAAAATGCCTATGATAATGATATTATACAACAGGGTCCCATTCTCATCGAGATCGATGCCGAACGGGAGCCCATAGTGGCGGGATATGGTTTTGGCGTGCGTTCCCAGTTATTCGGCTATTTTATACGTCTGGACTGGGCCTGGGGCATTGAAAATATGCAGGTACTTCCCCGTGTATTTTATTTATCACTCAGTCTCGACTTTTAATTATAACTATTACTTTACAACAAATTATTTTACTCTGCATTGTGGGAATTCTGGCCGGTATTATTGAAGGTTTAAGAATGATTTTCGGAAAATAGAATAAATTCTGATAAAAGAAGGCATTATTCAGCTATAAGGGTAGTATGCTTTTGTGTTGATTTTTTTAAAAATTCCTCTCCGTTAGATCTTTTAAAACTCCTGTTAATAATACCGTCATAATGTTAAAAAAAACCGTATAATTATAATTTTTATATACTTTTGTTCATTATTTTATTAACGTTTCAAAATTTTAAGTTATGGCATATGTAATTAACGATGATTGTACTGCATGCGGTACTTGCATGGATGAATGCCCGGCGGATGCTATCCATGAAGGAGACATTTACAAAATTGATCCGGATGCCTGCACCGATTGTGGAGCTTGTGCTGAGGTATGTCCGGTTGAAGCTATCTCCCCGGAGTAATAAAAATGCAGCATAACAACATAGAACCCGCTTAAAAGGCGGGTTTTTTTATACCCGTTTATTATAATCGTTAAGCATTTTTAATTTTCTTTAAATACAGTTCTTTTTTGAGGAACAACAGACTGAATGTATTTCCTATATTTACAATTCCAATTCAGTAAAATAATAATGGAGTTAGTTTTTCTGTTTACCGGTATTATACTATCTGCCTTTGTAGTATGGTTGATTATGCGTGGAAAAAACGAAGGCAGTTCAAAAGTTCTCATCGAAAAAAACCGTTTTTTTCAACAGCAAATTGAAGAATTAAAAGCTGCACTTTCTGAAAAGGAACGATCCCTACTGAATTTGACATCACAATACAGTTCCAAAGAAACCGAATTGAAAAACCTGAACCAGCGGCTTCAGGAACAGAAACAGGAAATGCTTGAAATTGGTGAAAAATTTAATACGGAGTTCCGTAATCTGGCCAATGAGATTTTGGAAGAAAAATCAAAAAAATTTACGGAACAGAATAAAACCAACCTCGATCAGATACTGAAACCACTTGGAGAGAAAATAAAAGATTTCGAAAAGAAAGTAGAAGAAACTTACGATAAGGAATCGCAGCAACGTTTTTCGCTGAAAGAAGAAGTAAAACGCCTGGCGGAACTGAACCAGCAGGTAAGTAAAGAAACAAGTTCATTAACAAAAGCGCTGAAGGGCGAATCGAAAACACAGGGAAACTGGGGCGAAGTAATACTCGAAAGCATACTGGAACGCACCGGCTTACGCAAGGGTTTTGAATATACTGTGCAGGATTCCTTTACAACAGATTCTAACCAGCGCTATCAATCGGATGTAATTGTTCACTATCCCGGCGAAAGAAGTATCATTATCGATTCAAAAGTAACCCTAACGGCATACGATAGTTATGCAGCCGCAGAAACTGAAGAAGAAAAACAGGCTGCATTAAAAGCGCATCTGATTTCGGTAAAAAATCATATCAACGAATTGGCTTCGAAAAACTATCAGGATATAGCCGAAATCAAAACACTCGATTTTATAGTCATGTTTATGCCTATTGAGCCTGCTTATCTTTTGGCTGTCCAGAACGAGCCGCATTTATGGACCTACGCATACGAGAAGAGGATTCTTTTAATCAGCCCGACAAATCTTATTGCCGTGCTTAAAATGATTGAAAGCCTCTGGAAGCAAGAATACCAGAACCGGAATGTTTTGGAAATAGCCCGGCAGGGAGGTGAATTGTACGATAAATTTGTTGGATTAATTGATGATCTGATTGATATGGGCACCAAGCTCAAGCAAACCCATAAAAGTTATGAAGCTTCCATGAATAAGCTCTCTTCGGGAAAAGGTAATCTGGTTGGAAAAGTTCAGAAATTAAGGGAATTGGGAGTAAAGGCCAAAAAAACACTTCCTGAAAGTATGTTAAAACGTGCCCTCGAAGATACTAGTGAAAACGCTGAGAACATCTAATAAGTCAGGTGCTTTCAGTCAATTTAATACCCTTGCTTGCATCATTCTTCAGACTCTAAAACCGGAAACCGAATACGGAAGCAAACTCCCGAACCTGTATTCTCAGCAGATAATACTCCATTATGGTCATTAATAAACGCATAGGCTATCGTGAGTCCAAGTCCTGTTCCGATACCTGTTTCTTTCGTAGTGAAGAAGGGGTCAAAAATATGGGGTAAATCATTCTCCGGAATTTCAGGTCCTGTGTTGGTTATTTCAACAACCAAGTATTCCTGCGAATCAGAATTATCTCTACACGTTTCAATATCGATATATTCATTCTTCATCTCCTCTATACTGTTTATAGCGGCCACAGCATTGTCCATAATACTTAGTAAAACTTGCTGAAGTTTATCCTTATATGCCAGAACAGGACCCAAAAAACGATAATTCTTTCTCACCTTAAGTTCTACAGGAAATTTATAACGCATAAAAAAAATGGTATTATCGATCAATTTATGTAAATCGACCCATTCCGGTTTCGGATTTTCATTTCCTGTGAAGGTCATAAGTGCATCGACAATCTTTTTTGCCTTTTCAAATCCTTTTCTTATAAGCTGAATTCCATTAGTGAAATCATCATGTGGTTCTGATTTCTGATCCTGACCATGACCCGGTTTTACTTCTTCGACCATCGCAAGTCCACCCGATATATAGTTCAACGGATTATTGATCTCATGAGCCATCCCTGCAGTTAAAGTGCCCAGGGATGTCATCCTCTCTGACTGATAAAGTTTCTTTTGGGCCTCATCAAGACTTCGAAGTGTATTGTCAAGCTCAATATTCTGCTTTGTTAGTATTTTATTCTTAGTTGTAATCTCTTCCTCAAACCGCATGTTAATTCTACGTAATTGATAAATAGCTATATGAAGAAATATGAATCCAATAACCTGGGTAACTTTGTGCATCAGATAGAAATTCTCTATAATAGGAACAATCTTAAATTCTTCCGGCATATAAGCTTTAAGGAAAGGTTCAATGAACAGTAAGAGCAATCCAAAATAAGCAAAAGAGAAATAGTACAATACCCTTTCCCTAACGGGTACAAGTAAAATTTGCGGTATCGATGAAAATGTAATGATAATATATGGATAGTAGGCAAAGCTTTCTTCTTCTACAAATCCAAGCATTGTAGGAATGATGAAAAAAACCGTTGGCAGTATGAAAATGAGGGATATTTTACTTAGCCACGCGTGATTCCGGCTTGCAAGAACCAGGTTGATAACGTTTAATATCATCATCATAAGAATTCGCTGTGATCCAATACCCCATGAAGTTTGATGAATCCAATTAATTATCATGAGCAATATAAACACTAACGTTACTGAAATCAGCATGATTACATTTAACTGATTACTCAGAATTAACGTGCGATTGTAAAGATCCCTCTCTTCCGATCTCACTCCTAGAAATGAAATCCGGCGCCAGAGTTTTTTCATTGATAAGCAACTAATAGATAATGTTAAATATAGGAAATAAATGAACTGTTATCAATTGAGAATTATTAACGGTTAGTATATAATTAATTAAAAGTTGAAGTTAAAAAAGACAAGTAATCAGTAATAAGGTAATTATCAATCCATAAGAAAGAATATTGATTGCGGATTAATTATAAGAGAAGTAATAAGTTTTGTTAAAAACAATTTTGAAAATTATCTGTATTAACCATATCATAAAATATATCCAACGCTTTAGCGTAGGTAAGAATATTTCAACCTGAAAATAGAACTGTTTTTATATCATTGCATCATTATAGCCTATCATTTCCATTCCATTCATCGGGACGTAACATCCAATCCTCCAAAGATAAAGGGTCCTCCTTTTCGACTTCGTTTTGAGGATTTTCACATTCATCAACTGCCTTTAACAAGTTTATTTTTTTATCAGGTTCATTAGAGAATTCATAGAAATACGATGAAGTGATTTCCGAACTGCCACTTTTATTTGATGTGGCATGCAGGGCAATTATTCCATCATCGGAGAACTCACAGGTGAGGGTAGTGCTATCAAATATTAGAATCAGTTTATCAGTTTTATCCGAAAATGCCGGATCCTGAATCTTCATAACCATAGTATTATCGGGAGAAGCATCAAAACTGATAATTGTCTGTGCATCGGCAATATGATATATGCCGAATATAACGATACTACAGAGTAGTCGCGTTAAAACTACAAATGTTTTCATGGTTCTGGTTTTGTTTGAAAGGTATTTTGCAGCTATTATGCCAAAAAAGATAACTAATTATCTATCTGGAAATTATGTATAGTACCGGTGATCCAGACAACTTGAAAGTTGCCCGATTTTGAAGCACACACTGTTCGCTTACGGACAAAGTCAGTTGCCCTTCTTCTGTCGGACAATTATCTCATTACTTATTGTAACCTTTTCGTCCGATCGAATATCTAATAAGTGAAAACCAATTTTTAATAATATTATGGAATTACTTGAAGCATTGCCGGCAATTTTTTTACTCTCAGCCAACATTATGTTGCTACAGATCGATAATCTTTTTCATTTGAATCTGAGGACAAGATAAATTACGACTGCTTATAAAACCGGGCTGAAGACTATCACTATTTCGCCCTTGGGGGGATGTTGCGTATAATGTTCAATAATTTCTGAAAGACTTCCCCTTCGATTCTCTTCATGAATTTTAGATAATTCACGAGAAATACAAACCCTGTGCAAGGGTGAAAAAACTTCTGCAAGCTGCGAAAGTGTCTTTACCAACCGAAATGGTGATTCGTACAGAATAATGGTACGTTCTTCATTTTTCAGACTTTCCAGTCGTTTATTCCGGCCTTTTTTCTGGGGTAAAAAACCTTCAAATACAAATCTGTCAGAGGGAAAGGCCGAATTTACCAGAGCGGGGACAAATGCTGTGGCACCTGGTAAACATTCAACTTCTATTCCCTTTTCCACACAGGCACGAACAAGAAGAAATCCCGGATCGGAGATGGAAGGTGTACCGGCATCGCTGATCAATGCGATGTTCTTCCCCTGTTCAAGCAATGTCAAATAATGTGCAAGCCGCTTATGCTCATTGAATTTATGAAACGATTCCACATGTGTTTCAATACTATAGTGTTTCAGTAGGAAACCTGATTTTCGCGTATCCTCGGCCAGAATCAGGTCGACTTCCTTTAATAACCTTACAGCACGGAGTGTAATATCTTCAAGATTTCCGACAGGTGTTGGAATAAGAAACAGCTTATTGCTCATTACGGCGTACAATTAGTTTACGTCGGATCAATTCCAGGATCCGCTGCACATACATATCATCCATATCCCATTCAAAGTTACCCTCAAGGTAATTATAGGCTTCAACAAAGCTGCCGGCCGTATCAAGAACTTCCATAGTGCGCTCGAATTTTTCTTTATTTCCATCGAATAATTCATTGATAAGCTCAAATTTCTCATTGAGTCCTAAGGCACTATTGATGCTCCCGATAGGTTTTGTTTTGTATTGTGAGGATACATCTTCTTTCTTCGATTTTCCGGAAATTTCGTCGTTGAGTGTAGGATCTGAACTTTGAAAACGATCGGACACAAGTTTGCTTTTATTTTTTAATTTTTCTTTTTCTCTGGCTTCTGTGGCCAAATCTTCTTCTATCTTCTCGCGAATATTTTCCTTCGTCGGCTTTGCAGTCTTCTCTTCCGGCTCAGCTACATTATCATCCTGCTTTACTACATGATTTTCCTGACTGATAGTCTGCTTTTTTAGCTCTGGTGAACGGTCAGTCTGTAGGGCCGAACGCAGATCTGTTGTCAGGTCGTAGATGTTCCTGAGTTTCTCCAGGAGGAGGTCAATTTCAATAAAAGGTATATCATCCTGTTGCTCAAGTTTAAACGTAATATCCACAATTTCGCGCGCCTGCGAATGTAATACCTCAATTGTATTTTTAAATTCCATAAGGATCAATTTATTCTACAAACGTATAAATGTTTGGGATATTTCTCAACTTTAAACAGTTACAACTATTAACCGTTCAACTCTGATAAAAAAATTCAGTATTCAAAGTTAATACGTAATTGTATTAACTTGTATGATAATAAAGAACGTAAAGGAATTACATTAATTTTGAAAAATAGTATTAATCAACTCTTAACAATACCCGGTAGATTAAAATGCCTCAACTTACCCTAGAAAAAATAAGTGAAATTACTGATGGGCTGCTTACCGGCGATGGCGAGCAATTAATTGAATCTTTAGAAACCGATAGCCGGAATACACAGCAGGGTGAAAAAAAATTATTCATCGCTATAAAAGGTACGCGACACAACGGCCATACCTATCTCCCTGAACTTATTAAGCAGGGTATTAGTAACTTTATTACGGAACAAACCGATAGTCTCGAAAAGGCCGGTCGCAAGGTAAACTATATTAAGGTTACAAACAGTGTAACCGCTCTTCAGCAAATTGCCGGCTGGTATCGTAAAAACCTCAGCATGCCCGTATTGGCTATAACCGGAAGTAATGGAAAAACAGTGGTTAAAGAATGGCTGGCACAGTGCCTTTCGCACTACAGGGTGGTTGCCAGAAGTCCGAAAAGCTATAATTCACAGATCGGAGTTCCGTTATCGCTATGGATGCTGAATCCAAAGGCTGACTGGTCAATTATTGAAGCCGGTATATCGATGCCCGGAGAAATGGCCCGGCTCAGAATGATTGTTGCCCCCGACTTTGGTATTTTTACAAATGTAGGTCCGGCTCACCAGGAAAATTTTTCAAGTCTCGAAGAAAAGATCCGGGAGAAGTTACAGCTTTTCTCACATGCTCAAACCCTTTACTATTGTCGCGATCATGAATTGGTTCATCAGACCATTGAAGAAGAAAACCTAGCCTGTAAAAAGGTTTTCTGGTCGGTAAAACATAAGGATGGTTTTCTGCATGTTCGAAGCATCCGTAAAAATGAAGAATTTACGCGGATCAACATTGAATGGAAAAAAAATAAGGATTCCTTGAACATACCCTTCACCGATGATGCTTCTGTTGAAAACTGCCTGCACATTGCCTGTTTTATGTTGCATCAGAAATTTACCATCGAACAAACCCAAAACGCATTAAGTCAGCTGAAACCGGTGGGCATGAGGCTCGAACTGGTCAGTGGCATAAAAAACAGTACACTCATCAACGATAGTTACAATTCCGATCTTTTTTCCCTCCGTATCGCTCTCGACTTTCTGTCGATGCAGAAAAAGCACAGTAAACATGCACTGATTCTTTCCGATATCAAACAATCGGGGAAAAACAATGAAGAACTCTACGCCGAAGTAGTACAGCTCATAAAGTCGTATACTATCGATCAGTTTGTTGCAATAGGTCGCGAAATTACCGGATTTGATGGTTTGCCGGAAAATACACTCCGGTTTAAAACCACAGCAGAACTGTTGAAAGTATTACCGCAGATCGATTTCTCCAATCATACAGTTCTGATAAAGGGCGCCAGAGAATATGGATTTGAGCAAATAGTGGGTATATTATCGGGGAAAAAACATACCACCATTCTCGAGATCAACCTGAATAACCTTATCCATAACCTGAACTATTTCCGCGAATTGCTTTCACCCGGAACCGGTATTATGGCTATGGTTAAAGCATTGTCCTATGGAAGTGGCAGTAATGAAATAGCCAACTTATTGCAACATCAGAAGGTGGAATACCTGGGAGTTGCCTTTACCGATGAAGGCGTGGAGTTGCGAAATGCCGGAATAACACTTCCCATTATGGTAATGGCCCCGACCGCTGAGAACTATGATAAGATTGTTGAATACGGACTGGAACCGGAGATCTTTAGCTTCAGTGGATTATTTACATTTTCGGAGGTATTGGCGCATAACCAGGTTCCGGATTACCCGGTACATATTAAGATCGATACCGGTATGCACCGATTAGGGTTCATGCCCGATGAAATACAGACCCTGGCTGATGAGCTGACCCGCCTGAAAAGTATAAGGGTGAAAGCCATATTTTCACACCTGGCAGTATCAGACAATCCTGAAGAAGATGAATTTACACTCCAACAGATAAAGCAATTTACGGAGATGTATAATTTTCTCTCTGAACAACTAAATTATAAACCCATGCGGCATATTCTCAATTCAGCTGGTATCGAACGTTTTCCGAAGGCTCATTTTGACATGGTTCGGCTGGGTATTGGCCTGCATGGTATTTCTTCTTTAGGAAAACCTTTACTACCTGTCAGTACGCTGAAAACCCGTATCGCCCAGATTAAAAAAATTCCATCCACCGACACTATAGGGTATAACCGGCACGGTATTCTGACACGCGACTCGGAAATAGCCATCATTCCTATCGGCTATGCCGACGGACTCGACCGGAAGCTGGGAAACGGGAACGGACAGGTTATCCTGCACGATCAGAAGGTACCCTTTGTTGGCGATATCTGTATGGATCTGAGTATGATCGATGTGACCGGCATGGTTGCAAAGGAAGGGGATGAAGTGGTTATTTTCGGTAAACAGAATCCGATTGAAAATCTTGCCCGACAAGTGGAAACCATTCCCTACGAGATACTAACAAATGTATCGTCACGGGTGAAGAGAATCTACATTAATGAATAAAGCCGTATTAATGTGAAAAATTCAGGAATGCATATTCTTCTCAGCCGAACCGACAGTATCGGAGACGTGGTATTGACCCTGCCTCTGGCAGGACTGTTAAAAGAAAAATATCCCGGTTGTAAAATTAGCTTCCTGGGACGAAGCTATACCCAGGCCATTATCGAACTATCGCGGCATGTCGATCGGTTTGAGAACTGGGATGATTATGAAAAACTTCCGGCGCATGAGCAGGTACAAAAACTCCGGGTACTGCAGACCGATTGGATAGTGCATGTTTTCCCGAATCCGAAAATTGCTGCCGTAGCAAAGAAAGCAGGAATTATAAACCGGGTGGGCACTTCGCACCGGATATTCCACTGGTTCTCCTGTAACCGGCTTATTTCATTCAGCCGCCGCAGATCGGACCTGCACGAAGCCCAGCTTAACTGCAAACTGTTGGCTCCTTTGGGTATTGAAGTTCCCGACTTGCAGCTTATTGGATCACACTACGGTTTCAAAAAACCAATGGAAGGTTTGGAAAAAATGGGAGCACTTCTCGATATAAAAAGAAAAAACATTGTACTTCATCCAAAATCAAAAGGAAGCGCCCGCGAATGGGGTACTGCTAATTTCGACCGGCTTATTGAGCTCTTGCCTGCTGATACGTTCCGGATATTTATTTCCGGAACACAGGAAGAAGCCGGATTGATGAAGGAACTATTGGAAAAACATAAGGAAAAGATTGTGGATGCTACGGGCCGTTTTACCCTTCCGGAATTTATCACTTTTCTTTCCCTGGCTGATGGCATTGTAGCTGCCAGTACCGGGCCCCTGCATATAGCTGCTGCCCTGGGATGCACAGCCATAGGTATTTATCCACCCATCCGACCCATGCACCCGGGTCGCTGGGCCCCCATCGGGGAAAAAGCCCAGGTGCTGGTGAAAGAGGGTACCTGCAACGATTGCCGTAAAAGTAGGAATTGTCATTGCATGCGGGAGATTACTCCGGAGGAAATAGCAAAGCGATTATTAGTTAATTAGACACTTCTGAAGAACATTATAGAATCTTAATAATTTTTCCTTTTAAAAGGTTTGGCAGAATATTCTACCAAAAACTATAACATATTCTTAATTTCATCTTCCCTATACAAGATATAGAAAAGAAATCCGTTATCTTATCATGTTTACTGCATCTACCAATTCTAAAGTCGAAAATATTATATGTACACCTGTAACAAAATTCAAACACAACTAAAAAAGATCCATCATCTAATTCTAATCTTATCTTTTATCCTGTGCGTAAGTATACCCAGTAATGCCCAGCAGAACCTTGCTGGAGGATCGCTTGTGTACAACCTGCACACCAGGAGTCTGGGGCTGGGCGTAAGGGCAGAAATACCCCTTGAAAAAGTGGATCTGCTGGAAGGAATCAGTATTGTCCCGCAGCTAACCTATTATCCGCCCTTTAATCCGGTACATGAATTTTACCTGGGATCCAGCGTACACCTGGGTGTTTACAGCATCGACCGCTGGTTGTTTTATACGTTGGCCAATGTTTCCTACAACGGCTGGATCAATAACGATGACACTCAGTACAGGGAGGGGAAGTTCTCCAACCTGGGTATAGAAGCCGGCATAGGCGTATCGGCAGAAATAAAAAAATGCTTCCATCCATTTTTCGAATGCCGGTACAATTTCAAATGGAACGATCTCAGTTTGGGTTTAGGATTGCTGTATACCCTGAAATGTGAACGGCGCGGAATGGTACCCTGTTCCAAAATCCCTCCTCAACCGCAATTTTGAACGGAAAAGTAGTTAGTAGAATTAGTGATATCTAGTTTCGAATAGTTTTAGTATATCCATTTAACATGTTGCCGATCTCTTCAACTAGCATTTATCTACTAACTTCTAACTACTAACTTCTTAATTCATGCGAAGCGACCACATGCCGGTAACCGGCAGTTTTTAACAGGTTTGAGAAAGCCATTTCCAAAAGAGGATTGTTTAATGCGATGAAAACGAGGCCGGGCTTTTTTAGAAACACCTGTCGCAGAACAGGGTTAATCTCATTTTCACTGAGGGGTAGCTTTTTATCCGTATGCTCATGGATTTGTTCGTTCACTTCTATCACATGATCAAACAATGTACGATTTTCATAACATTGCTCTATAAAGCCCGTTTTCGACTGAAGATCGCCCGAACCGGAATGATCAGGTCGTTCATTGCCTAGTATCAGGAGGGAATTAATTCCTTCGTTCAAAGACAAAGATCCCGGTGGTTTTGCAATAGCCTGTAATTCAGCAGGAGGCAGTTCATCATTTATTCCTGTCGATGTCATAAGCCGAACAACATACGTCGATACTGCCTCTTTTTTCCTTAAAATCTTTCCAGTACTTATATCCTTATTCTTAACCCGTATACGAAATATTTTCCCTGTTGTGTCAATGGCCATGCAATCGGTAGAGCTACTACCTACATATATCCATATTCTCCATTTTTCCTGCATAGCACTTACATCGTTCAACAAGCACGACCATTTCTGAATGTTATCGAAAAAGTATTAATCAACTCTTTCATAAATCATTGATTAAGGTCGCACAATTTTGTATCTTATAGAATCATTTTTTCTCTTCTAAATTATACTCAAATGAAAAGAAAATATCTGCATTTTGCTATTCTTTTTCTGTCGGGACTCCTGCTTTTAAGCAACTGCTCGCGTAAGGCAAAGGTAGGATTTCTGATGGATGTTTCAGAGACAGGAAGATGGTTAAAAGATAAGGAGCTCTTTATAAAGAATATAGAAGAATTGGGGGGCGAAGTTATCTTTATGGCATCTGAAGGCGATGCTGAAAAGCAATACGAACTAGCCAGGGAAATGCTGGCAAGGAATATAGAAGTTCTGGTAATTATACCTTCCGATCTGAATGCTGCCGCTAATATTGTCAAGCTTGCACATCAGCGTAATGTCCCTGTTGTATCGTACGACAGGATCGTAAAAAACTGTATGCTTGATTTTTATATTTCCTTTGATAATGTTCAGGTTGGAGAATTGCAGGCCAAATATCTTTCAACCGTTTGTCCCAAGGGGAAATATGCTATTCTTGGCGGAGCTGTATCGGATAACAACTCATTCCTGTTGCGCCTGGGACAACTCAATGTTATTCAACCCTTATCGGAACGGGGCGATATCGATGTTGTTTACGACCAGTATGTAGATTTCTGGAGCCCTGATGAGGGTTACCGTCTGATGAAAGAATGTCTGAAAAAACATCGGAAGATTGATGCTGTTCTTGCTGCAAACGACCAGCTTGCCGAAGGAGCGTTGAAAGCAATACAGGAAGCCGGCATTGAACCTGTACCCTACATCAGTGGCCAGGATGCAGAAGACGAAGCCTGCCGAAGAATAATTGCCGGCACGCAGGCTATGACAGTTTACAAGCCTATTGAAGCGATAGCTTCAAAGACAGCTGAAATTGTTATGCAAATGATCCAAGAAGAACGCATACCGAAAACCTATCTCTCGGTCAATAACGGAAAACGCCAGATACCAGCTATATTGCTGCCGGCCATGGAAGTAAATAAGCAGACTATTGGTCTTACCGTGGTTGCCGACGGATATTTCCAGGAACATAATATTGAATGAGGCTTGCTGCTGAGCCGGAAATTTAAATTTAATACTTTGCCACCAAAGGCATACGTCTGCCAAAACCGAAAGCCTTGCTGCTTACACGAAGAATGGGTGGTGTCTGAAAACGTTTGTATTCATTACTGTTAACAAGTCGGATTGTTTTATACACAATCCCATCATTAAATCCTTCAGCGATGATTTCTTCAGCCGATTGTCTCAACTCGATATAATTATAAAGAATAGCGTCGAGCACTTCATAATCGGGTAATGAATCGCTGTCTTTTTGGTCGGGTCGCAGTTCTGCTGAGGGTGGCTTACTAATTGAGTTTTCGGGAATAATCTCGTTACCTGAGTTAATAAAGCGTGCAAGTTGATACACGTCGGTTTTGTAAACATCGCCCAATACTGAAATACCCCCGTTCATATCGCCATACAGAGTACCATAACCAACAGCTACTTCACTTTTATTGGAAGTATTGAGTAACAGATTGCCAAACTTATTTGATATAGCCATCAGAAGTGTCCCCCTGACACGTGCCTGTATATTTTCTTCAGCAATATCGGAAGGCATATTCTTAAATACAGGTTCAAGATATTTCAGGTATGAGGTAAATATATCGTGAATGGATATAATATCATACAGTACCTTAAGATTTTCGGCCAGTTGCACCGCATCGGCGACAGAATGATCGGAGGAATATTGAGAAGGCATAAGCAA
This sequence comes from uncultured Bacteroidales bacterium, assembly GCA_964592225.1. GTDB lineage: Bacteria > Bacteroidota > Bacteroidia > Bacteroidales > UBA10428 > UBA10428. Next base: position 45,235 of record CAZQCO010000015.1, read on the forward strand.
TACTCGAACATTTTCGACACCAAGAGCCCGAGTGGCCAAAACAAGGGTCACTGCTGAATCGATTCCTCCGGAAAGTCCCAGTACTGCCTTGGTGAACTTCATCTTTGAAAAATAATCACTGATACCCAGTATAAGTGCATCATGGATCATCCCGATACGATTAAACGATTCAGGTGCTTGTTCTGTAGTTTTGGACCCTATCACTTCATCTATATCAAAATAGGCTATTTCCTCCTTAAAAGCTTCCATTTGCTTTACAATTGCACCTCTCGAGTTAATTACCCTTGAAGCACCATCGAAAATAAGCTCGGTATGGGCTCCAACCTGATTCACGTAGAATACCGGTATCCCATATTTTCGGGCATTATCAACGAGAATTTCATTTTTGATACTTTCGTGGTCGTATGCAAAAGGAGAAGCAGCTATATTGATGATTGCATCGGATCCCAGAGAGGACAGCACTTCCATAGGATTAGTAGTATAGAGCTTATTCTTACCGAAATTCGTAAGTAGAGGCTGTTCGTACCATAGATCTTCACAAATAGTCACTGCCAGCCTTTTGCCCGAAAATTCCACTATATGAAATTTTTCAGAAGGTTGAAAATAACGGTACTCATCGAAAATATCGTATGTAGGGAGTAAGGCTTTGTGAATTTCATGCTCAATTTTCCCGTTCCGAATAAAGAGCGCAGAATTATATAAATTTTTACCTGTGCTCTTAACATTTAAAGTGGGTACCCCTAAAATAACAGCAATATCACGGGTATGAGGAATAATTGAATCAACAGCACTTCTGCATTTTTCTATAAAATTTTTATGCTCCAGCAGGTCGAGTGGCGGATATCCACATACTGACAACTCACTGAATACAATAAGATCGGCGCTATTGGCGCGCGCCTGATTTATAGCATCGATTATCCGTTCAGAGTTTGTTTCAAAGGCTCCAATTGTAAAATTTAACTGTGCCAACGCTATTTTCATCCGGATAGTATTAAAAAATCACTCCAATACGCAATGCAACATTGCGCGAGTAGGCAATAAAAGTTTTATCATTAGTATTGTCGATAAATCCGTTATGATAGCTTATGCCAAAATCAAGAGCCGTATCCTCGCTTATACTGTATTCAATGCCAACGCCAAAATGATAGCCCAGGTTATAAAAGAAGATTTCATCATTAATATTATTTTTATCGAGTGTTCCATCGCTACTGGTTGCCCTTGCTTTAATATTAAATTGATTGGTTAGGCCTACCCGGGCATAGTATGAAAAATATCCTATTTGATTGGTCTTTAGCCTGAGTCCGACAGGCACCGTGATATAATTCAGAGAATAATCTACTGTTGTACCAGCTGGCAAAGTATCTACCTCATTGTATGAAGTAAAATACGATTCTGTTCCAAAGCGCAATTTACCTCCCTGTGTGCCAATGGCAATTCCGGTCTGTATGGCGTAATTCTTCTGAAAGTATTTGTTGATAACGAGTCCTCCGCTAATTCCTAATTTTACGCCATCACTAACAATTTCGCGTGAATCAGGGCTTAACCAAACAAGCTGAGGATCGACATAGACACCAAATTTGGCATTCTGGCTAAATAGTGATATACCACTGCAAATAAGAAATACTACAATTAATGTCCGTTTCATGATCTTTTTTTATCAAAAATAGAATATTAATAAGCTCAGATCGAAATTGGGCAAAAAATATTTTTCAAATACTTCAATTATTTGCAGTTATGATTAAACAAATACATGCACAAGTTTTTTTGTTACAAAGAACGATTCTGTAAAATAATCGGAAATATTTATAATCTTCAATTGATTGGGAATCGCAATTTCCTGCTTCAGATCACCTCCTTTGAGTGCCAGGATACCATTCGGGATCTGATTTTCCATTGGTTGTTTAATCTTCTTCCCTGTCCAATTTAGCATAAGTGGTATGGAAGCCACTGCCCTGCTCACCACAAAATCAAATATCCCTTTTACATTTTCAGCCCTTGCCTGGAAAGCTTCAATATTTTTTAATCCGAGCGCATGTATTACTTCGTTAACAACAGTAATTTTTTTTGCGATGGAATCGACAAGCACAAAATTTACTTCGGGAAACATAATAGCCAATGGAACACCCGGAAAGCCTCCTCCTGTTCCGATATCAAGAATGCGTGTACCCGAAGTAAAATTCGCATACCGGGCAATTGCCAGTGAATGCAGGACATGTTTCAGATAAAGATGATCGATATCTTTACGAGAAATAACATTTATCTTTTCGTTCCACATACGATAAACTTCACCGAGACTCTGATATTGCAAGGTTTGAATATCAGTAAGCCCGCTAAAATACTTTACAATGATTTCCATCAAATGGTTTTGCTGGTGTTCTTCAGAATATTAAACAGAAGCTCACGAGCCCTGAATAGTTGAGCTTTAACCGTTCCAATTGGTAACTCAAGTTCTTCGGCAATTTCTTCATACGAAAATTCCTTAAAATATCGGAGTTCTATAAGTTTTCGATAACGTGGCTTGAGTTTGGAGACTATATCACGCATCATTTTCTGCTTCTGTCCCTTGATCATTTCTTCTTCAGGATCAAGTGTGGATGCCTGAATATCGGGAGATGACTTATCAGGATCATCATCATTCTGGTCGAGCGACACGGTAGTAGCTTTACGTTTTCGGATGAAATCGATGCAATTGTTAGTGGCTATTTTAAACAACCAGGTGCTGAATGCATAGTTGGGAGTATATTGCTGGATATTTTTAAATGCTTTGCCAAAAGCTTCGATGGTTAAGTCTTCAGCATCACTTGCGTTGTTTACCATTTTCAGCAACATGTAATAAATGGCATCGCGGTATCGTCCCATAAGTTCAGCATAAGCCTTCTGATCTCCACGGGTTGCCTGTTGAACTAAAGCAAAATCTCTCTGTGCTTTTTCCGATAAATTGTTGTTTACTTCCATCTTGTTTTTTTGCTTCTGATAAATACGCCCGATAGATATATATTAAAGTTAATAAACAATGAGAAAATGTCAAAAATGAAAAATATAAAAAGTAAACCTTTCTCTTTGAGGCGATTCATTGTTAATTTAATGATCACCATTTGCGATATCAAACGAATACCGAAAGCAATCAATACAAATATGGTGAAAATATTCAATCCCAGAAGGTAGCCAAAAGTTAAATAAAACAATAATCGCGAAAAGGGTTCCAGTCCCAGCCAGAAAACATGCTTGTTTCTATAACGTTTAGCTGTTGAAAAATGACGTCTTTTTTGTTTCGACCAGGAACGCCAGCTTTGTTTTGGAATCGAGAGGGTATGACTTTCAGGGTGAATTTCTATTGCCGTATTCGATTTACTGGCAGTTTCATTTACAAATAGATCATCATCGCCCGATAGTATTCCATAATGTGATGCAAAACCCTTGTTCTTAAAAAATAATGATTTGCGGTAGGCAAGATTTCTTCCAACGCCCATATAGGGCATGCCTTTGAGTGCCATATTGAAATATTGTAAAGCAATCATCAGCGTATCATACCGGATATAAGCATTAAGTAGTCCTTTTCTGTGTAAATACCCTCCATAGCCCAGAACAATATCAGTATCGTTGGTAAAATTCTCCTGGAGCCGGTTTAACCACTCATCGGAATTGACCTTACAATCGGCATCGGTAAAAACCAGCCACTCATGTTGGGCAGCCTTAATTCCAACTGTTAATGCAAGTTTTTTGCCGTGGGTAAATTTTTTATCGGGTGTAATAGTTGTGGTACGCAAATGCTTATACTTCATTATATATTCACCAATCACTTCATCTGTTTCATCAGTTGAGCAGTCGTTTACAACAATAACTTCATAGTTTTTATGTTTCTGTTCAAGAACTGATGCAAGATTATTTCGTAAGTTCTCTGCCTCATTCCGGGCACAAATGATAACTGATATGGGATGTTTTTTTGTATGTGGGGTTCTCCTGTATGATGCAATCCGAAGAAAAAGGAAATAATAATAGGAAAGCTGAATTAAAAACACGAGTACAAACAGAGCAAAAATTCCGTATCTGAAATAATCAATATAGTGAAAGGGTAAAATCAAGTTCCTTCGTTTATTTAATTTACCAAAGCACCAAAGGTATTTTCATCCGTTAAAATAAACAAACATGGCTGGTTCATATTTTTCACAATCTTTATCTTTGCCCCGAATTTAAATTATGATGTTGTTCTCCATTCTCCAGAAAGATATAAAGAGTAATGCCCGCACAGGGGTTATTCAAACGGATCACGGAGCTATTGAAACTCCGATTTTTATGCCTGTCGGTACAGCTGGAACTGTGAAGGGAGTTCACCAGAGAGAACTGCTCGATGATACAAAAGCACAAATAATCCTGGGTAATACCTATCACTTATACTTACGGCCGGGAATTGACCTTATTCAAAAAGCAGGTGGACTGCACCGGTTTATTCATTGGGACAAACCCATTCTGACTGATAGCGGCGGATATCAGGTTTTTTCATTGGCCGACAATCGTAAGTTGAAAGAGGATGGAGCACATTTCAGTTCACACATCGATGGCTCAAAACATTTATTTACTCCCGAGAATATTGTCGATATCCAGCGTGTTATCGGAGCTGACTTCATGATGGCATTCGACGAATGTACTCCTTATCCTTGTGAATACAATGATGCTAAAAAGTCGATGGAATTAACGCATCGCTGGTTAAAACGGGGAATTGATCAGTTCAGGAAAACAAAATCCCTGTACGATCACCGGCAATTTTTTATGCCCATTGTGCAGGGAAGTGTTTATAGCGATCTGCGACGTTATTCGGCAGAAACCATAGCTTCGTGGGATATGCCGGCGAATGCCGTGGGTGGATTATCGGTGGGTGAACCTATAGATGAAATGTACAGCATGTTATCTGAAGTAACAGCCATTCTGCCTTCTGATAAGCCCCGGTACCTTATGGGTGTCGGTACCCCTGCCAATATGCTGGAAGCTATCGCAATGGGTATCGATATGTTCGACTGTGTTATGCCCACACGAAACGGAAGGAACGGGATGTTATTTACCCGGGAAGGTATTATCAATATAAAAAATCAGAAATGGAGCGATGATCTTTCTCCTATCGATGTTGACGGTAGTTCTTTTGTTGATAATTATTACTCAAAAGCCTACCTTAGACACCTGGTTACTTCAAATGAAATGCTGGGAGCACAAATTGCCAGTCTGCACAATCTGGCTTTCTATCTATCGTTAATGAATGAAGTCCGTATGAAAATTAAGGATGGAACTTTTTCAGTCTGGAAAAAAGATATGGTGAAAAAACTATCTCAACGTCTATGAAAAAATTGGGTCTAAAGAAGATTGATTCCTACATTATTATGAAATTTTTAGGTACCTATTTCGGTGCCATTTTTCTGATTATTATGATAGCCGTTATTTTTGATTTTTCCGAAAAAATCGATGATTTTCTTGAAACCCATGCTCCATTCCATAGTATTATCTTCGATTACTACCTGAACTTTATTCCTTATTTTGCCGTTCTGTTTGCTCCATTATTCACATTTATTGCTGTTATTTTCTTTACATCGCGAATGGCCTATAATACGGAGATAATAGCCATTTTAAGCAGCGGTGTAAGTTTTCCACGCTTATTGTATCCCTATTTCATTGCAGCAACATTCATTATGATGTTCAATTTGCTAATGGGTAATTATATTATTCCCGGCGCCAATCATAAGCGATTTATGTTTGAAGAAAAGTATTATCACAAGACAACTAAGGGATTCAAGGAACGGAATGTTCATAAGCAGGTCGATCCCGGTGTTTATGTTTACCTCGAGAGTTTCAATACACGAAATAACTATGGACGCAGATTTTCAATCGAAAAATTTGAAGAGGGTGAATTGGTGTCAAAACTCATGTCACAGGAAATCCGTTGGGATACATCGCTTCATACCTGGGAAATAAGAAATTATTACATACGTGATTATATCGACGGAGAACAGATCATCACTGAAGGTACAGTTCTCGATACTGCAATAAATCTTGATCCGGCTGAATTCAGTATGCGTGACAATGTTGTGGAATCAATGTCGCTGAAAGAACTTAACAAGTTTATTGATAACCAGCGGATGCAGGGTTCGGCAAAAGTAAATCAGCTATTAGTGGAACGAAACAAAAGATTCTCCTTCCCTTTTTCAACCTATATTCTAACGCTTATTGGTATATCTGTATCCTCAAGAAAAGTACGTGGAGGTATCGGTATGCATATTGGTATCGGGTTGCTGGTCAGTTTTTCTTATATCCTGTTCCTTCAATTCTCGGCTCAATATGCAATAAGTGGCGCTCTTCCTCCATTTATTGCAACCTGGTTACCAAACTTTATTTTTGCTTTTGTAGCCCTGTACTTATACAAACTGGCTCCAAAATAACCTGATAAGACTTTGTGTTTCTTATTTCATAAAGAATATTAAAAAAATGAGTGAAGGAAACAACCTTTTCACGTACTTCTGCATCAACATATAAACACACTATTAGTTAGATATTTAACTAAAATTTTTCTTATTAAGATTATTTTCTTTTCTTTGAGACGCAAATCCTAACTAAATCCCGGAATTTAAACGAATTGAAAAAGCTAATCATTATACTCGTATTACTGTCGACTGTGTTGATAAATTATGCACAAGTCAAATATTCCATTTCCGGGGGTATGAATCTTACCAATTTAAAGAATGACTGGAATTTATTTGATAACCCAAAAATCTATCCACGCTTCGGCTATACATTTGGTTGCGGAATTGAAGTTCCCGTTAAAAGTTCTTTTTTTATCGGAGGACAACTCAATTTAGTTTCAAAAAACTATGCCTTCGACACGGAAGATTTTTATGGTACTGGCACTGAAGGATATGACAGGTATTCCATTCTTTACCTCGATTTACCTGTTGTTACAGGTTATAGATACAAAGAATTACGAGCTTTTATCGGGCCCTTTTTCGATTATTGCCTGGGGGGAACCAATCAACATAACCTGGAATATTTTAATGGTGATACGGATAAAGGTACCATTGGTATTGCCTCTTCGGGAGAATTAAAAAGCAGCGAAATAAGCGAGGGTATATTCCCTTTAAGAAATCAAAATTTCTTCGATGCCGGTATTATTTTTGGAATCGGGTATAGGGGCCATAGTCATAGTCTGGATCTCAGCTATTCTTACGGATTAGTTAATATTTTTCCGAGAGTTGACGATGACAGCATCAACCGTCATGATTATTCTCTGTTTACCAGGGTATTGATGCTTCGATTGAAGATCTATATTTAGTTCCTGTCAGTTATTTCCTTGAGGTAAAACTGATTCCACTCTATTTATTGAAGTATTCTCCCCTTATAAACAAAACAATTTTTAAAATCCTGAAAATTTTCAACAGGTATCTCTGCTTCAAATATTCCATATACAGCCGATCCGCTTCCCGACATGGCAGCATACCGTGCTCCCATATTCAACAGCTTATTTTTTAGCAATTCTATTTCAGGATATTTTTTAAACACCGATAATTCAAAATCGTTTATTATCGTTTCCTGCCATTCTTTTATAGGCCCTTTTAAAAGCTTTTTGAGTGGTTTTTCAGGTATTGCAGGCACAATGCCCGAATACGCCTCACGAGTAGCTATATGGATATCTGGTTTTATTAGGAGTATTTCATACCCATGAAGTGCAATATCGAGGGATTCCAGCACCTCACCCCGTCCGGTACCCAACATAGGTGCATTGTCGATAAAAAATGCACAATCGCTGCCCAGTTCGGCAGCAATTATTTTCAGTTCCATATGGGTGCAGCCGCATTTAAAATATTCATTCAATCCCTTTAGCATAAAAGCAGCATCGGCACTCCCGCCTCCCAAACCGGCACCCACAGGTATTGTCTTGTGAAGATGAATTGAAAGAGGTGGTATTTTGAATTTTTCGTTCATAATATGCCATGCTTTTACCACCAGGTTTTCTTCATTATCACCTTCAAGGGCAATTCCCGTGACGGTTAGTGTTGTTGAATTTTTTCCTTCTTCAATGAATTCAAGAACTTCGGTAAGGTTCAAGGGTAAAAATACCGTTTCGATTGAATGAAATCCATCGAAACGTTTTTCCAGAATTCTTAAACCAAGATTTATTTTTGCATTGGGAAATAAAAGCATCTAAGTATATCAGTTTAAAGTTTAGAGTTTAGAGTTTAGAGTTTAGAGTTTAGAGTTTAAAGATTTATTCATTTGACGATCCAAGTACATTGTAATTAATCGATTAAAATTATCGCTTTTTTCTTTTACACATTTTATCAACAGGCAATATGTTTTTCATCGGAAAAGATGTTTAAAAGAATACCAAAAATACCTTAATCAATAGTAATAGCCATATTAAATTTAAACACTAAGTTTTCGTCCCCTAAAACTAATAAAACTATCTGAAAATCAAACTTATACTATTATGGCACAAAAAAAAGTCATGTCCCCTAAAATTCTGGCCATACCCATCGACCAGGGAAAAATGCCTCCGCAGGCCATTGAACTCGAAGAAGCAGTTCTTGGAGCGATAATGATAGAAAAGGATGCCATAATTGAAGTTATTGATATTCTCAAAGCAGAAAGCTTCTATAAAGACGAGCATCAGAAAATATACCAGTCTATACTCAATCTTTTTGCGTCTGACAAAGCTATCGACATTCTAACGGTGCCTGAAGAACTGCGGAAACAGGATCAGCTTGATGAAGTTGGAGGAATAGCCTTTATCACACAGCTTACAAGTCGCGTAGCTTCTGCGGCTCATATCGAATTCCATGCCCGCATTGTACAGCAAAAATTCATTCAGCGGGAATTGATACGGGTAGCCACTGAAATTCAGAACCTGGCTTTCGACGATAGCACTGATGTTGATGATCTTCTTGATTTCAGTGAAAGTCAACTTTTTAATGTAGCCCAGGGACATATAAAGAAAGAAGCTGCCCAAATGAATGTACTGGTGAGAGATGCTTTGAATCTTATTCAGGAAGCTGCCAAACGTGAAGACAATTTAAGTGGTATCCCATCAGGTTATACAAAACTGGACAGGGTGACGAGCGGCTGGCAGAATTCCGATCTGGTGATTATTGCCGGGCGCCCTTCGATGGGGAAAACTGCTTTTGTGCTTTCCATGGCACGTAATATGGCGGTCGATCATAAAAAATCGGTGGCCCTGTTTAGTCTTGAAATGGCTTCTATTCAGCTCGTTAACCGGCTTATTGTGGGTGAAGCAGAAATTCCTTCTGAAAAAATTAAAGTCGGGAACCTCAACGATGCTGAATGGGAACGTCTCGACTACAGAATTAAAAAACTTGAAGATGCAAAGATCTTTATCGATGATACACCGGCCATATCCATATTTGAACTACGTGCAAAATGCCGGCGGCTTAAAAGGCAACACGATATAGACATAGTTATCATCGATTACCTGCAGCTTATGACCGGCACACCCGATTCAAGAGGAAACCGCGAACAGGAGGTCAGTAATATTTCACGTGCATTGAAGGGTATTGCAAAAGAACTGAACGTTCCGGTGATTGCCCTGTCGCAACTTAACCGTTCTGTTGAGATCCGCACCGGCAGTAAGCGCCCCCAGCTTTCTGACCTCAGAGAATCGGGAGCCATCGAGCAGGATGCTGATATGGTTGTATTCATCCATCGGCCTGAAAAATACGGAATTATGCAGGACGATGAAGGCAACTCGCTCAAAGGAATTGCTGAAATAATTCTGGCAAAACACCGTAATGGTGCCCTGGGAGAGGTACTGCTTAAGTTTGTCAGTGAATATGCCAAATTTGTTGAAATGGATGATGATTACTTTGGCCCTGTTGACCTGAGCGAAAATGTAGATGACGAACAGGGTGCAATAACCTACGGGTCGAAAATGAACAAACCTGAGTTTGGCGAAAGTGCCGATAATATTGACTTACAGCGTAATAGTGATTTTTCGGAGGAAGT
>CAZQCO010000016.1:0-48154 GCA_964592225.1 uncultured Bacteroidales bacterium
AAGAAGATATACCATTTATAATGGAAGTGCAACAGGCTGCTTATCCTGAATTTCACCGTAAAGACCTTTGTGATATAAGAAATTACGAGTACCAGTTTCATGCTTTTCCCGATGGACAATTACTGGCTGAAGCGGATGGTGTTATCGTTGGTTATGCTACTTCCCTTATTGTTCAGATCGACGATGATTCGCCCTGGTATTCCTATGCCGAAGTTACCGGTCTCGGCACATTCAGCACACACAATCCGGCAGGTGATACCCTTTATGGTGCCGATATTGCTGTGCATCCCGACTGGAGAGGTAAAGGCGTAGCCGGAAAGTTGTATATCGGGCGTAAAAAAATACTTGGCAGGTTTAATTTACGCCGTATGGTTGCCGGGGGCCGTATTCCGGGATATTACGAATTTGCCGGACGTATCAGCCCCGAAGAGTATATACGGCAGGTTCAGGAAGGCAAATTAAAGGATATGGCTCTTTCGGCCCATCTGAAAGCAGGTTATATTGTAAAAGGTGTACATATGGATTACCTGGTTGATGCCGGTAGTCTTGATTATGCTACCTTTCTTGAGATGCTTAATCCGCGGTTTAATGAGCAGAGAAGAAAAATAGCGGCTACTCCTCTTAAAACTCCTGTACGTAAAGTCAGGGCCTGTGCCGCACAATATCAGATGCGACGAATTAAAAATTGGGAAGAATTTGAACAACAGGCGGATTTCTTTATTCAGACTGCTAATGAATACCATAGTCATTTTCTGCTTTTTCCTGAATTATTTACTGCGCAACTTTTTTCTGCCATGTCTCCCGAATTGGATACCGTTCAGGCTGTTAAACAACTTGCTGAATATACGGATAACTACCTGGAATTCTTTCGTCGCCGGGCCAAAGAAACTGGTTTATACATTATTGCAGGTTCACATCCAGTAAAAACCCCTGAGGGTATTAAAAATACTGCCCATCTATTTACTTCTACCGGTGAAGTATATACCCAGGATAAATTGCATATAACCCCTGGCGAAAGAGCCAATTGGGGGATCATACCGGGTAATGGCATAAAAATATTCGATACGGGTCTTGCCCGCATTGCTATCCAGGTTTGTTATGATGTCGAATTTCCTGAGGTAGCGCGACTTTTAACTCTGGCAGGTGTGGAGATTTTGTTTGTACCATTCAGTACCGATGAGCGTAAATCCTATAACCGGGTTCGTTTTACCAGCCAGGCAAGAGCAGTTGAAAATATGATCTATGTTGTTATGGCAGGCAACATAGGGAATCTGCCCCAGGTAAAAAGTTTTCTGATCAATTATGGACAGGCAGCCATACTTACCCCAAGTGATTTTGTTTTCCCTCTCAATGGAACCCTTGCTGAAGCGGAGCCCAATACGGAGACTGTTGTTATAGCTGATCTGAACCTGGAAGATTTAAAACAGCAGAGAGAACTGGGATCTGTTACTCCTTTGATTGATCGCCGGGCCGATCTTTACGAAGTCCGGGCCAAAGTAAAAATTGAAGTGATCCGTACCCAATGAAAAATTGAGTATTTTAAAAGATCAGAAAATTACTCACATAGTATAGCAAGTAAATTATAATCTATTACTGTCTTCAAAGGTTTATTCTTTGCATTTTGCGAGCCATTTTTCCACTGGAAAATGTAGGTTTTTTGCTAATAATCAATGAAATAACATAAAAATGTTGTAAATTATAATATTAAAATTTTCTTACTAATAAAAATATACAGCTATGAAAGAACAGGTACAGATTTTTATCGAAAGTTCACAGCAGTTTTTAAATGAAATTGCTTTAGCCTTGCCTAAAATTATTGGGGCTTTATTAATACTTCTCATTGGCTGGATTATAGCAAAGCTTATTAAGAAGGCTATAATTAAACTACTTCAAATAGTACGGCTAAATGTTCTGTCGGACAAAGTTGGAATTGAAAAATTTTTAAAGGAAGGCGGTGTAAAACTTACAGTCACCGATCTAATTGGTAGTTTATTCTATTGGATCATTATGCTAACAGTAATTATGGCTTCTCTGAATTCTTTGCAACTGACCAGTGCAAGAGATTTATTCAATGAAATCGTATTATTTATACCCAATATTATTGTTGCTATTATCATCTTATTGCTTGGTCTTTATATAGCCAAATTTGTCTCAACGGTTTTATCATCATCATTGAAAAACATGAAAGATAAATCGGCTGAAATAATTGAAAAAATAGCCTATTATGCAATTGTTATTTTTACCATATTCCTGGTATTGGGACAGCTTAATATAGCCCAATCGATAATTACAAATGCATTTATCTTAATATTTGGAGCAATCTGTTTGGCTTTTGGACTGGCATTTGGTTTAGGTGGTAAAGACTATGCAGCGGATATATTGAAAAAAATGAAAGAAAAGCAGAAAGAAAAGTAATCAAGTTTTAGCTTCTTTTATCAAGACTTATATGCCATACGAAGCTTGTTTAGATTTGGAAATGAATCGTTCCATCCTGATTGATAGGAAAGCAGTGAATCAGCTTCGTACGGCATATACAATAATTCAATTATATAAAACTACAGTACAATAGAGCAGGCTATTTATAAATTTGAATAGAATTGAGTTTATAGGATATCTTCATTGATTTTATTCGATGAAGTTTAAGATATATCATGCAACGATTACTGTTATATTTTCTGCCATTTTTGATTGTATTATCCTGCAATGCTGATGATGTTTACTATAAAAACTATGAGCAGGAGCTAGCCGGAATCATTGACACTTTAGAATTAGATGCCGGTAGTATTTCAATTCTTATTGATAAATCCGATTATAAACTTACTATTCTTATTGACACGGTCATAATTAAAGAATACCCGGTTGTTTTTGGAGGAAATCCGAATGATGATAAATTAAGACAAGGGGATAATTGCACTCCCGAGGGTACTTTTAAAATGGTATCGAAATACCCTCATAAGAAATGGTCGAAATTTATCTGGATTAATTATCCCAATGAAGATTCATGGCGTAAACATAATGCAGCAATGAGGGAGGGCAGAATACGGGAAGGTTCAAAAATTGGCGGTGAAATTGGAATTCACGGTGTTCCTTATGATATGGATAAACTGATTGATTTGAAATTCAACTGGACTCTTGGGTGCATTTCAATGAAAAATCAGGATATTGATGAATTGTATCCGTATATTATTAATTCTACACTGATTGTCATAAGAAAATAGTGTGATTCATTTTATTCAATGCTATCGAAACCGGCTGGTTTCATTGAAGGGTTTTTTAAAACTAACTAATAATATTTTGAGTTGATTCAATTGCAATTATTCCTGAACAAAATCGGTATACTCATTCATCATCCTGAATATTCAACAGCCTCTTGATTTCCAGGATCAGGTCCTGTACATCTTCCCTTTTATCCATAAATGAAACATTCGGGAACATCTTTTCATCCTCAATGGCCGACCGGAAGTTTACACCAATTTGTTCTGCCATACCGGAATACATGATAATGGGGACATTGCGCAGCGAATCATTATTTCTAAACTCTTTAAGAATACCGTAACCCTCCAAATCTTCTTCCATCATAATATCGAGTATTATCAGATCAGGTTTTTGTGATAAACAAAGTCTCAATCCTTCATTCTTATTCGAAGCTGTATCAACAATAAAGCCTTTGTCTTCAAGAATAACCTTAAGGGACATGAGTATATCAAGATCATCATCAATAATTAAAAGTTTTATATTTTTCATAACTAATTGTATTTGGTTAAATTATACAAACGTCTTAGAATTAGAACCATGTTGCATGTATTTTTTTCTTGTTTACCTGGTGTAGTGGGATTTTTAATATAACTTTAGTTCCAGCATGTAATTCACTTTCGATGCTGATTTTACCGTTATGTTTATCAATAACTTGTTTAACCAGTGATAAACCAAATCCTGAACTGTTTTTTTCAATTCTTCTTACATTGCTGGCCCTGTAAAATTCATTGAAGATCAATTTCTGTTCGTTTTTTGGTATTCCGACGCCTGAATCAATAATTTCAATAAGAAATGAATTTTTATATTTATGTGCATTGACATTTATAGAACTTCCTTCAGGTGAGTATTTTATTGCGTTGGAGATTAAATTATTCAATGCTTCTTCAATAGACAATTGGTTTCCATATACCAGATGAGCCGCATTGGCAATATTTGCATTAATACTTATTTTTTTCCCATGATAACTTGTTTTCAAATCCTGAATCACTTTACTAACCGATTTTTCGATTGAGAATTCACTCATATCAAGTTTGTCCTGCAGCCTTATTGTGGTTAGTTTCAGTAGATCTCTGACAAAATTCATCAGGCTTCGGGTCCGTTTAAAGGCTTGTTCGACAAAATCTTTTTTTTCTTCACTAGACTTTGATATCAAAGATGCCTGTAGTATATTATGTATAGCTGCAAGATGTCCTTTAATGTCATGAGTAAGTCTGAGTACATATTCATTTTTTATGTTGTCTTTATTTTCAAGTTCAATATTTGCCAATCTATAAGCTTCCTCTTGTTTTCTCAATTTCGAAGATATTGATGTTGTCATGTACACGACCATATAGGATGTGGTTATAAAAATAAGACCGGTACCCATGAGGTATATTTTATTCTGATAGAAGCTATGTGTGTAGAACCCTTCCAGGTTGTAATGAGGTATAATACCCTGATACTCCAGGAATGCCAATGTTCCTATAAAACTTAATATGAAGGATGTTATAATATAGCATTCTTTTGGTGTAAGTAAAATGCTGGATATAATCATATGAAAGATATAATATATAATAAACGGATTTTCGACCCCGCCAGAGTAATGAAGCAGGCAGGTTAAAATTACCAGGTCTGAATATATCTGGAAATATAAGATCGTTCTGCCATTAAAGAATTTAATGGGGACCTTATTCTTCCTGATGTGTTTTATACTGAAAAGTGATATTATATTAAAACCAAACAAGACAAGTGCCAATAGATAAAGTGGCACCTCCTGTATTGTAATATGTAAAATACTTGCTGAAAACTTCGTGGCTATAAAAATTCCAACAATTGCCAACCACCTGAGTCTGATTAGCCATAATGCTCCTTCGATAATATGCGATGAATTGTTATTTCTTTCCATAGCATTGTTTTCTAAAAGCTGGTTTATGCTATCGCGGCTGGGACGTTAAAAAGTTATTTAAATAACTTCAGAAAAGATGGATATAATTCTTTCATCTTTCCTGGCAGAAAGAAAAATTAAAAAGATTTAAATCAAATATATAGGGAATAATACATAAAAATAAAATTTGAACAAACAAAATGGATATTATTACAACAAGATAGGTTTAAAAACGTGATTGGGAATGGTTAGTGGAAATGGAGGTTGATGGTGTTATTGAAACTGATTAACTTACTTTTTGGTTAAGGAGAATATTAGAATTCGTTGTGCTATCTGTAATTGGTAAAGAACTTTATTTTTTTATGTTTGTTTATAAGATTTGAGAGCCTAAATGCTTTTTTAATTTTAAGGATTTTGAAACATAAGGTTATAAAATTTTTATTGGTTTGCCTAACTTGCATCACTATAATAACAGGTTTGGTATTACTGATTCAATTTTTGTCGAATTAAAAATAAATACTATGAAAAAGAACATGGGATCTGCCGACAGAATTATCAGATTAATAATTGCTGCCATTATTGCTATACTTTTCTTCACTAAGGTAATAACGGGAACCCTGGGTATTGTGCTACTCGTATTGGCAGGCATATTTATCCTGACAAGTCTGATAAATTTTTGTCCTCTTTATTTACCCTTCGGCATAAGTACATGTGCCCGAAAAAAGGACTGACACTTTAGAAAACATATTAATATCACAGGTAACTTTTAATAGTGAATATCAGGAATATTGACCATAGGGAAGATACTATTTCTCGTCGTCAAAATATCCTTTTATGATACCACGTTTTGAGTTGCGAATAAAGAGGATAATTGTATCCCGCTCGGTCGAGGCCGGCAAATTGGCTTCGATGAATTCAATAGCATCGGAAATATTCAGACCACGTTGATAAATAATCCTGTATATTTCCTGTATCTCATAGATAGTTTCGTTTTTGAAATTTTTTCTTCGCAGTCCTATAGAATTAATTCCTGTGTATGAGAGGGGTTCCCGTCCGGCAAGGACATACGGAGGTACATCCTTGCTAGCTTTTCCGGTAGCTTGTATAAATGAATGAGTACCTACCCGTACGAATTGATGAACTACTGTGTACGGACTAATAATAGCATTATCTTCAACTTCTACCTCGCCGGCTAATCCAGCATGGCTACCCAGGATAACACTATTCCCCAGCTGACAATCATGTGCAATATGTGAATAGGACTGAATCAGACAATTTTTACCGACACGTGTAATTTCTCTTGCTTTGGTTCCCCGGTTTATGGTAGCATATTCTCTTACTGTTGTATCATCACCAATTGTAACAGTAGTATCTTCACCTGCAAATTTCAGATCCTGCGGGATAGCACTTATTACAGCACCTGGGAAGATCTGGCATTTTTTTCCAATCCGGGTTCCTTCAAGTAGTATGGCACTGGGGCCAATCCAACAGCCATCGCCAACAATTACATTTTTCCCGATATAGGCAAAAGGTTCTATTATTACTTTTTTACCAATTTTTGCCTCGGGATGAACATAGAATAGGTTGCTGCTCATAATCTTCTGATTTTAATTGATGAAGTTGCGTATTGTTATTCAGGTTTTCTTGCTAGTTGGGCCATAAACTGGCCTTCCATCACAAGAGTATCGCCAACAAATACCTGTCCATAGGTGAGTGCAATACCTCTTTTTACCGGTTCAAGTAGTTTCATCCGGATATTCAGGGTATCGCCCGGAATAACTTTATGTTTAAATTTTATATTTTCAATTTTCATGAAGTACAGAACATAATTCTCCGGATCGGGGACTTTATTTAAAAGTAATATTCCTCCAACCTGTGCCATTGATTCTATCTGAAGCACTCCCGGCATGATAGGTTCTTTAGGGTAATGTCCTGTAAAAAAAGCTTCATTCATGGTGACATTCTTAATTCCGTGAATGCTCCATTCGTCCATATAAGTGATTTTATCGACCAGAAGAAAAGGAGGACGATGTGGGAGAAAATTCTTGATCTGGTTAATGTCGAATAAGGGGGCCTGATTCGGATCGTAAGGAGGCGGACCAGGCTTAATCTTTTCTTTCTTGATAAGCTTTCGTATTTCCTTGGCAAATTCGGTATTTACATGATGTCCTGGCTTCGTGGCTATAATCTTGGCTTTCAGATTAACGCCAATTAGGGATAAGTCGCCTATTACATCAAGAAGCTTATGCCGGGCAGGTTCGTTCTGAAACTTACGTTCGGTATTGTTCAGATAACCTTCAGGTAATACTTCAACTTTTGGTTTATTAAAAATATCTGCCAGACGATCAAGTACTTCCTTCTCCATGGGTCGCTCAACAATTACCAGAGCATTATCAAGATCACCACCTTTTATGAGGTTGTTTTTTATCAGGGCTTCCAGCTCGTGAAGAAAAACAAATGTTTTACAACCCGAGATCTCTTTCTCAAAAGCATCGAGCGACTTTAAGGTAGCAAACTGATGTCCAAGTATCTTGGAATTGAAATCAATATGAACGTCGATACTGAATGCATCGTCGGGATAAAGTATTATTTCAGAGCCATTTTTATCATCGCTGAAAACCATTTTCTGTCGGATAGAAAAAAATTCCTTCTCTTCTTCCAGTTCAACTAATCCGGTTTTCCTGATGGCTTCGACAAAGTGTTTTGAACTGCCATCGAATATGGGGACTTCAGGGCCATCGATTTCTATATCTACATTATCGATACCCAGGCCAAAAAGAGCAGCACAAAGATGTTCAATCGTCATCACCTCGGCACCATTTTCTCTTATGGTTGTACCCCTTGCTGTATTAACAACAAATTCTGCCAGCGCCCGTATTACAGGTTTATTTTCAATATCTGTTCGCTGAAAACGAATTCCATAATTGGATTTGGCCGGCTTTAGCGTAAGATTAGCCTCCTTTCCGCTATGAAGCCCTGTCCCTTTAAAATGTATCTTCGATGCTAGTGTTTTTTGCTTGTCTGCCATTTTTATATGACCTCAATAAAAATTTTCGAGTGCGCAATTTATAAAAATCTTCTCAATGGCTGGAAGTATTATTCCCCGATCTTCTTTTTAATTTTTTCGAGCTCTTTTTCAAAAGCATTAATTTTATCATAAAGTTCGGGTAGTTTTCGAATAATAATCAATGATTTCTTTGCTTCCCGGAATTCGGAAGCCGGCGACCCAAGGACAATGGCACCCTCGGTTTTAATATTATTGGTGACACCCGACTGAGCCCCGATTTTTACATCATTGGCAATGTTTATATGCCCGACTAAACCCGCCTGGGCAGCTACAACAACATTTTTCCCCAGTTTAGTTGAACCTGCAATCCCTGCCTGGGCAATTATAACTGAGTTTTCTCCTATCTCCACATTATGTGCGATCTGAATCAGATTATCAATTTTAGTTCCTTTACGGATCAGGGTCGATCCGATAGTAGCCCTGTCAATGGAGACATTCGAACCGATTTCCACATCATCTTCAATAACTACATTTCCAATTTGGGGTATTTTCTGATAGGTACCTTCTCCCGGGGCAAAACCAAAACCATCGGATCCGATTACTGTACTGGCATGAATGATACAGTTTGACCCAACAGTACAATCCTTATATATTTTAACTCCCGGATAGAGTATAGTGTTATTGGCAACTTTTACATGATCGCCTATATAAACCTGAGGATAGATCTTAACTCCCTTCCCGATTACTGCATTTTCTCCGATAAAGGCAAAACCGCCGATATAGCAATTTTCGCCAACCGTGGCACTTTCATCTATAAAAGCGTTGCTGTCGATTCCCTTTTTCTGGGGGATGCTGTTTTGATATAAATTCAGAAGGGAAGCGAATGCCTGATAAGCGTCATCAACCCTGATGAGTGTGGCATCTACTTTTTGGCTTAACTTCAGGCTTCTGTTTATAAGCACAATCGAAGCCTGGGTTGTATACAGGTATTTTTCATATTTGGTATTTGCCAGAAAAGCAAGAGTCCCTTTTTTACCTTCTTCAATCCGGGAAATGTTAGTTACTATTTCCTGTGGGTTGCCTTCAATATCCCCTTTTAGATATTGGGCTATTAGCTGAGCTGTAAATTCCATTGGTGCAAATTTGGTGGCAAAAGTAGGCAATATTATTTACACTCCACAATCCTTCGGATAACATAGAAAATATTTTTTCTCTGGTCGTTCCATGTAAGGATCGTTCAGAATATCAGATACTTCGGAAATATCTTTTATTTCATTATTGCTCATTAATATTTGAATCATATCGTCACGGCTGGTATAGGCATTATTTGAGATCTGACCCTCTGATATCAGGTAACCCAGATCTTCGGGTTTAAGATTGTACTTTACCAGAATATCGTTACGGATTTTTTGAATGCTTCCTTCCGGGAAAGGTTGGTCAGTTATTTTTACAACAGGTAACGACCGGTTTATCAAGCTGTGTGCCAGCATGGATAATACTTTGTCATCCTGGTTTTGCCATTCTTTTGCCGACACTATTATATCCGTGTCGTCAAGTTGACTGAAGTATTGTAATACTTCTTCAGCTTTATTTTTAATGTTGTCGGAACTGATAGTATGGTACAGAAAATAGGAGAGTGAGGGTGAACAGTAAATAGATATATTTTTATTGGCCAGGAATTTGGCACGCTGAAGCATTCGTACAAGTAAATTCTCTGAAGCTATTACAGTTTTATGAAAATATACCTGCCAATACATTAAACGACGGGAGATCAGAAATTTTTCAACGGAATAAATTCCCTTTTTTTCGACAACCAGATTGTCGTTATAAACATTTAACATCTTAATAAGGCGATCGGTGCCAATGGTTCCTTCGGTTACACCGGTAAAAAAACTGTCGCGTTTAATATAATCGAGACGATCCATATCGAGCTGACTGGTTACCAACTGATGCAGGAACTTCTTGGAATAGCTGTTGTTGTAAATAGTAATGGCAAGATCGAGTTTAGATTTGAATTCCTCGTTTAACCTATTCATCAGCAAGTGCGAAAGCTGTTCATGGTTGACTCCTGTAATAATTGTTTCCTCGAGGGCATGTGAAAACGGACCGTGACCGATATCGTGTAACAGAATAGCAATTAATACGGCTTCCCGCTCCTCAGAAGTTATTACTATACCTTTACTTATCAGACTTTCAATGGCCAATGTCATTAAATGCAAAGCTCCGATGGTGTGTTGAAAACGAGTGTGTGTAGCGCCCGGATAAACATAATGAGTCAATCCCAGTTGTTTTATTCTTCTTAAGCGTTGAAAATAGGGATGTTCTATCAGATCGAAGATAAAATCTGTCGGGATGGTCACAAAACCATGAACGGGATCGTTAATGATCTTTCTTTTATTTTTTTTATAGACACTCACAGTAATAGTACTTTAAGGTAAAACTAGGGTTTTTGAATCTGGACAAGATGAAAAAGTTTTAAACTGATCCCTTTCAAAAAGGATTGATAAAATTAGGGATATTGTTTGTATTAACTGATCCTATTTAATTAGAAATTAACCCGGGTTCGGGCAAATTAAGAATAATTTCTTATTTATTGAAATCCAATATTTTGTAGTTTATTTTATATTTTATACTTTTGCAGTGCTTGGAGATTTTTTTAGGGGACATAAGTCCCCTATTTTGTTACCTATAAATGATATCGAAGGAGAAAATACTGGGTCTGATTGAAGGTTTACTGGCAGAAGAAAAATTCTTTCTGGTTTCACTGGATATAGGTCCTTCGAATAATATCCGACTTGTTGTTGACAGTATGGAGGGGATACAAATTAGTGAATGCGTTCAACTTAGTAAGGCGATTGAACAAGGACTCAACCGCGATTCCGAGGATTTTGATATTGAAGTTTCCTCTCCTGGCCTGGGAACTCCATTTAAAATAAGGGAACAATATGATAAGAATATCGGGAAGGTTGTAGAAGTAATTTCTAAGGATGGGCAAAAAATAAAAGGTATTTTAATACTTGCCGATGATAATAGTTTCAGTATTGAACAGGAGAAGAAAATAAAAATTGAAGGCAAAAAAAAGAAACAAATAATTAAAGAAAAAATCAATTTTGCATATAATAATGTGAGCAAAGTAAGGAATGTGTTAAAGTATTAAAGATCGTATAATAATTATAGTATGGAAAATATTAATCTGATTGAAACATTCTCAGAGTTCAAGGAACTTAAAAATATCGACAGAGCTACCATGATATCAGTACTTGAGGATGTGTTCAGGGGTATGCTGCAGAAGATGTTTGTGACGGATGAGAATTTTGATGTTATTATTAACATCGATAAAGGTGACTTTGAGATCTGGCGAAACAGGGAAGTTGTCGAGGACGGCACTGTTGAAGACCCTAACCGGCAGATAGCTCTTTCAGAGGCGAAGAAATTTGATGCCGATTATGAGATTGGTGAAGATGTTACCGATGAAGTTAAATTTGCCGATTTTGGAAGAAGAGCTATTCTTGCCCTCCGGCAAAACCTTACAGCACGCATTCTCGATCTGGAAAAGAATAATGTTTTTCTGAACTACAGCGACAGAATAGGCGAAATAATCACCGGTGAAGTATACCAGGTATGGAAAAGAGAGATCCTGGTTCTTGACGAAGAAGCCAATGAACTCATTCTTCCCAAGTCGGAACAAATTCCGTCCGACTATTTTCGTAAAGGCGACTCCATAAGGGCAGTTGTTGTGAAAGTTGAGATGAAAAACAACACCCCGTTGATTATTCTTTCACGTACGTCACCCATATTTCTTGAAAGACTTTTTGAGCTTGAGGTCCCTGAAATTTTCGATGGACTGATTACAATTAAAAAGATTGTACGTGTTCCCGGAGAACGCGCCAAAGTTGCTGTTGAATCATACGACGAACGTATTGATCCTGTAGGTGCATGTGTAGGTATGAAAGGATCCAGAATTCATGGGATCGTTCGTGAACTAAAGAATGAAAATATCGATGTGATCAATTTTACCAATAATATCCAACTTTTCATTACTAGGGCATTAAGTCCTGCAAAAATCACTTCTATTAAACTTGACCAGGAGAATAAACGAGCCGAAGTATTCCTGAAACCTAATGAAGTTTCGTTGGCAATAGGTAAAGGTGGACTAAATATCAGACTGGCAAGCCAGCTGACAGAATACGAAATCGATGTATTTCGCGAAGGCACTGAAGATGAAGAAGATGTCAGCCTGGAGGAATTTGCAGATGAGATTGATAGCTGGATTCTTGATGAACTAAAAGCAATTGGTTGCGATACAGCAAAAAGTGTCCTTGAATTATCGCCCGAAGATCTAGTAAAGAGAACCGATCTGGAGGAAGAGACCATCAAGGAAGTGATGAAAATTTTACGATCAGAATTTGAATAATAAACAGTATATTAGCGGAATATCTGCTATACACAGCATTTTGACAGAAAACAGGGATTTTTTTTATGACAGATGGCAAAGCTACAAGGCTGAGTAAAGTTGCAAGGGAATTAAACGTTGGGATCTCTACTATTGTTGACTTTCTTCATAAAAAGGGTGAAGATGTTGACACTAATCCAAATTCTAAAATTTCTTTGGAACAATATAATCTATTAATCGAAGAATTTAGTTCCGAAATCACAATCAAAAAGGAGTCTGAACAGGTCAATCTTCGACATTTTAAAGAGAAACAACAATCGGTTACTTTAAATGATCTTAATGAATCACCGGAAGAAGGTTCTGTCGATCAGGAAGAACTTTTGGTAAAGGATTCACATAGTGCTGATTCAGCTTTCGATACCGGAATCAGAGAGTCTGAAATCAAACCGAAAGTAGTAGGTAAAATTGATTTAGAGCCTAAGAAACAACCTGCTGAAGAAACTTCTGCGCCATCACAACCCGATGAAAAGGCTAAGGCTGTTGAAGCTGAGTCTGACGTTTCTAAAAAAGAGGTTGAGGAAAAACCTGAAGCAGAAAAAACTAAAGAAATACCTGCTGATAAGGCAGAAATGAAAGAAGTTACCGGGTCGAAGGTGAAAGTTGTTGGAAAGATCGATCTCGATTCGATGAATCAGCGCACCCGCCCAGCCAAGAAGCCCAGTGAACCTGAAAAGAAGAAAAAGGATAAAGAGGACACAAAGGAAATAGCGGAAGAATTGGTTGAGAATGAAGCTGAAGTTGTCGAGGAAGAAAAGGCAGAAGATAATTTAAAAGAAGATATTATACGGGCTAGGGTTAAAAAACTCAGTGGACCGACAGTGGTTGGCAAAATGGATCTTCCTAAACGGACACCAAAGGAATCTTCCGCAGAGCTGGAATTAAGGGATAAAAAGCGAAAACGGAAACGAATTAGGAAAGACAGGGAACGTATACGGTTTGAGGATAAAAATGCCAAACCAGAAGAAGAAGGTTCCATTCGTGATAAAGCTAAGAAGAAACGTAAGAAAAAGACACTTAAACCTGAAATCAGTGAGGAAGATGTTCAGCGTCAAATAAAAGATACGCTGGCCCGTTTAACCAAAACAAAATCGAAAGGAGCCAAACACCGGCGTGAAAAACGTGATGCGGCAAGCCAACGGTTGCAGGAAGAATCAATTAGGAAAGAAGAATCCAAACATACTATCAAGGTCACGGAATTTGTCTCAGTCAATGAGCTGGCATCTATGATGAATGTTCCGGCAAATGAATTAATTGCAACATGTATGAACCTTGGATTGTTCGTGTCCATAAATCAGCGTCTTGATGCAGAAACTATGGCTTTGCTGGCTGAGGAATCCGGATTTGAGGTAGAATTTGTCAGTGTTGAAGTGCAGGAAGCAATTAGGGAGGATGAAGATGAAGATGAGGATATGCTGCCAAGGCCTCCAATTGTCACAGTAATGGGACATGTTGATCACGGAAAAACCAAATTGCTGGATTATATTCGAAGTGCCAATGTGGTTGCAGGTGAAGCCGGAGGTATTACGCAACATATAGGTGCCTATAGTGTTCAAGTTGAGGACGATAAGAAAATTACTTTCCTCGATACTCCGGGTCATGAAGCATTTACAGCGATGAGAGCCAGAGGTGCTCAAATTACTGATGTGGCAATTATTGTAGTTGCTGCCGACGATGGAATTATGCCCCAGACAGTTGAAGCTATTAACCATGCTCAGGCTGCCGGAGTTCCCATGATATTTGCCATTAATAAAATTGATAAACCCACAGCTAATCCGGAAAAGATCAAGGAAGAACTTGCTAACATGAATATCCTAGTCGAGGATTGGGGGGGGAAATATCAGTCGCAGGACATTTCTGCCAAGGGAGGTATTAACATTGCCGAATTGCTGGAAAAAGTGCTGCTCGAAGCTGAGCTTTTAGAACTGAAAGCGAATCCTAATAAAAATGCACACGGAACTGTAATTGAATCATCACTCGATAAAGGCAAGGGATACACCAGTACTATCCTTGTAGAAGCCGGAACCTTATCTGTTGGCGATATTGTACTGGCCGGAACCCATATGGGAAAAGTTAAAGCTATGTATAACGAGAGGGGAAAATCAATTGCAGAGGCCGGACCGGCGACACCGGTTTTAATTCTTGGTCTTAGCGGGGCTCCCCAGGCTGGCGATAAATTTAATGTCATGGATAGTGAGAGGGAAGCGAAGGAAATTGCCAACAAGAGAGAGCAGCTGCAACGTGAACAGGGAATGCGTACTCAGAAACATATTACTCTCGATGAAATTGGCCGCCGTATTGCAATTGGTAATTTCCAGGAATTGAACCTTATTGTAAAATGTGATGTGGATGGTTCTGTAGAAGCATTATCCGATTCTCTGATAAAACTTTCAAACGAAGAAATACAGGTGAATATTATCCATAAAGGAGTTGGACAGATTTCTGAAAGTGATATTATGCTGGCAACTGCTTCCGATGCCATTGTTATCGGATTCCAGGTGCGTCCGTCCCTGGGTGCCCGAAGGCTGGCAGAAAAAGAAGAAATCGATATCCGGCTCTATTCCATTATTTACGATGCAATCAATGAGATTAAATCGGCAATGGAAGGAATGCTCTCACCCGAAATAAAGGAAGATATTACTGCTACCCTTGAAATACTCGAGGTGTTTAAGATAACAAAGGTGGGTACAATAGCAGGATGTATGGTGAAAGAAGGAAAAATCAAACGCGATTCGAAAGTTCGTATCATTCGCGACGGGATCGTAATCTATTCAGGCGAACTGGGTTCACTGAAACGATTTAAAGATGATGCAAAAGAGGTGGTAAGCGGGCTTGAATGCGGATTAAATATCCAAAATTTTAACGATCTCAAAGCTGGTGATTTTATCGAAGCCTACGAAACCTTCGAAGTGAAGAAAAAACTTTAGAATTGTACAAACAGATATTACTTTAAAGGCTCGTTTCAATTACGGGCCTTTTTTAACTGAATATGAGAAAAGCTTCGCATGAAATATCGGACAAAATAAAGAATCTTGCAATCAGATCAGGATTTACCGATTGCGGAATTGTTCCGGCTTCCAAACTGAACAAAGATGCTGAGAGGCTTCACAATTGGCTGAATTCAGGAATGCACGCCGGAATGAAATACATGGAAAACCATTTCGATAAGCGCACCAATCCAGCTTTGCTTGTTCCCGGTGCCAAATCGGTTATTGTTGTATTATTAAATTATTTTCCGGAGGAACAACAAAAGAGGGGAAGCAATTTTTTCATATCAAAATATGCCTTTGGATGCGATTACCACCGGGTTATAAAATCGATGCTCAGAAAATTATTGGAATCGATCAACAAGGAACTAATACCATTAAATGGAAGGGTATTTGTCGATTCAGCTCCTGTTCTTGAAAGAGCGCTGGCAAGTCTGGCAGGTTTGGGATGGGTAGGTAAAAATGCAAATCTGATCTCTCCAAAGCACGGATCATTCTGTTTTATCGGCGAAATAATAACAGATATTGAACTAGCCTGCAACAATAAATCTATGCCCGATTTTTGCGGTAGCTGTATCAAATGTATCGAGGCATGTCCGACAAATGCGATCCTGCCTGGCCGGTTAATCGACAGCCGGAAATGTATTTCTTACTGGACCATAGAGCATAAGGATGAAATTGATGGATTGTTGAAGGGGAAATTTGAAAATAGAATTTTTGGCTGCGATATATGCCAGGATGTCTGCCCCTGGAACCGTAAATCTCAACCCAATACAATAGATGAATTCCGACCTTCGGCTGACTTAATCAATATGACCGGTAAGGATTGGCAGGAGTTAACAGAAATTCGTTTCAATGAATTATTTGAAGGGACGGCGGTTACCCGGGCAGGTTTCGAAGGTTTAATAAGGAATATCAGATTTGTAACATGAAAGTGATAGACCGGATTTAGTAAAATTCTTTAGTCTGAGAGTTTATCTAAAGCAGTGATTAAGCAGTCTCATCATTAACTGTTTAAAAATTATTAAATCGAACTTATTGTTACAACAATACTTCTGTTGTTTCTGGGGCCATCGAATTCACAGAAAAAAATATTCTGCCAGGTAGAAAGGCCCATTTTCCCGTTAATAATAGGTATGGTTTCGCTGGGTCCGACAATGCCTGCCTTTAGATGTGCATCGCCATTATTGTCCTGTGCATCATGTTCCCATATGCCCGAGGGTATTAATTTTCGCAGAAGCGAGATAACATCGCGCTGTACCGAATCGTCCCAGTTTTCCTGTATCATTATTGCTGATGTGGCTCCCTGGGCATAAACATTGACTAATCCTGTCTGCACATTACTTTCCGTTACAATTTTCTTAACGTCTTTTGTGATATCATATAAGCCATTTTGGTTTTGGGTGGATAATTGTATTATTTTTTGCATTTTTTCTACTTTTGTCCTAAACTAAAAACAATTATTTAGAAGCGTTATTTAAGTAATAATAGCTGATAATCCCGATAATAAGTTATATTTTAATACAAATATGTTGAAGAGTGAGGTTTTGCGCAAGGAAAGCGTGATGGAACATGCTGAAAATTATTGGAAATCGTTTGATGGAATAAATCTGTATTCACAAACCTGGTTTGCTACAAATAAACAGAGAGCCATAATTAATTTAATACATGGTATTAACGAATATAGCGGGCGATATGCATTATGGGCTCAGCAACTGGCGGAACAGGGATTTACAGTAAGAAGTTTCGATTTACGATGTCATGGCCGCTCTGAAGGTAGAAGAGGATATTGTTCCAGCTATTCGAAATTACTTAAAGATCTGGAGCTTTTTATGGAACAGGGCAGAAACGAATTTCCCAATCAGCCAATATTTCTTTATGGCCAGAGTTTTGGAGGTAATCTGGCGATAAACTATGCCATACAACAAAATTTGAATATTAATGGTTTAATAGTGACATCTCCCTGGCTGGAACCGGTTAAAAAATATTCTCGTTTTCAGGTAATATTAGCTTCCCTGGTTAGTAATTTCCTGCCCGGCTTATTATTGAATAATGGGATGAAAGCTGAAGATTTGTCAAGAGATTTACGTACAGTATATAACTATAGTAACGACCCCTTAGTACATAATAAAATTAGTGTTAATCTGGCACTTCAGATTATAGAAGCCGGACGAAGGGCTTCAATGAGTATTTATAAAATCAATAGCCCTCTGCTGGTAATGCATGGCAATAGCGATAGTATAACATCCTGTAAAGCTTCGAAGAATTTTGTACGCAATGCAAGTGAACGTACTACTTTTATTGAATGGGAAGGAGGCTATCACGAGCTTCATAATGATCTTAACCATGAAAAAGTATTTGAATCGCTCGTATCATGGTTAAATAAATATACCGGATAATCCAAAGAATATTTTATGGCCGATCTAATTACTCATGTACAGATTCCTAAACCCTCTCTCAAAATTACCTATCAGCATAAGTTGTTTTTTATAGGATCCTGTTTTTCTGATACTATCGGTGGGAAAATGAAGGAATTACTATTTCCGGTTTGTTATAATCCATTTGGAGTAGTCTACAATCCCTTATCAGTTGCTTTAAGCTTTGAACTCTTGTTGAATAAAAAATCGTTTACAGCAAATGACCTCTCATTTTCTAATGAACTTTGGTTCAGCTATGTACATTATACACTTTTCTCACACCCCGATCAGGAAACCTGTCTTGCCAATATAAATTCAAAATTTGCTGAAGCACGTAAATTTATTCTCCAAACCGATCTTATCTTTATCACACTCGGCACATCATGGGTTTATCGTTTGAAAGAAAACGGAAAGGTAGTGGCAAATTGCCATAAGCAACACGCTTCGTTATTTGGTCGTAGTCTACTTTCAACTGAGCAAACTTTTGAGGCTTTAAAGCATAGCATTGAAAGCATTAAGGATGTCAATCCTGCTGTAAAATTTGTTTTTACGGTTAGTCCTATTCGTCATTGGAAAGATGGAGCCATAAATAATCAGCGAAGCAAAGCTGCTCTGATCCTGGCCATTGCGAAGCTTCAGGATTGGCATGAAGACATTTATTATTTTCCTGCCTATGAAATTTTTATGGATGAGTTGCGCGATTACCGGTTTTATGCCTCCGATATGTTGCATCCGTCCGAAAGTGCCCAGAAATACATATGGGAGAAGTTTACTGAAAGTTTTATTTCAGAAAATGATTTACCTATACTTCGGAATGTTGAAAAAATCCTTACATCGGTTAATCACAGACCCTATTTTCCAGATACCATCGCTTATCATAATTTTAAAAAGGCCCTCCTCGATAGGATAGAAGACTTGTCTCACACTTATCAATTCCTTGATTTTAGCAGGTTTCTTCACAAGCTCGACAATAATGGTTAAAAAATAAATATTTATATTAAACATCATCGACTTTATTCTGTTATAATTTGAGAATATAAGTATGATCCATAATGAAAAAACCAGGTATTTTACTATTCATATTATTATTAGGATATACTTCAGCCATTTTTAGTCAGAAGTCTGAAGCAGGAGTTATAGAGGGGAGAATATTCAACAAAACCAGTAATGAACCGATTCCCTTTGCTAATCTCATTATTTACGGAACAAATATAGGATCGGTCAGCGATTTGGATGGCAAATTTATTTTTACCGGAATAAAGCCGGGTTATATTCGTATTGTAGCTAGTTCGGTTGGTTTTGAACAGTATATATCCGAAGAGTTTCTGGTCACCAATGCCAACAAATCGTTTATTGAAATTCCTTTAAAAGAA
Source organism: uncultured Bacteroidales bacterium (assembly GCA_964592225.1). Lineage (GTDB taxonomy): Bacteria > Bacteroidota > Bacteroidia > Bacteroidales > UBA10428 > UBA10428. Next base: position 19,354 of record CAZQCO010000016.1, read on the forward strand.
ACAGCTGTAGCTCTCGATGAAATTGTTATAAAAGCTTCTCTATTCAGGAAAAATGAAGAAAGTCCTTTATCACTCCGCAGAATTGGAATTGAACAAATAGAAAAGAATCCGGGGGGGAATCGTGATATCTCAAAAGTAATTCAAACATTTCCCGGAGTAGCATCGACTCCTGCTTATCGCAACGATATTATAGTCAGGGGAGGAGGTCCGAGCGAAAACAGGTTTTATCTTGACGGAGTGGAAATTCCCAATCTGAATCATTTTGCCACTCAGGGAGCCTCGGGGGGGCCTGTGGGAATTATTAATGTTGATTTTATTAGGGAAGTGAATTTTTATTCCGGAGCATTTCCGGCTAATACAGGTAATGCTTTAAGTTCCATACTCGATATGAGACAAATTGATGGCAACAAGGAAAAGCTGAAATTCAGGGGTTCGATAGGAGCAAGCGATCTGGCACTTACCCTGGATGGGCCTCTTTCATCGAATACTACATTTATTGCATCAGCACGACGTTCCTATCTGCAATTTCTTTTTACTGCACTTCAGCTTCCGTTTCTTCCAACCTATTCTGATTTTCAGTTCAAATCGCGGACCCGAATTAATGAAAAAAACGAATTAACCTTTATCGGCCTTGGAGCCATCGATCAGTTCAAATTAAACCTTGATGCTAATGAGACTCCCGATCAACGCTATATTTTAAGCTATTTACCCGTGAATGAACAATGGAACTATACGGTCGGATCAGTTTATAAACATTACGGGGAAAATGGATACGATACCTGGATATTAAGCCGAAATTACCTGAACAATGTTGTTTACAAATATCTGAATAATGATGAAAGTCTGGGGAAAACACTCGATTATACATCGGCTGAAATAGAAAATAAATTTCGATACGAAAGGAATTACAACTCTCCTTCAGAGTATAAATTCAATTTTGGTACTAGTGTGGAATTTGCAAAATACCTGAATAACGGCTATAGCCAGTTTTATCTTAATAATGAATTGCTAGAATTAACCAACAATACGTACCTGGATATGTTTCATTATGCTGCATTCGGGCAGGTAAGTAAAAGTTATTTTAACAAGCGCTGGACCCTTTCGTTGGGTCTCCGTGGCGATGGAAGTTCATTCTCAGAGGAGATGAGTAATCCGGTGCGAAATATATCACCCCGCTTCAGTTCTTCCTTACAGCTTACTGAAAGGATAGCATGGAATTTTAGTACTGGCCGTTATCATCAGCGTCCTCCCTATACTACAATGGGTTTTAAGGATTCAGCGGGAGTGTTTATAAATCGTGAGAACGGATTGAAATATATAATTTCAAATCATCTGGTTACAGGGTTTGAATATCGTCCTGATAACAATATTCAATTGAGTATAGAGGGCTTTTATAAACATTATTCCGATTATCCCTTTTCTGTATCCGATTCAATAGCACTTGCCAGCAAAGGTGCTGATTATGGTGTATTTGGAAATGAAGAAGTTATCAGTATAGCTCAGGGCCGTGCTTTTGGGTTTGAATTACTGGGACGATGGCAGGATTTGTTGGGATTTAATACTATATTATCTTACACCTATGTTCGAAGTGAATTTAAAGATCTTCGGGCTGCTTTCCGGGGAGAATATTTGCCAACATCATGGGATAACCGGCATTTGTTGAATTTTACAGCAACTCGTACATTCAAAAGTAACTGGTACCTGGGTTTCAAATGGCGTTTTGTTGGTGGAGCACCCTATACTCCTTACGATGTTGATTTTTCATCTATCCGGCTGGCATGGGATGCCCAGGGCGGGCCTTATCTCGATTATTCAAAATATAATGAATTACGCCTGAAATCTTTTCATCAACTGGATATCCGGATTGATAAGCAGTATTATTTTACAAAATGGTCCATCAATTTTTATGTTGATATTCAGAATGTTTACAATTTTAAATCAGAAGAACCTGACAGATTAGTACGTACTTCTTTTGAAGATCCGACAATTAATGATTTATATATCGATTCATTTGGTATTGAGCGCTACCAACTTGAAAGTATCAAAAGTGGCGGTTCAGGTACGGTATTACCAACAATTGGAATTATAGTTGAATTTTAAAATTGCTTTGCATGAAAACTAAAGTCATTCCTATTCTTTTGACAAGCCTGCTGGTTGGTATTCTTTTTATCTATCATAGTTGCAGGTCAACAAGGATTCCCCCGGAATACTATACCGATACGCTTTATACTAATACCGGGGGTAATGGTGATTTGCTGGAAATTGATTTTCGTCGTGGTACAAAACATAATCATCCACTGATGGCCATATGGATTGAAGATACGACCGGTCACTATATTCAAACATTGTTCGTTGCCCAATCGATTGCAAAAGGAGTATTTGGTCATGGCGACAAATCGACCGGTAAGTGGCTCCCTGGGCCTATACGCCGGCCAGCAGCATTGCCGGTTTGGGCTCACAGTCGTGGTGTCCGGGAAAACGACGGGCTTTATATGCCCACACAGGAAACGGCAATTCCCGATGCTTATACCGGAGCAACCCCTCCCGCACATTTTGTTTTGTTTACCAGAACCGATAGTCCATTACCAGAAGAATTTTATGTGTACTTTGAAATTAACCAAAGCTGGGACTGGAATAACCATTGGACAAATAATAAATATCCTGATGATGAGGATTACAAAACTTCATGTCAACCGGCTTTGGTTTATCGTACACGTATGAATTGCAGTCATAATCAGGAATTATTTACATTGGAACTCATAGGGCACAGTCACTATAGCGGTGATAACGGAGAAATATACAGCGACCTGAATACTATTACTACGGCAAAAAATATTGCAGAATCGATTTATGTAAAATGCCTGCCTTAAGCAGGGAAAAGCTATCGTATTAGCTTAACAATTCAATAAAAAATACTTTCAATGATGATCTTAATCACTAAAATTAGGTGACGAATGTCACCACTATGATGTGATCTAAAATCTCTATCCTTCGTAACTTAAGAATAAAAATCTTACATGCATTATCGAAAATCGCAGCTAATTATATTTTGCCTGTCAGTACTATTTATAATCTCATTATGTTCAGCATTTAGAAGCAGTTCAGACGATATTCAAAATCAGATAGAACAATATAAAGCAATTGTTACAAGATGTGAAGCAGAAGGAAATAATAATGAATTGGCAAAATATTTAACAAAATTAGGTTATTTATACTGGCAGATTGGAGTTCAACGGGAAGCAATCAGGTATTTCGAACAATCGGTTAACGTCAATAAAGAACTGGGTAATAATAATGCAGTAAAAACTCTTTATAATAATCTTGGACTTATTTATTCTGAAATTGAAGAGTATCAGAAAGCAATCGGATATTTTGAGAAAAGCTTACAGCTTAGTCTCACTAAGGGGAATAAAATTGAAGCAACTTCCGATTATATAAATATTGCTCTATCGTTTCAATCGCTTAAATATTTTTCCGAATCGAATGCTAAAGCAGAAAGGGCACTTGAGATGGCACTTGAGCTTAATAATCTTGAAATGGCAAAAACTTCCTATGGTATTCTGGGAGAGAATTATGACAAGTTAGGGCAACACAAGAAGTCATCAGAATACTATGAAAAATACAATTCTCTGACCAAACACTTGCAGCAAAGGGAAATGGAAGTTATGGCCAATCGCACAAAAGAAATTGAAAAACAGGTGCAATCAAAAGAGATAGAACTCAAATATACACTCGATACTCTTGGCGAAATGATAGAGTTAAATCGGGAAATGCAGCTGCAAAATGCCTTGTTGAATAAAGAGAATCAACTGAAGGAAGAACAAAAAGCACGTCTGGAAGCAGAACAAGCACGTTTGAAAGCACGGGAAAAAACCCGGCGTACGAGGTTCGTTGGACTTATAGCGGTACTCATTTTGTTTGGTTGTATCATAGGGATGATCTATTGGCAACTGGCACAAAAAAAGAAAGCCAATCATCTTTTAAAGAAACAGAATGCTGAAATTGATCGACAGAAGAAGGAAATTGAAGAACAACGCGATCTGGCAAATAAACAGAAAAAACATATTACGGATAGTATTCAGTACGCGCAACGGATCCAACATGCGGTTTTACCTCCAATGAGCTTTTTCAGCCAGAATTTTAGTGACTATTTTATTCTGCATCTGCCAAAGGATATTGTAAGTGGTGATTTCTACTGGACAACGCGAAAGGATGATGTACTTATAATTGCAGTTGCAGATTGTACGGGACATGGGGTACCGGGGGCTTTTATGAGCATGTTAGGCGTGGCATACCTGAATGAAATTGTAAATAAGATTGCTATCAATAAGCACATCAGTACGCTGAATGCCGATGATATTCTGAATCAACTTCGTGAGATGGTTATTTCCTCACTGCATCAAACTGGGAATACGCTGGAGCCTAAGGATGGCATGGATATTTCAATATGTATTATCGACTTTGATCATAAAAAAATGCAGTTTGCAGGAGCCAATAATCCTTTGTTCCTTATTCGGAATGGAGAGTTAATTAAGTTTAATCCTGATAAAATGCCGGTGAGCTATCATCAGAAACGCGATGTGCCTTTTGTCAGACAAGATATTGCGCTATTACCTGATGATCGTATCTATATGTTTTCTGATGGCTTTGTCGATCAGTTTGGAGGTAACCAGGGAATGAAATTTTTGGCCAGACAATTTAAGGAAATCCTGTTAAAGATACATACTCAACCCATGACAGATCAAATGGCACTGCTTACCAAGACATTTAATGACTGGAAAGGAGACAGGCCACAGCTCGATGATGTTCTTATTGTAGGGATACGTTATGCCCCAAAAATATCGGCAAAAGAAGCTATAAGAAAGAATGACTGGCACAATAAAACTATATTAATTGCAGAAGATACTGATGTGAATTATTTTCTTTTAACAGCAGTGCTTAAAGACACCAGGGCAAACCTTGTTCGTGTTAAAGATGGTTTGGAAGCTCTCGATTATGTAAAAAATAATGAGGTCGATCTGATACTTATGGATATCAATATGCCGCGTATGAATGGATATGAAGCTACACAAAAAATAAAACAGATGCGAAAGGATATTCCTATTATCGTGCAAACAGCTATGCATTTTGATGATGAAAGTGATGAAGCATTTAAGGCCGGAGCCGATGACTATATTGCTAAGCCGATTGATTTAAAGACTTTCATGAAAAAGATGGAACAGTTTCTCGGCTGACAGGATTAAAGAATTCTTGATGAGCCTACAATAATAGATTTTACTCATTATTTACTTATCTGCATTTTAAATGCGGCCAATTTTGTAATTCGATATAGATTTTGAGGATTAGAATATTCATTATAAATTAACCAGGAGAAAAAAAGAAAATTAATTATATATTATCTAACTTTCATTTCAATACATAACCAATATGGAACAACTTTATATCCCTGCCTCCGATGAAACGCCCGAAATTGAATTTAATAAAGAAGGTGGAATCTTAAAGATTTCAGGGAAATCACTACCTGAAGATGTTATAGAATTTTATTCCCCAATATTTTCGTGGCTGGAACAATATGTCACCAATCCTAATGAAGAAACGAAAATGTATGTGAAAGTTATTTATTTCAATTCAGCATCGCAACGTGCACTGAACGAAATATTTACAATACTTTCAAGGATTAATGTAAAGGGTAAAAAGGTTGAGGTAGAATGGTATTATCATGAAGATGATGATGAAATGAAAGAAACCGGTGAAGAGTTTGCTGATATTACCAACTTATCTTTCCAATTTAAAAGTTATGTTCTGAACTAATTTTTGGGATTTCGCTTCCTTTTTTGTTATTTTATGATTATTAGAACTATAACTTCAATTATCATGTTTCGATTTACAGTTTGTCTTTGTCTGGGGATATTAAGTTTGAACTTGTTATCCCAGCAGATTCCTGTTCATGAAAAGAAAACCTATTTTGCTCCTGACGGGAAATATTATATTCAAAAGGATTTGCCTATATACTTATGGCTTTCAACTACAAAGGATGAAGAATCGGAGAAATTCAGATTATGGAGTGGTGAAACCAGCCGGTATTCCAATCCCATGTATTTAGATACCGAAGGATGGAATTCCATACGATCGCCATCGGCAGTAGATACTTCAACCCATAAAACTATTTATCCGCTTCGTGATATTATTTTCGAGGTCTATGCCGATAGTAAATCTCCAGTTACAAAAATCGATTATGGAGATGCAAAACCTTTCTCATTTGAAAGTAAATTGTATATAGGATCAGGGGCTCAAATTAACCTTTCTGCAACTGATGCATTAGCGGGTGTCGAAAATATTTATATCTCTATTGACGGGAGTGTTTATAAACCCTATACAGTTCCAATCGCAATTGACCAGGAAAAGGAATATCAGGTAAAATATTATGCTGTCGATAATGTAGGGAATGTTGAACCTCTCCACGAGATTACTATTGTTTTCGATAAAACATCGCCGGTAACGAAACTTGAGATTGAAGGTGACCGCCACGAAAATATTCTTTCAAACCGATCAAAAATAGTTTTAAAAACCGAGGACAAGGGTATTGGATATAAGGCCATTTACTTTTCTTTAGATAATGGGCCGGAAAAACTATATACTATACCGATCATAGCTGCTCAGCTATCGCAGGATGATCATATTATAACTTTCTTTGCAGTGGATAAGGTTGGGAATAAAGAAGAGATACAGAGTTTTTCTTTTTATATCGATAAAACACCTCCAACCATCATCGAAGAAATTATAGGAAATAGCTTCTTTTCGGGAGGCATAGAATATTCCTCAGGTAAAACAAGGCTGAAACTGACTTCGTTCGACAATAAAGCGGGAGTTAAAGAAGTTCGCTATTCCGTAAACGGAGGTGAATATAAGCTCTACGAATCACCCGTTTTCCTAACGCAATCTTCAGGGAATCTGTTAATTAAATCTTATGCAGTAGATTATGTGAATAACAGATCAAACAGTCAGACTGCTAATGAAAAAACCAATATACCCTATATCGATCTCACCGGACCTGATCTGAGTGTCATATTTAATGGACCGAAATTTAATACACGTGATACTCTCTTTATCAGTGAAAATACTTCAATTGTATTAAAAGCAAATGATTCGGAAGCCGGGCTTAATCATATAGAATATAGTAGGGATGGCAGCGATCCGATAGGATATGAAGCACCCTTTTCATTATCTGAAGAAGGATTTAGCGTCATAGATTTTACCGGCTTTGATAATGTTGATAATACCAGTTCAAAATCTTTTAGTGTTAAAGTTGACAATACAGGTCCGGTAATCTCACACGCTTTTGGAACTTCCTGGCTTCGTAATCAGGAGGGATTGGCAGTATACCCATCTCATACTGTACTTTTTATTATTGCTACTGATGCTGTTGTTGGTTTTCATCGTATGACCTATAGTTTGAATGGCGGATCTGATCTGGAATACACGGGGATTATTAGAAATTTGCCAAAGGGAAGAAACGAAATTATTGCTAAAGCTTTCGATAAGTTGGGAAATACTTCGGAACAGATACTTAATTTTATTGTCGAATAATGACCAGACTAATTCCGGCCCCTTCAATTATTAAAGCAGCCGGTAATAAGCCTAAAGAGATCAGAGAATATATCGGGCGAGTAAATTCCGGCACTTCTGATCTGAGCATTGCACATATGAAGAGTCCTCAGGGTTGGGAAGAACCCGGACAAGCCCCTGAATTTGACGAATATACTATTGTTTTAAAAGGGACAATTATAGTTGAAACAACAAAAGAAATAATTACTGTTTCTGAAGGACAGGCTGTTATAGCCAGCCGGGGGGAGTGGGTAAAATACAGTACACCCTTTGAAGGAGGAGCGGAATATATAGCTGTTTGCCTGCCCGCTTTTTCGATCGAAAAAGTTAATCGCGATAATCAGTGACTTTATTATTTTAGTGAAATGTTGACTGCCAGAGTTTGTGTGTGTTTTTCACTTATAAGCATTTGCTGCTGTGCCTGTACTCAGGATCGATATACACAGAGACGTATGAACATGGTAGCTAATCAGATTATTGCTCGTGGTATTACTGATGAAAATGTTCTGAAGGCAATGCAAAAAGTAGAACGACATCTTTTCGTACCATCAGATTATGCCAGCCGGGCTTATGACGACGGACCTCTACCTATCGGATATAGTCAAACTATTTCGCAACCTTACATTGTAGCTTTTATGACCGAGATTCTGGATTTGGATAGTACGGATTGCGTGCTAGAAATCGGTACGGGTTCGGGATATCAGGCTGCAATTCTGGCTGAAATTTGCCATTCGGTTTATACCATTGAGGTGGTTCCGGAACTGGGTGTTCAAGCTAAAAATCTTCTTACGGTGCTAGGGTATAAAAATTTATCTGTGAAGATTGGAGATGGATATCAGGGTTGGCCTGAATTTGCTCCTTTTGATGCCATTATTGTAACTTGTGCCCCGACCCATATACCAAAGCCGCTTGAGGAACAGTTGAAGGAGGGTGGAAGAATGATTGTACCGGTTGGTGAGAAGTATGTTCAGGAATTGGTATTGCTTGAGAAAAAAGGAGGAAAATTAAAGAAAAGGAACGTTTTGCCTGTGCTCTTTGTCCCTATGGTTGATGAACAGGGCAAAATCTATTGATGGGTTGTAGTGAGATAAAAAAATCCCTTCCTCATGATTGAAGAAGGGATTAATAAATTTGCATAGGCAATTATTACATCATACCGCCCATTCCGCCACCGCCCATCGGAGGCATTGGAGGTTCGTCTTTTGGGATTTCCGATACAACGGCTTCCGTAGTCAGAAACATACCAGCAATCGATGCGGCATTTTCCAGTGCAATACGGGCTACTTTAGTAGGATCGATTACACCAACTTTCAATAAATTCGCATATTTGTCGTTATTGGCATCGTAACCAAAATCATCCTTTCCTTCTTTAATCTTCTGAACAATAACGGATCCGTCGAGGCCGGCATTTTCAACAATCTGACGCAATGGTTCTTCCAGTGCACGGCGAACAATCAGGATACCTGTGTTCTGATCATCGTTACTGCCTTTTAGTGAGTCGAGGGATTCGATAGCCCGAATGTAAGCAACACCACCACCTGGAATAATACCTTCTTCAACAGCTGCACGGGTTGCACTCAAGGCATCTTCTACTCTGTCTTTTTTCTCTTTCATTTCAATTTCGGAAGCGGCTCCTACATAAAGAACAGCAACACCACCTGCCAGTTTGGCTAGTCTTTCCTGAAGTTTTTCCTTGTCATAATCGGATGTAGTATTATCGATCTGAGTTCTGATTTGTTTAACTCTTGATGCGATATTGGCTTTATCACCAGCGCCGTTTACGATAGTTGTATTTTCTTTATCGATGGTAATTTTTTCGCAGGTTCCTAACATATCCATTTTTGTTCCTTCAAGTGTCAGACCCTTTTCTTCTGCAATTACCACTCCACCAATGAGAACAGCAATATCTTCAAGCATTTCTTTTCTGCGGTCGCCAAAACCCGGAGCTTTAACGGCTGCAATTTTCAATGAACCACGAAGTTTGTTGACAACCAATGTAGCTAAAGCTTCTCCATCGACATCCTCGGCAATAATAAGCAGGGGCCGACCGGCTTGTGCAACAGGTTCGAGAATAGGAAGAAGATCCTTCATGGTAGAGATCTTTTTATCGTGTAAAAGGATATAAGGATTCTCGAGTACGGCTTCCATTTTATCCGTGTCGGTTACAAAATAGGGCGAAATAAAACCTCGGTCGAATTGCATACCTTCAACAACTTCAACAGTAGTTTCGGTTCCTTTAGCTTCTTCAACTGTTATAACACCTTCTTTTTTTACTTTGTGCATGGCTTCGGCAATTAGCTTGCCAATTTCCTCGTCGTTATTAGAAGAGATCGATGCAACCTGTTTAATCTTTTCACTGTCTTCTCCTACTTCCTGCGACTGACTCTTAAGGCTTTCCTTTACCTTATTCACTGATTTGTCGATACCACGTTTCAGATCAATAGGATTCGCACCGGCGGTAACATTTTTTAAACCAACACTTACAATAGATTGTGCCAGTACTGTTGCTGTTGTAGTACCATCACCAGCATCGTCGGCGGTTTTAGAAGCAACTTCTTTAACAAGTTGAGCTCCTATATTTTCAAAATTACCTTCCAGTTCAATTTCTTTTGCAACGGTAACCCCATCCTTTGTTACGCTGGGAGCTCCGAATTTCTTTTCAAGAATTACATTACGACCTTTCGGACCGAGAGTAATTTTAACAGTATTTGCCAGTTGATCCATTCCTTTTTTGAGTAGATCACGGGCTTCAATATTAAATTTGATTTCTTTAGCCATATTTTTACATTTTATTGTTTACACATTTAAAAAATTAGATAACAGCCAAAATATCAGACTGCTTCATAATTAGATAATCCTTACTATCGATCGATAATTCGGTGCCCGCATATTTACCATATAGCACAACATCACCCACTTTGACTTCCATTTTCTCATCTTTTGTACCCGGACCTACAGCAACAATTTTTCCACGTTGTGGCTTTTCTTTAGCAGAATCGGGAATAATAATACCACTGGCGGTTTTCTCTTCAGCTGCCTGTGGCTCAACAAGTACTCTGTCGGCCAAAGGTTTAATTTTTACTTGAGTCATATTACAACTTATTTTAGTTAAACATTCGATTTTCTGATTCTGCCTGTCTTTTACATATTTTGTGCCACAGTCAAAATACATGTTTTTTGGTTTAAAATCAGGACAATATTGCATATTGCATTAAGTGCGAGAAAAGGTCAAAAATCAAACGGATAGGGTTTAATAGTAAGATAATCAATTAAATAATTTTGATATGCTTAAGTATAACTGGAAAAATAAAGTGTCAGACTTATGACAGACTGACACTTAAAAATTCGTTTGTTGAGTACTATTCGTTACCGGGTTCTTCATCGGGAAGTCCGGCAGGGATATTAGGAAGTCCCTGGTCGAAATCAGTTGTACTTTCAATTTGTTGTTCCAAACGCGATTTAACTTCACTTTCGGGCTTTTCAATAACCCAACTGGTTAGTATGCTTAAGAAAAGAAGTATTGAGGCTAAGGTCCATGTGGCCTTTTCTAAAAAATCGGTTGTCCGGCGAACTCCCATAATCTGGTTTGAAGCTCCAAAATTAGCAGCTAAGCCTCCCCCTTTTGAATTTTGAACGAGTACTACGAGTATCAGGAGGATACAAACCATTAGAATAAGTACCGATATCAAAGTATACATAGCTTTGTATTTACGATTTGTTTATCAGTTTTTTTATTTCCGAAATTTGTCCCGCAAAGTAAGCACTTTTTTCGGGATATTTCAAGCTTAATTTCTCATAGGCAAGAATAGCTTTCGCGTAATGACCCTGCTTTATATAAATCTTTGCCAGTGTATCCGTAAAAAAACTCTCATGTTCTTTTACACTATCGATTGAAATATCATTATTTTCAGTCGGTTGAACTGTTGGTACTATTTTTGGATTTGTCTGTATAAATTTCTCTATTAAACTGGAATTGCTCGACTGATCGTTTTCATCGGGAGTCTTTATATCAGATTCTGAGGAAGCTGCACCTGATAATGGCTCTTTTGTAGCTTCGATTTTTGAAATACTTTTCTTTTTGTCACCCAGTTCATCGAGCCATTCTGTGAATAGTTTTGTCTTTTTATCCCCGGAATGTTCTTTTTCCTTTATTTTAGGAGATTCAGTGGTGATTTCTTCCGATTCGAGTTTATTCCTATCTACGTTTTGCTCTTTTTTATCTACAAGAAATTCAATAGGTTCTTTAAAATTTGAGATTCGATCAGTTGCAAATTCAGACTGAATTACTTCTATCTCCGGAGTTGTCAATGGCTCTACTTCTTGTTGTTCATCACCTGAAAGTTCGAAAAATTCTTCACGCGGTTTGTTGAACAGACTATGAAGTGAAAAATCTCTGTTTTCCAGTTCTATATTCTTTCCGTATTCTTTTCGAATATCGATTGCCAGTCCCGGAATGAGTTCGATCTCACGATCCGGCTCAAGATCAAAGATTAAACGTTGCCGGGTGATGGTTTCGGCAATATTCTCCTTCATAGTATCCTTGATATCTTTACTATACTTTACGGATTCAGTTTCACCATTTTCTGACAGGGTTTCTTTTTCCTGTCCGGAAAATTTATGGAGTAAGTAGTACAGAACTTTCCGATCGGTCACATAAGCTGCTGTCTGGTTCAATTCTTCCTTTTTGACCTGACCCTCCAGATTCTGAATATTTTTTATATGCAGTAACCTGGCTGTTTGAAAAAACGGATAATTCTCCATCCAGTCTTCCAGCTTTTTCAAACTTTCTGAATCGAGCCTCTCAGGGCTTGCGAGGTATCTATATAAGAGATTGGTGATCATCAGACAACTGACTGGCTACCAGTTTACAAATGCTTTATTAAAAATCTGTTCTATAATTTCATCAATAATTTCTTCAGTAAGTGCAGCTTCAACAGAGCCGAAGGCCGAAGTACTTTCAAATTCACGATAGCGGCTAAAACTTGTATCGAAACTATCATCAGGATCTATTGAGTTTGTATATTTAACCCGAATGGTGATTATAAACCGTGTTTTAGCTGCAACATCTCCGGCCGATATAGCAACTGATTGAATTGCATAATCGGTAATCTCACCGGAGAAATCCACATCGCCTAATGTATTAATCAGTCGGAGTTTTGTGTTGCTTTCCATATATTCCTTCAAAGCATCGGTAAATTTCTGGCTCAGCGATGGTTCCACTCGCATTGCACGATTATTAAAATATTGTACCGATACTGTTTTAACTGCCGGATTAATATCAGCGCCTCCCTTCATATCGTACCTGATTGAAAAACAGCCGATAAGAGAAAAGAATAACAGTATTATAACGAAATAATATTGATAGTTTTTCCTGTTAGAGTTCGTTGAGATCATATTCTTTAATTTTTCTATAGAGTGTTCTTTCAGAAATTCCTAATTCCTCGGCAGCGTATTTTCGCTTGCCATTATGCTTATTCAATGCTTTTGTAATTAATTCTTTTTCTTTCTCTTCTAATGAAAGAGATTCTTCAATAATCTCTTCAGTATCCTGTATTGTATCTTCATCGCGGTGTGAAAATTCAATAGTGGGTTTCACAAATTCTCCGGATTGAATGGTTGGAGATTTGTCTTTGTAAAGTTTTTGTAACAGCTGTGCATTGTCTTCATGGAGATCGGAATCTATAGTTCCTTTTTGCATAATCTCAAGGACTAGTTTTTTAAGATCATGCATATCGCTCTTCATATCGAAGAGGATTTTGTAAAGAATCTCACGCTCCGTATTAAAAGTTTTCTGATCGAGCGGAGTATCATAAAGAGCAGGAAGCTTATCCTCGTAAAAGTCGGGAAGGTAACTTCGGAGAACAGCGGCATTGATTTCACGTTCGGTTTCTATAACTGAAATTTGTTCAGTTATATTTTTCAATTGTCTGATATTACCGGGCCAGCGGTAGTTTGACAGTATTTTCACTGCATCCTCAGTAAGTTGTATAGCAGGCATACGGTTTCTTTCAGCAAAATCGGATGCAAATTTTCTGAATATCAAGTAGATATCTTCCTGCCGCTCGCGAAGTGCTGGTATCTGGATAGGAACAGTATTCAACCGGTAAAATAAATCTTCACGGAATTTTCCCTGTTGAATAGCTTTTTGAATATCAATATTGGTGGCTGCAATAACCCTGACATCGGTTTTAATATTTTTTGACGACCCAACCCGAAGGAATTCTCCGGCCTCGAGCACTCGCAGTAGTCTTACTTGGGTTGAAAGAGGTAATTCTGCAACTTCGTCAAGAAAAATAGTGCCTCCATTTGCTACCTCAAAGTATCCTTTCCGGCTATCGTAAGCACCTGTGAATGAACCTTTTTCATGTCCGAAAAGTTCTGAATCTATCGTTCCTTCCGGAATTGCACCACAATTCACTGCTATGTAGGCTCCATGCTTTCGGGAACTGTAATTATGGATGATCTGGGGGAAAACTTCCTTACCGGCACCACTTTCTCCGGTAATTAAAACGGAGAGATCGGTAGGGGCTACCTGAACAGCAATATCGATGGCCCTGCTCAAGCCAGCTGAATTACCTATAATTCCAAACCGTTGTTTTATATTTTGAATGTTCATCTGTCGATACGAAAAAATGTCAGTACTATTAATGTAATCCTTAGTAAAGTTTAATTTTACAGTTACCAGGGAACTGACAAAATTACAATATTAAAAGTTTTTTGCATATTTACTGAATCCAAATTCAACAGTTATGCACATTCCGGTCTCTATTGCTATCATACCTGCCCGATATGCTTCGACTCGTTTTCCGGGAAAACCCCTGGCCGACATAAAAGGTAAGACCATGATCCACCGGGTTTATGAAAAAGTCAGGGCAATTATGGATCGTGTTGTGGTTGCAACCGACGATGATAGAATATATCAGGAAGTTATAAGATTCGGCGGTATAGCAGTAATGACATCTGCTGAGCATCGGAGTGGTACCGACCGATGCGCTGAGGCACTGAGTATTCTTGAGAAGGATAAGAACGAAAAACCGAATGTTGTCATCAATATTCAGGGCGACGAACCCTTTATCCGGCATGAGCAGATCGAGGCACTGAAATCCTGTTTTACTGATGATTCAACTGAAATAGCGACACTTATCAATCCGATAGTTGATCCGGAGGTATTAACTAACCCTAACCGAGCCAAAGTGGTTATCGATACAAACGGTTTTGCGCTATATTTTAGTCGTTCAATAATTCCCTTTCTGCGTAACACAAGTAATGCTGATTGGCATCTGTATCACAAATTTTATCAACATATTGGTATCTATGCGTATAGAACTGATGTTTTGAAAAAAATTGTTCTGTTGAGGGAGAGTGCGCTTGAAAGGGCTGAATCGCTTGAGCAATTACGCTGGCTGGAAAACGGGTTCCGGATAAAAACAGCCGTTACAAATCATGAAACCTATGGTATAGACACTCCTGAAGACTTACGTAAGGTTCTTGATATGGGAATTTTTTAGGTGATCTTGAAAGCCCTTGTTTTAATCTTGACAGAAAACTAATTCAGGATTCAATCCATTGTTTGGATTTTAAAGAATTATACTACATTTTACGCTTAAGGTCAGAATCTCTTTCCAACTGCATTCCAATCGATAATATCCCAGAAAGCCTTTAAATAATCGGGCCGGCGATTTTGATATCCAAGATAATAGGCATGCTCCCAAACATCGCAGGTGAGAATAGGGATAAGTCCTTTCTTGAGTGGATTTCCAGCATTGCTTTCCTGTGTTATTTCCAGCTTTCCATTTTCATGTTTTACCAGCCAGGCCCAACCGGATCCAAATAGTGTAGCTGCAGCCTTTGTAAATTGCTCCCTAAATTCACTGAAAGAACCAAAACTAAGATTGATAGCAGTAGCAAGATAACTCGTAGGTTCACCTCCGCCACCGGGCTTGAATGAAGTGAAATAAAAAGTATGATTCCAAACCTGTGCTCCATTATTAAAAATACCTCCATCAGCTTCTTTGATGATAGTTTCTAATGTAGCATTCTCAAACCGGGTACCGGGAACAAGGTTGTTTAAGTTTGTCACATAGGCCTGGTGATGCTTACCATAGTGAAACTCCATTGTTTGTTTATCGATCACCGGATCAAGTGCATCCAGTTCATAGGGTAATTTCGGTAGTTCAAAAGCCATGGTTGTATGTTTTTGGTTATTCAGATTGAGATTTTCTCATAATACTCTATCAAATATCGTGAATTTATATGAATAATATTTAGATAATCTTTGGAGAAAATAAATCCTCAGAACAATTTTCGAGGATTTTTAAAATATTAAGTTAACAATTTTGTAAGTAGAAGAAATTTTACTTTTTGAATCGTTCCGTTACTTTCTCCCAGTCAATAACGTTCCAGAAAGCTGTTATATAGTCAGGTCGACGGTTCTGATAGAGCAGGTAATAAGCATGCTCCCATACATCCAGCCCGAGAATTGGAATACCCTTCACTTCGGTAATATCCATTAATGGATTGTCCTGATTAGGGGTTGAGGTTACTTTAAGACCTGTATCGGTTTTTAACAACCATGCCCATCCCGATCCGAAACGTGTTGCTGCTGCAGTGGAGAATTCTTTTTTCAAGTTCTCGAATGAGCCAAAATCCTTATTTATCGCGTCGGCAAGATCACCTTTTGGCGTCCCACCTCCATTTGGGCTCATAATTTTCCAGAAAAGTTCATGATTGTAATATCCTCCACCATTATTACGAATGGCTGCCGGGAGTGAACCTATTTTTGCCAGTATTTGCTCAATCGATTCGTTTTCAAGTTTAGTGTCCGAAACAGCAATATTCAGGTTCGAAGTATAGGCTGCATGATGTTTAGTATGATGAATCTCCATGGTTCGGGCATCAATATGGGGCTCAAGTGCTGAATAAGCATAATCCAGTTTTGGTAATTCAAATGCCATAATATTTTATTTTTAAGATTAACATTTTTATTTAGAATAATTATAAATAGCTATTAGTTTATAAACCTGGATGCCGGCAAAATGTTCAAATGAAATTTTACTTTTCTCTATGTAATAAGGAATACTATTTATTCTTTATGAATCGGATAACTCATGGATCTGATAATTTTTAGAAATCAAAGAATAATTTTAATAGTTTACATTAAAACTGTTATCTTGGATTATTTTTAATAACTGTAGGAAATGCTATTATTCTATAACCTGGCAATTCGATTATATTATTTTGTTTTACTATTAGTCTGCCCACTCAACAATAAGGCTCGTGCGTGGATAAAAGGCAGAAAAGACTGGGAAGAAAAACTTAAAAATAATATTGATACTACTGATCCTCTTATCTGGTTTCATGTTTCATCGCTCGGTGAATTTGAGCAGGGTAGGCCCATAATCGAGGCATGGCGGAAGGAAAATATCGAATATAAAATACTTCTTACCTTTTTTTCACCCTCCGGTTATGACATTGTAAAGGACTATAAAGGAGTCGATTACGTACATTATATACCCCTCGATACACGCAGGAATGCACGCAAGTTTATAAACATTGTAAAACCCAGGCTTGTCGTTTTTGTGAAATATGAGCTCTGGTATCATCTGCTTCATGAAGCTAAGCGTTCCGGTGCGCGTATTATTCTTGTTTCAGCAGCTTTCAGACCCAACCAGTTATTTTTCAGATTCTATGGAAAATGGTACAGGAAAGTTCTTTATTTTTTCAATCAAATTTTTGTTCAGGATGAGAATTCTGTCGATCTGCTTATGCAACTTGGGGATCTGAATATCAGTCTTGCAGGCGATACACGTTTCGATAGGGTAGCCCAGATTGCGGTTCAGTCCAGACAGATTGATACAGTAAATAATTTTATCGAAGGAAGATTTACCTATGTCTTTGGAAGCACATGGAAGAAAGATGAGGATATTATTATCCCTTATATCAATTCATGTAAGTCGGATACCTGTTTCATCATAGCTCCTCATGAAATTGGGAATACACATATTCAGCAACTAGTGAACCGATTACATAAACGTGTTGCTTTGTATTCGAATGCCTGGGGTAAAAGCCTCTCAGAAGCACGTGTGCTTATCATCGATAATATTGGACTGCTATCCTCCATATATCGATATGCAAATGTGGCCTATATCGGAGGCGGTTTTGGGAAGGGAATCCATAATATTCTTGAACCTGCTGTATATGGCATGCCTGTGGTATTCGGACCAAGATATCATAAATTTAGTGAAGCGGTTGAGCTTATCAGGGAAGGAGGGGCATTTCCTGTGAATTCCTTCGAGGAATTAAAAAAGATACTGGATATATTAAAGGAAGAAAAAGATTCATTAACATCAGCTTCCGAAGCTACAAAACAATTTGTTCAAAGAAACCTGGGCGCTACTCAGGCTATTTTGAATTATTTAAAGAAAAGTTAAGACTTAGTTACACAACTTCCCTGAAAACAAAGCTAATTTCGTATGCGATGACATCAACCTCATTCCTCTCGGGATGTCACTATAAAAACCAGCGTGCCGACACTTTAAGGTAGCCCCAATGTATGGGGCTTTTTTTCAGGATTATATAAAATGATTAGCAGCAAGCCATTGAAGAATTATCTGTTTATATTTAGCAACAGATTTACATGAATATGTATTCATTCAAACTTACAGAATTACCTGCTCTTCCTGAATGTTCCGTTTCTTTCCGCGATGAGGTAAGACAATTCTTTGAGTCATACTCTTCTTTATACTATAAGGACGATCCTGTCTATAATCAGCATATAGAGCTAAAGCAAGTTCATATTAATAAAGTTTGTGAAGAAATTACCGGAATGGGTGTTGCGCTGGGAATGAATACCGAACAACTGGCATTTGTTGAGATAATAGCATTATTACATGATATAGGACGTTTTGAACAATTCGAGCGCTACAGAACATTTTCTGATGCAGAGTCTGAGAATCATGCCAAAATTGCTCTGCGTATTATTGACAGCAAAGGTTTACTGAAAGGTATTGAACCGCAGATACAGAAAATAATTTTACATACTATTCTGAATCATAATCATCCTATAGTTCCCGATAATGAATCTTCACTCATCGATTTTTATTCACGCTTGTTACGCGATGCTGATAAGCTTGATATCTGGCGAATAGCAATAGAAACTAATATCTTTTATAAGATTAACACAGAATCATTACCTGATATGTATGAAGTGCCGGATGCATTATTTGAGTGTTTTGAACAGAACAGGATTATTACCCTTGAAATGGTGGATTCCTTTTACGATTCCATTCTTTTCAGGCTAGGTTGGATTTTTGATATCAATTTAACTTACACATTGAAATCGGCTAACGAAAGGAACATTTTTAATAAATTGATGAATAAACTGCCTTCATCTGAAAGGCTCAATAAAATTTTTCAGATCATTGATCAATATATCCGTTCAAATATTTGAGATGTCTTTTACAAGATGAATTATTTTACCTAAATCTTTTACTAACCTTCTTAAATGCTTCCAGTGCTTTATCCAGATGTTGCCGGGAATGCGCTGCTGAAAGCTGTACACGTATTCTGGCCTGTCCTTGCGGCACAACAGGATAGTAAAACCCGATAACATAAATTCCCTCATCCAATAAGGCGGCAGCAAAATCCTGTGAGAGTTTGGCGTCGTAAAGCATAATGGCTACGATAGCGGATTGAGTAGGTTTGATATCGAATCCTGCATCAACGATTTTTTCTTTGAAATAAGTTGTATTGGCATGCAGTTTTTTCTGCAATTCATCGGTTTCAGCCATCATATCAAACATGGCAATACTTGCACTTACAATCATCGGGGGGAGTGAATTTGAAAAAAGATAGGGACGGGAACGCTGCCGGAGCATTTCAATAATTTCTTTGCGTCCGGTAGTAAAACCGCCGATAGCACCACCAAAGGCTTTTCCCAGCGTGCCGGTTATAATATCTACATCACCGCGGATATTGAAATGTTCAGTAACTCCACGACCGGTTTTTCCAACCACACCTGCCGAGTGGCATTCATCGACCATTACCAGGGCATCGTATTTTTTTGCCAGAGCACATATTTGGTCTACCGGGGCCAGGTTTCCGTCCATTGAGAATACACCATCGGTAACAATAATACGAAACCTCTGATTTTGAGCCTCCCTGAGCTTTTCTTCCAGGTCAGTCATATCAGCATTATTATATCGGTATCGTTTGGCTTTGCATAATCTTACACCGTCAATTATGGAAGCATGGTTCAGTGCATCGGAAATAATGGCATCCTCTTCTCCGAACAGGGGCTCAAAAATTCCTCCATTAGCATCGAAACAGGCAGCATAAAGAATAGTATCCTCTGAACCGAAAAATTCAGCAATTTTTTGTTCGAGGATTTGATGCAAATCAGTGGTACCACAAATAAATCGTACCGACGACATCCCAAATCCATGGGAGTCGAGGCCTTCTTTTGCTGCGGCAATAAGTTTTGGATGTGATGACAGACCGAGGTAATTGTTGGCACAAAAGTTTAATACTTCCCGGCCATCGGATAGCCTGATCAAAGCCTCCTGGGGGGAAGCAATAATACGTTCATTCTTATAAAGCCCGGCAGTTTTTATTTTCTTAATTTCTTGTTTCAGATAGGTTCGCATATTTCCGTACATGTCTCTTATTTTTGTATTGTTATGATAAAATTAGATAATTAAAATACTTCAGGAAATGATTTTCGTTATCTGAAGTCAGAATTTGGCAGGGATTGAACTATCACAGGATTTTAGTAATTCATCTGGTTTAAGTCATTGTTTTTCATAAGTATAAATACTTAGTTGCTACAGGTGTAGTTCTATTTGATAGCCTACTTCGTCTTATGTTTAAATGTAAACATGACTTATAAACATTTAAAATAATCCATGGCATACCTTATTTGAAAAAAAAATTGATATATTTGAATCAAAACATTTGTTACTTAACCATCAAACTAGCAATATGAAAAAACTTTTACTTACTTTTTGTATAGGTACATTTGTTACAATGTTTGCCAGCGCGAACAATGCTGACTTATTTTCCTACAATGCTGATGAGGTGAACCAGGAATTGGTACAGCTTCAAAATCTGGAAGATTATGTAAACGCTAATCCCGGCATTACTCTAACTAATCTACAGTCAGATAACAATGATCTGGTTGCAAATTTAGATCTTAACCTGAATAATCTGGGTGGATTCGCTTTATCAGGTGAGCCACCTCTGGGAATTCCTTCCTTTCTATGGGGTTGTGTATTCGCTGTTGTTGGCGTAGCAGTAGTATACTTTATTACTGATCAGGATATGGATGAAACAAAGAAAGCATTTTTAGGCTGTGTAGTCAGCGGAGCAGTCTATGTACTATGGTGGGTTTTCTGGGTACTTGTCTTTGGAAATTCATTCTGGTACTATTAATAGTTAGTTTTCAAACTCTTAAAAATGCTTCCATAAATCTCTGGAAGCATTTTTTTCACTTATTTGCTTCATCTCTTACATGAAAAAAATATTCTTTATTAGTTTAGTTTTAGTTTTCTCTCTTAAAAGTTACTCACAAAATTACTACCGGATTTCTGGTGAATTTTCGATCAAGGGAAAAGCTGAAAATTCTGCCCAATTGGTTATGGGTAAGTTTTACTATGATAAAAATGAAAAGAAATTAATTTATAAAAACATTTTTCCTGAAAAAGCGACCTGGATTACCTCAGACACCAATATTTATAAAGTAGTCGATAATAAAATCGTATCGCGTCAGACTATACCTGATATTACACTTTTTTCGATGTACAATCTGGTGCTTAACAACCAAATGAATAATTTCGGACTGGAAGGTAGTATTTTTAAACTAGAAAATGTAGAGGGAGCAGATGGTCAAACTATATCGACCTGGCTACCTCCTAAGAAGATGGAAAAGATTTTCGGGAAAATATTAATATCCACAAAAGACAATAATTTATTTGGCATTATTTTTTTTAATTCAGAGGATGTAATTCTGAAGAAACAATTTTTTGAAGATTATACACTCACTAATGGATTAGCTTTCCCTGGTAAAATCACCGAAATTACTTACAATGACGACGGCAAAGAAACTTACCAGGTTACAACTTACAAAAACATACAGGTAAACGATCATAATGAAGAATCTTCTTATCATTTTAATCCTTCTGATTATCAGTAAAGTATGTTATAGTCAACAAGATTTGATTGATGCCTACTACCATCAGTTTGATGTAAATCAGAAAAAATCATCCTATAAAGAACATACCTCGAATGAAAGTGAAGCAAAGGTAGTATCATCTCTTTTTTTCCTTTTTTATAAAGAATACATTTCTTCGCAGGATGTCAATAGTTGTGTTTTTACGCCGTCATGCTCGGTGTATGCAATTGAATCTATCAAAAAATTGGGTCTCTTGGAAGGGCTGGCTAATGCTTTCGACAGATTAAGCCGTTGCAATCCAATGGCAGGTAAATATTATCCCATTGACCCCCAAACACAAA
This sequence comes from uncultured Bacteroidales bacterium, assembly GCA_964592225.1. Taxonomy (GTDB): domain Bacteria; phylum Bacteroidota; class Bacteroidia; order Bacteroidales; family UBA10428; genus UBA10428. Next base: position 41,467 of record CAZQCO010000016.1, read on the forward strand.
AATTGTATGATCCAGTTCAGGATAAGTAAAATAACTATTATTTTGTATTTATTAAGCGCACCTGTTTTTGCTCAGGAGGCCGATCTTTTTAGCGAAAAATTTACCGCCGATTTTGCACAATTTCTGTTTAAATCAAATCAATATAACTATGCTGCAGAGGAATATGAACGCCTTAATTTCATGTTCCCTGAGAATCAAGAATACCAGCTGAATCTTTTAAAATCCTATCGTTTAGCAAGCGAGTATCCGAGAGGGATTAATGCATTTCAGTACTTTCACTCTCCCGGATTGAAAATTCAACAAGAGTATATAAAGCTGAATCTTCTCGATAATAATAAACTCAATATCCATACAATGATCGACGGTTTAGAGCCAGAAAGTATTTTCAGAAATAACCTTGACCTTACTTTAAGGCTAATTAATATCCCTGATCAGGCTATCAGTCTCGAGGGTATTCAAGTAGACAAAATCGATAAAGGTCTCCTGAATTTGTACAACGAATCCTATAATTTAAAGCATAAAAGCGCTTTTCTTGCCGGAACTCTGTCAATGCTTATTCCGGGCACCGGTAAAGTTTATTGCGGGCGATGGAAGGACGGATTGATGTCGGTTTTATTCATTGGGACTACTGCTTTCCAGGCATATCGTGGTTTTGACAAGAAAGGAGTAAAAAGCATCTATGGATGGATAATGGGAGGTATATCGGTAGGGTTCTATGTCGGTAATATTTATGGATCGGCGAAAGCTGCAAAAATTTTTAATGTTCATCAGAATACAATCTTTATTGATAAAACGACTCATTATTATATTGATCATTTTTAGAGCTTCCAACCTGTATTCTGGTACCGGGGTTGACTCACTTCTAGCCTTTGCTGATAATCAATACCTTGCAGGTAATTATGAATCGTCAGTAAAAGAATATCTCCGTATTGGCTTCTCACAAAATTTTTCGGACCCATTTATTCAACTCAGACTTGCCAATAGCTATTACAGAAAAGGCGATTGGTCCGTTGCCAGATACTATTATGATCAGGTATATCGGCTTACAGATCAGGATAGCCTGATTGTACAATCAAAAATCAATAAGATCTCTACTCTTATATCAGAGCAAAAATATAATCAGGCCCTGATTGATTTATTCAACATAAACGACACAACATACCAAAAACATGCTGTTGAGGTTGACCTGTTATTTGCTATTTGTTATTTCGGACTTGATGACTTTGATAAATCGAAAGCCTATTTCAAACATACTGTATCGGATAATGCGGCGGCCCAGGACAAGATTGATTCCATATTTCAAATTAAAAAACTGTTCTATAGACCTAAACCTATATATCCTTATGTTCTTAGTATGCTAATGCCCGGGCTTGGCCAAATGTCCGTTGGCGAAGTATCGGAGGGATTGAATTCATTTTTCCTGACAGAATCGCTCTTTATACTTGGTTTTGTTGTAGCCTATGAGTATAGTATTGTAGACGCCTTTTTTTCTGTACTTCCCTGGTATCAGCGTTACTATTTCGGAGGATTGAATAACACCTGGGAACTTGCTTTAAAGCAGCGTCAAAAACGACGTAGCGATGCTTACAAAAATGTACTCGATATTATACTATCTTCTGAAGATTGATTCTGTTCTTATTTCAAAATTTATTAAAAGTAGTCGGGTATCTATTTAGTTCCAATTGAAATAATCTGATATTTTTTGCATTGTTTCTCAATTAAAATTTCATCACTTGACAGTTTAATAAAGCGCCAGATATAATTAAATATTTATTCAAATGTTAGGGTTATGGTCCTTGGTTTAATTTAAATAAGTTTAAAATAAATTTATATATTTAGGCCCTGTCAATTTATTCTGACAACTTAAATTCTACTACAAATGAAAAAAGTTATACTGGCAATTTTTGCAATAAGTTGTGGGATTCTTTCACTATCGGCAAGTGATGCAGCTTTATTTTCCTACAATAGAGATCGTGTGAATCAGGAACTGGCAGGGATTTCAAATCTTGAACAATATGTTCAGAATAATCAGGGAGTTAACCTGAGTGAACTACCTAATGAATTTGCTGCCATAACAAATCAACTCGACAGATCGTTTAATCCTGCCGAAGATACTGATGAAATCAGTAATCCTGTCTTTGGTATTCCTTCTTTTTGCTGGGGTTTTTGTTTTAGTGTCCCGGGAATAATTCTGGTCCATGTCATTACCGGCAATTACGATGAATCACAGAAGGCTTTTAAAGGTTGCTTGATTGAGGTTATACTTTCTGTTGCAACATATACTGTCTATATCATTTTGGTAATGGTCGGGGTATTTTCCGAGTTAGCTTATTATTAATATTCCTGGGTAGTAAATTTCGGGGAATAATATAATATTTATGAAGCCGGAATGAAATTTCATTCTGAGAGCTGAATAACACAGTACGTCAGAACGATGAATGTCCATTGCCATGTCAAAGTCATGAATTTAAATTAAGCATAAAATTCTCCTATTCTGATGAATAATGGAAGTATATCCGGACATGGTTTAAAAAAAACGATGCAGATAAGACCTGGCAGAATATCAAATTATATTTAAACAGTCTTTCACCCTTTCATCTTTTTCCTGATATTCTCCAACATAATCTTTGTTGTCGATTTCAGATCGTATTTACTTTTCCAGTGATCGTGGCAACGGGCATAATGATCATCAACACTATCGGGCCATGAGTCGGCTATTTCCTGGCGAAAATCGGGCTTATAGCTGATTGTAAAATCGGGAATGTATTTTTTTATTTCGCTGGCGATTTCAGCAGGTGTGGTATTAAATCCGGTAATGTTATACCCGATATGGAACTGTACTTCCTTTTCGGGAGCCTCCATCAGGGCTATTGTAGCATCAATGGCATCGGGCATAAACATCATGGGCAGGCGCGTATGGGCGTCGAGAAAACATTCGTATTTTTTTTCTTTTACTGCGGCATAGTAAATTTCGACAGCATAATCGGTGGTGCCTCCTCCGGGTTCGGTTTTATAACTGATCAGGCCCGGATACCGTAGGCTTCTTACGTCCACTCCGTATTTCCGGAAGTAGTATTCGCACCAGCGTTCTCCTGCCAGCTTACTGATACCGTATACAGTTGTCGGTTCCATAATGGTGAGCTGCGGAGTTTTTTCGCGGGGTGTCGATGGTCCGAATACAGCTATCGAACTTGGCCAGAAGACTTTGTTGACTTCCTCTACCAGTTTGGCAATCTCCAATACATTCATCAGGCTGTTCATGTTGATATGCCAGGCCTGTACGGGCAGTTTTTCGGCATTGCTTGAAAGTACGGCTGCCAGATGATAGATCTGTGTAATTTTATGACGGATAACAAAATGGATGAGATGCTTATCGTCCATGACATCTAGCAACTGAAAGGGCCCGTTTTCCTTAATTTCGGGAGGAGCTTCCTTAACATCGGTAGCAAAAACATGGTTGTTGCCATGTAGCTTTCTCAAAGCTACTGTTAGTTCGCTGCCAATCTGGCCCGCAGCACCGATAATCAGGATATTTTCCATACGCAGTATTCTTTTCATCCGAAATTTACAATTTATAGGAATGGCATTGTATGATATTTTTCATCAGGATTTTCCATTTTCGATAAATTATTGAGTCAAATTCTTCTGCGATTAGGCATTTCTGCTGCATAATTTGGGATTATACTATCTTTGAACCCAAAATAAAAAATTTATGTCAGCCAGAGTACGTGTAAGGTTTGCTCCAAGTCCAACAGGTCCGCTGCATATTGGCGGTACAAAAACTGCTTTGCTCAATTATTTATTTGCGAAAAAGAATGGAGGCGACTTTATCCTGCGTATCGAAGATACAGACCAATCGCGTTTTGTACCGGGAGCCGAGGAGTACATTAACGAATCGCTGGAATGGCTGGGATTGACTCCCGATGAAGGAGTTAAGCAGGGAGGTACTTACGGCCCGTACCGTCAGTCGGAACGCATTGAAATTTACCGCAGTTATGCCGATCAGCTTATCGAATCGGGCTGGGCGTACTATGCTTTCGATACACCCGAGGAGCTTGAAAAATTGCGGACTGATTTTGAAGCTGAAAAGAAAACCTTCTCCTATGATTTCCGGATACGGAACCGGCTCAACAATTCATTGGTCATTGGCAAAGGGGAAACACAAAAGAAAATAGCAGCTGGCGAGCCCTATGTATTACGATTTCTGATGCGGGAAAATATTGAGGTACATGCAAAGGATATTATTCGGGGTGACATACAGTTCAATACCTCCACACTTGACGATAAAGTTATTTTTAAATCGGACGGCTTGCCTACCTACCATCTGGCCAATGTGGTCGACGATCATCTGATGAAGATAACGCATGTAATACGGGGTGAAGAATGGTTACCTTCATTACCTCTCCATATTATGCTGTACAGGGCTTTTGGCTGGGAAGATGAGATGCCGCAGTTTGCCCATCAGTCACTCATTCTGAAACCCAGCGGACAGGGCAAGCTCAGCAAACGTGACGGTGATAAGTTTGGTTTTCCTGTATTTCCCCTGGAGTGGAAATCACCTACCGGCGAAATTTCTTCAGGATACCGCGAAGCAGGATACTTCCCGGAAGCGGTGGTGAATATCCTGGCCATGCTGGGTTGGAACCCCGGTACTGAACAGGAGGTTTTTTCTCTGAAGGAATTGATTCAGGCTATTTCACTGGAGAGAATGACAAAGGCCGGCGCTCGCTTCGATCCTGAAAAAGCGCGCTGGTTCAACCAGCAGCATCTGCAGCGGAAGCCTGACGCTGAGCTGGCACAATTGTTCAATAAGATATTGGTACAAAAAGGGATTTACAAAGACTTGGCTTATATCGAAAAAGTGGTGGGAATGGTGAAAGAGAGAGCCGTCTTTGTAAATGATCTTTGGGAACAATCGTACTATTTCTTTGTGGCACCTGACAGTTATGATGAAAAAACCCGTAAAAAGTTCTGGAAAGAGGATACTCCGAAAATTGTTTCCGAATGTCAGAGAATTATCCACTCCGTTGAATCTTTTACCTCACAAGAATTGGAAGAAAAAATAAAGAGTTGGGTTGAAAGCAGCGGGATGGGCTTTGGTAAGATAATGAATCCGCTTCGCCTGGCAATTGTCGGTGCTGCCATGGGACCACATCTGTTTGACATAATGAAAATGATTGGCAGGGAGGAAACCCTGGAAAGGATTGACCGGGCGCTTGCTGAATTATAACAAGCATACTATTGACTATGCTGATCGATATTCACCGACATGCTAAAGATACCGGAGCAGCCGATTTGGTTGTACGTAATCTCTTTCATTCACAGAAAGAGGAAATTGAGAACGGCCGTTGGTACAGTATAGGCTTGCATCCCTGGTATGTGAACGAAAAATCGATGGCAGACGATATTCAAAAAGTCAGGGAAACGGCTGCACATTCTCAGGTTATAGCTGTTGGGGAAGCAGGTTTGGATAAGTCGATTGACACTCCTCTCGATATTCAGTTCAGGGCATTCGAGGCTCAGGTGGCGATAGCCGGAGAAATGAACAAACCCATGATCATTCATTGTGTGAGGGCTTACAATGAAGTATTTACCACAAAATCAAAGCTGAAACCTGCACAAGCCTGGATAATCCATTGGTTTAATGAAACACGGGAGATGGGCGAACAACTGACTAATAGGAATTTCTACTTGTCTTTCGGACATATGATTTTTAATGACCGGAGCAAGGCTTATCATGCATTTCCGCACATTCCTATTGAAAGGATCTTTCTCGAAACCGACGACGCGAATTATTCAATTAGCCAGGTGTATGAGCAGGCGGCTCAGTTGAGAAGAACTGATATAAAGACATTGCAACAGCAGCTACAACAGAATTTCACACAATGTTTTGGAATCGAACTATGAACGGAGACAATTGGAAATGCAGGACCGAACTGCTTCTCGGAAGCGAAAAATCGGAACTACTGAAAAAGGCTCATGTTTTGGTGGCAGGCCTGGGTGGCGTAGGCGGGTATACTACCGAACAGCTTTGCAGGGCAGGAATTGGCAGGCTCACACTGATCGATAACGATGTGATCCAGACCTCAAACCGGAACCGGCAGCTGGCTGCTCTTATTTCCACACAAGGCAGATTGAAGGTGGATGTCATTGCAGAAAGGCTGAAAGATATCAATCCGAAGATTGAGCTGGAAAAACACGCTACATTTCTGAATGAGGAAAACCTGCCTGCCTTATTTCGTCAGTCGTACGATTTCGTTGTCGATGCTATCGATACTCTTACACCAAAAGTATTATTATTGAAGGAAGCCGTCCAATCCGGTCAGCGAGTCGTAAGTTCCATGGGGTCGGGAGGGAAAACCGATCTTTCAAAAATCAGGGTTGATGATATAGCGGACTCACATCACTGCAAATTTGCTTATTTGGTTCGCAAGTACCTGCACAAATACGAAATTTACAAAGGGATTACCGTAGTGTATTCTCCTGAATCCGTCAGAAGAGAGACTATCGTTGAAACCGATGGCACCAATAATAAACGTTCTATGGTAGGGACTATCTCCTATTTGCCGGCTGTTTTCGGATGCTATTGCGCGGCTGAAGTCATTACAGGAATAATTGCTACTTCATCCTGATGCTTCGGACATGACTTACATCTAGGCACAGTAACTAAAAATTCCCGCCGATTTCG
>CAZQCO010000016.1:48254-51882 GCA_964592225.1 uncultured Bacteroidales bacterium
GGCTTCCTGATCTTTAAAAGAAACACGTATCTGTCGCGATGCAAATCTTTCAATCAGTATGTTGGCGGTCTCTTTCATTTTACTTTTCCCATTTATACTCATACAACTTCATTGCCATCCCGGTCTTGTTTTAAAAATTCGTAGGACACCAAACTGCTAAGATGTCCTACGAATGCAAAGTTTGCCGAAAAAATCACCTAAAATGCTCTAACAAAACTCTACTGTTAAAATAACTTCATGATGAAGTGTTACAATCAACATCATTCAGTAAACACCTTTGTATAAATGATGCAGAAACTTCCAAAAGGTTGCGTCGGGTTAAACCGATTTTTTTAATGCGGATTATACCCTGCTCATAAGCAAAATTTTAAAGATCTGATTAAAAATTACCATAGGATCTGTTGCCTGGAAAAGTGACGCGAATAGGAATATTTTGAAGATTTAAAGTGAGTTTTCAGGAAAGTTTACTACCTTGTAAGTGCCTATATGACCTTAAATAAGCGATAATTGCTTATAATCAATATGTTTTGTTAACTTTTCCGGGTTAGCCAGGAAAGGAATAAGATGTATTCTTAATATACTAACTTTAATATATGACCGGGGTCTGTAGGAGTTTTTGTAAAGTTATGTTTTTATCACTTGCAGGTTTATTACTACTTGCTCCTGATGTTCATAGTCAATCTTCAAATGATCTTCTTTTTGAAAGTGTCTACCAGAGCAATAACAATTCATTTGGTATTGTTGAGGATATTCAACAGGATACTTTCGGATTTATCTGGATAGGAGCTAAAGATGGTTTATTTCGATACGACGGTATACAATTTACCAGTTATTTTTACGATCGGAGCGATACCACCAGTCTCAGCAATAATGTAGTTCGCGATATTTTCATCGATAGCCGGGGTACTATGTGGGTCGGGACCGAGAATGGATTGAACCGGTATATACCACAATTTGATTGTTTTCAACGATATTATTACGATCAGGATAATCCTGAAAGTCTGCCAGGTAATAATATCCGCAAAATTGTCGAAGATAAAAAGGGCGATTTATGGATTGCCATGCTTGGCGGAGGTGTTTGTAAGTATGATGTCAATACTTCGCGTTTTATCAAAATCGAGGAGATTGTTAGTACCGAAAATATCGAACATTCCTTAAATCCCAGGACAATTTATATCGATGGCCTCAACACCGTCTGGATGGGAACGGTAGATAAGGGCGTTTTGTATTTTACTCCCGATGAACTTAAACTTCATCAGTTGCCATTAGGTAAGGCCGATGGTAAACACGTATCCGGACAGGATATCCGCGCAATTGTTGAAGATTTGGAGGGCAAAATATGGATAGGAACCAATGGTAAGGGCATAACCTGTTATGATAGAGCCAATGAATCCTTTACCTACTATAATTCTCAGGTAGAAGGAACTCACTCTTTAAGCTCCGATGTGATATGGAATCTTTATATCGACATGAAACAGATACTCTGGGCATGTACTGACGGAGGAGGGCTACTCAGGTTCAACTCAGGGGAGGATTTATTCATTGCTTACAGAACTTCGATCAACGAACCTAAAAGTATCAGTTCTGATGTGGTAAGAGTTTTTTATGAAGATAATGCTGGCAACTACTGGATCGGCAATTTCAACGCCCCCATAAATTATTGCAATACACACCGGAAGAAATTTCATTTGTTACGTGACTTTGATCCATCGGCGGATAGTAAGAATCAGAACAAGATCACCTCAATGCTCCGCGATTCGGAGAATACACTTTGGATAGGTACTGATGGTGCGGGCCTTTACAACTATAATCCGGAGAACATAACTTTCAAAAACTATAGCTCGAGTTCCGGCGATCCAGGAAGCATTCGTAATAATAAGCCGCTCTGTATGGTGCAGGACCCTTATGGAAACCTCTGGATAGGTTTATATGAAGGAGGCCTGAGTTGTTTTAAAAAAGAGGAAAAGAAATTCATTAACTATTTCTTCGATGGCACGGACAATACTCCTAAGTCCACACAGATCTGGGATATTCTGATCGATGGAAGCATACTCTGGATGGCAGGAAATCAGGGAATTGAAAATTATAATCTTGCCACCGGGCTATTCAATCATAACCCTTTCCCTGATTATCCTGAGCCTATTTATAGCGCCTGGAGCCTGATGTTCGACTCACAGGGCCGGCTTTGGATAGGGACGAATACCGGCTTATTTGTTTACGACCAGGATAAAAATACACTGAACCACATGTTGTCCGATGCCAGGAACCTGAAAAGTCTTTCGGAGAATTGGGTGCTGAATATTTATGAAGACAATGAAAATCGTATTTGGGTAGGTACAAACGGCGGAGGCCTGAACCTATGGAAGAGGGCGAATGAATTTGAGTGTTTTACATTAAAGGAAGGGATTGCGGGTAATGTGATTAACGGAATTCTTTCCGATAATTCCGGAAACCTGTGGATGAGTACAAATGGAGGTATCTCAAAGTTCAATACCGATAGTATGTGGTTCACGAATTTCGATTCACAGGATGGACTTCAGGGGAACCGGTTTACTATTAATTCCTGCTACAAGGATGATGCAGGGGTCCTGTATTTCGGGGGCATTAACGGACTGTCGTATTTCGATCCTGAAGAAATCGTGAAAAACGATTTTATCCCTCCCATAGTTATTACCGGGCTGGAATTATTTGACAACCCCGTTAAAATGCAGGATACTAAGACACAATATATGAGTAACATATTGTATCAGGATGAGATCCATCTGTACCCCGGGCAACTAATTTTTACCATAAAATTTGCTGCGCTGAATTACTCACATTCGCACCGGAATCAATACAAATACAAACTCGAAGGATTTGACGAGAACTGGAATGAGGTAGGAAATCAGCACTGGGCGACTTATACCAGCTTGCGCCCGGGAAAATACACTTTCAGAGTTATAGGATCGAACGATGACCGGGTCTGGAACTATAAAGGAAAGGCACTACGTGTTATTGTGCACCCTCCCTTCTATCGTACCCGGGCGTTTAAAATTTTGCTGATCATACTTTTTATTTTAGCCTTGGTTTCAGGCTATAGAATGCGTGTGGGGAGAATACGGGAGCTGAATACCAGGCTTTCAAAACTGGTTTCGGAGCGTACGCATGAGCTGGAAATTCGCAACCGGGAGATTGCCGCACAAAACGAGGAGCTGGAAAAACACAGGAACCGGCTTGAAGAACTGGTCAGAGAACGTACTCAGGACCTGGTGGTTGCTAAAGAGAAGGCCGAGGATAGCGACAGGTTGAAAACCGCCTTTCTTGAGAATCTGAGTCATCAGATACGCACTCCTATGAATGCCATTATCGGATTTATAAACCTGCTGACAGAAAATATCGACGATAAGAGAAGTCGCGAGTACTATTTACGGATTATCAATGAAAGTGGACGTAGCATGCTACGGCTTATTGAGGATATTATTGATTTCTCATATATGCAAACCGGCCAGCTTCAACCGGAATATGCCGAATGCCATGTGGACAAGTTGATCAGGGAGCTGGTAAGTACCAGCAGGGAGCGTGCTTCACGTCTTAATCCTTCCTTAAGTATAATGACCGATTTACCTCAGGATGGACTCATCATGTATAC
>CAZQCO010000016.1:51982-53756 GCA_964592225.1 uncultured Bacteroidales bacterium
TGGGCCGAAAGCAAAAAAGCCGAAGGATCGACCTTTTACTTCAGGCTGCCATTTATGCAGGTGCTCTCCGGACCCAGGCCATTGCAGAAAACCGACGGGAAAAAGTACTACTGGTCCGATAAGACACTGCTGGTGGCCGAAGATGAAGAATCGAACTACCTGCTTATCGAAGCCATCCTTAAGGATACGGGTGTTACGCTGATACATGTTAACGATGGAGTGGAGCTGCTGGAAAAGATAAATACTGAAACAACTATCGACCTGGTGCTGCTCGATATAAAAATGCCCCGTATGAGCGGTACTCATGCCATGAAAATCATCCGCGAGAATTACCCCGATGTACCTGTTGTTGTTCAGACCGCCTACGATAAGAGAAGCCATCGTGAGCAGTGCAATGAATTGGGATGCAACGAATTCCTTGTAAAACCACTCCGTAAGAAAGAATTGCTGGAAGTGCTGAGTAAGTATTTGGGATGATTATGAGCTAGTTGAAGTAATTAATAATTCTTACATTTTTAACAGGCTCTCAATACATGCTGTTTCGATGCTCCATGAGTTTCTCATCCAAAATATAATCGTCATAATCCATGAGTTTATCAATCATTCCTTTGGGAGTAATCTCAATGATCCGGTTGCAAACCGTTTGAATAAACTCATGATCGTGAGATGACATTAGAATATTCCCTTTGAACTTTATGAGGGTATTGTTAAATGCCTGGATTGATTCAAGATCGAGGTGATTGGTTGGTGTATCCAGTATCATGACATTGGCATTACGGATCATCATGCGGGCAATCATACAGCGGACTTTTTCACCGCCTGAAAGGACACTGGCTTTTTTGAAAATTTCTTCTCCCGAAAAGAGCATTTTGCCTAAAAAACCACGGAGATACAATTCACTGGTGTCTTCCGAATATTGTGCCAACCAATCCACAAGACTCAGGTCGTTCATAAAAAACTTTTCGTTTTCCATGGGCAGGTATGCTTTAACAATAGTTTGTCCCCATTCAAAAGTACCCTGGTCAGGAGTGTCATGACCCTTCAGAATTTCAAAGAGAGCAGTCATGGCCCGTGTATCCCTTGACAGGAAAATAATTTTATCGTTTTTATTTACAGTGAAATTGAGATCTTTAAAAAGAGTTTTTCCTTCAATGCTTTTTGCAAGGCTCTGTACCTTTAAAATGTTATTTCCCGGTTCCCTTCCCGGAGTGAAAATAATGCCCGGATATTTTCGTGTCGAAGGTTTTATTTCTTCGATGTTAAGCTTTTCAATCATTTTTTTGCGGCTGGTGGTCTGTTTACTCTTGGCTACATTGGCGCTAAAGCGGGCTATAAATTCCAGTAATTCCTTTTTCTTCTCTTCTGCCTTTTTATTTTGGTTGAGTTGCTGCCTTAAGGCCAACTGGCTTGATTCGTACCAAAAACTATAATTTCCGGCAAACAATTGCACTTTACCAAAATCGATGTCGACCGTATGGGTACAAATGGAATCCAGAAAGTGCCTGTCGTGTGAGGCTACCAGAACCGTACTCTCAAAGTTGGAAAGATAATTTTCCAGCCAGTTTACTGTTTCCAGGTCGAGGTCATTGGTAGGCTCATCAAGCAGAAGGTTGTCAGGTTTACCATACAGGGCTTGGGCCAGGAGGACTTTCACTTTTTCTTTCCCGCTTAATTCCTTCATTAACTTAAGGTGTAGTTCATCTTTAATTCCCAATCCACTCAACAGAATAGCAGCATTGCTTTCAGCATTCCAACCCTCCATTTCGGCAAATTT
>CAZQCO010000017.1:0-53733 GCA_964592225.1 uncultured Bacteroidales bacterium
TCTATCATTACATTCCTTTATTGAATTTTTAAAATCACTTGACTTATTTTTAGCATTGTTAGCTTCTTCAATCCTACCTTCTTTAAACAAGTTCCCTATACTTTTTGAAAGTTTATTTAGTTCATTTTGATAACCATTTATCAGAACTTGGTATTTACGCCGGTCATGATCCAGAAGTAATATTTTTTCCAAGGTCTCTGAAGCATCAAAATTTTTGATTTTTAAGCGTTTAATAACTAGCTCTTTATTTTCGTGAAGTCTATTTAGAGTAAGCATATTTTAAAAAAATTTAAAATAAAAATCCCCTGCAATTTACAAATAGTAAACCTACAGGAGATCAAAAATCTTTGTTTAATTACCAATTAATCCGAAACAGGAACAATTGAAACGTATGATTTATTATCTTTTTTCTTTCTGAACTCTACAGTACCATCGATCAATGCAAACAATGAATGATCTCTTCCCATTCCTACATTAATGCCCGGATGATGTTGAGTGCCACGCTGACGCACTAAAATATTTCCTGCCTTGGCAACTTGTCCACCAAATATTTTAACTCCTAATCGTTTACTTTCCGATTCCCTACCATTCCGTGAACTACCAGCTCCTTTTTTATGTGCCATTACTAATAATTTTAAACCTTATTACTTTTCCTTTTCTTCTTTTTTCTTAGGCGCTGCTTTAGATTTAGCTTTAGGTGCAGCTTCTTTCTTTGCTTTTGGGGCCGCTTTTTTAGCTACAGGTTTAGTTTCTTTTTTTGGTGTTGCTTTTGCAGCCGGCTTATCAGCCTTTTTTTCAGTTGAGGTCTTTTTTACTGTAGCAGGCTTTTCAGCTTTTATTGTATCCGCTGCCGGCTTTTTAGCAACAGATTTTTTCTCGCCGGATGCTTTAGCTTCCGTGACTGTTTCAGACTTTGGTTTCTCTGCAACTGTTGGTTTTGGTTCGGCTTCTTTTTTAGCTGATACTTTTGCTTTTGCCTTACCTTCACCTATGCTCTCAATAAGTAATTGAGTGAGGGACTGGCGATGACCGTTTAATACCTGATAGCCTTTCCTTCTTTTCTTTTTGAAGACCTTAACTTTATCACCTTTCAGATGTGATAAAACACTGGCCGATACAACGAAGTTATTCAGTATCGGTAATCCAACTTTAACTTTACCACCATCATCAATCAGTAAAACCTTATCAAAATCTACTTTACTTCCTTCTTCAGCATCGAGCCTGTTTACGTAGATCTTCTGATCCTTTTCAACTTTAAATTGTTGTCCGGCTATATCAACTATTGCGTACATTAAAAAAATGTTTAATCCATTGTCAAACTTGGGAGTGCAAAAATATAAAATAATATTGAACTACAAATAAAACATTCAAAATTAATTGCTGGTTGTTTTGTATTTTATTTCAGCCTGTAATCCGTCTTTCATTCTTAGTAATATTCTTTCTGCCAACTTGAATTCATTCAAATTTCGGCATAGTAGACCCTATTCGATTTTCTCTCTTACATATTTCATTATATTTGTATCGGGTATTGTTATTTGATACATAAACACTGTAAGTCTCAGAGAGAACTCAGAAGAATGAGCCGGATTAAATTAAATGTTTTAGGAATTTCATACAGCCAAACACAGACAGGAGCTTATGCTCTTGTGTTGGCTGAAGAAGAGGGTAAAAGACGAATACCAATTATTGTGGGTGGATTTGAAGCACAGGCTATTGCTATACAACTGGAAGGATTGAAACCTCCCCGCCCGCTCACTCATGATCTGTTCTATAATTTTGCGCAAACCTTTAAAATTAATGTGGTTGAGGTTACAATTCATAAACTTGAAGAAGGTGTATTCCATTCAAAGCTAACCTGTAACGACGGAAAAAAAATAATAGATATTGATACCAGAACTTCCGATGCTATAGCCCTCGCTTTGCGGTTCAAATGCCCTATATACACTACAAATGAGATTATAGACCGGGCAGGAATTGTGCTCGATTTTGAGCATGAATCGGATGAGTATAGCGAAAATGAAAATACCCCTGCGAAAGATATCGAAATAAAGAGCGATATTGATGAAAAGGATATTTCGACGATGGATGCTAAAGAGCTTAAACAATTTTTGCAGCAAGCCATTAAAGACGAAGATTATGAGAAAGCTTCGATGATTCGTGATGAACTTAACCGCCGGAAGCGTAAATAATCCTTTCCGATAACAATAGAAAGTATTTCTTATCTGTATTTTTACTTAGCTACTGATTTCATTTTTCAGAAAATTATTTTAAAATACCGGCCCTGAATAAGAACCGGCATAAGACTTCCATTTAATAAAAAAGAATCGCCTTGTTTTTGCTATTTTAGCTATTGATATTATTTCAGAGCAAATGAAAAATACTCCATGATCTAATTCAAAGAAAATTTAATATATTGGTTTCACAATAAAGTATAAATCTTCCTTTTTGATGGAAAATCCGGAAACATATACTGCTACCCAGATTAACATTCAAACCATTGTGGAAAGTTCTTCTATCAGCATCTTTCTGATCGATAAAGATTATAAACTAATTCTTACCAATTCTTCTTTTCAAAATTTCGCCCAAAACTTCCTGAATATAAACAGTTTAAATAAAGGAATTATAATTCTTGAAGCTATTCCAAAATCAATTTCAACAAACTGGAAGAAGTCTTTCAATGAAGCATTGAAAGGTAAAAGTACCGGTGGAGAAATTACCCTGACTCTTGCCAAACACAATTATTACTTCGAGTATAATATTACGCCTATATTTATCACAGAACAAGACATCCAATACATATGCATATTTATTACTGATATTTCGGAAAGACGTTCATCTGAAAAAAAACTAATTGAAAACGAAGCTTTGTTCAGAAAAATAGCCGGCAACTGTCATGATCCCATAATACTATCAGGAAAGGATGGAATACACTATGCTAATCCTGCATTTGAAGATTTAGCAAAATGGAAAACAGGAAAAACCGATAACAACCCCGCTTTCCTGGAATCAATATTAACTGAAATTGATCATGCCGACTATACTAAAAGGCTGAGGGCACTGAATAAAAATAGGACTGGAACAATTGAGACTAAAAATAAGCTGATTAGTAATGATGGTGAAGAGCGTATCGTCTGGATTCGTAGCAAATTGATACCTGATAAAAACAATAAAACTTATGGGGAATTAACCATAATTACTGATCTCACAGCACAATTGAATGTTGAAAAGGCAATTTCAATATCTCAGTATCACCAGAAAGCTATCCTGAATAATATGCCTTATCTTGCCTGGCTAAAAGATGATGAAGGAAGATATTTATTAGTGAATGAACCATTTGCACGTTATTTTAATGTCAAACTATCTGATATTATAGGAAAGAAGGACAGGGAGGTATTTCCTGATGTAGTAGCCGAAATTCATGAAAAATATGATGCTGCGGTTAAAAGCGCCAGAAAGAAGAAATTTTTTGAAGATAAATGGAGCCTTGAAGGTAACACATGCTGGATCGAAACTTTTTCAGCACCTGTTTACGACGAGAAGAAAAATCTGGCAGGAATAACCGGAATATCGATTGATATTACTGACCGGAAAGCAATGGAAGATACAATAATCAAGAACGAAGAACATTTTCGTTCACTCCTTCAGTATTCTTCCGATGCCATTACAATCCTAGATAAATCCGGGATAATTTTATTTGAAAGTTCGTTGCGTAACAGAATATCTGAATTTCTGATCGACGAACTTATTGGAAAGCCATTTGAAGAAATTATTCATCCCGATGATATTTTCATTTTTAAAGATGTATTACAATCGGTGCTTGAAGAACCCGGAATACAGATAAAAAAGGAATACCGCAGCTTACATAAAAATAAACGATGGATTTATGTTGAATCAATATTTTCAAACCATATAAGCAATCCTTCCATTCGGGGTATTGTTGTGAATACACGTGATATTTCCGACAGAAAAATGTCTGAACTTAAAGAACATGTTTATCACGATAATCTTATCTTTCTCAGTAATTCTGCCTTAGAACTACTAGGACTTTCAGCTCGCGATGATATTTTTGAATTTATAGGCTGGAAACTTGACCATTTTCTTGAAGATTCAATAGTGGTAGTTGCCAGTTATCAGGAACAAGGTAACTTATATGTTATCAAAGAAATAAGCAGTCTTAATAATTCCAGGGAAAAACTTAAAGAAATACTTGGAATTGACCTGATTAATTTCAAAGTCAACCTGAGAGATATTCCTGTAAGTATTGATAATGCAGGAAGTGTATCGATTGTTACGCGTGAATTTGATGAATTGGAGCTGGATAGCAAGGTTAAAGATAAACTTAATAAAATTGTTGACATTCTCAAGGTTAACAAAATGTATTATATCCCTATTGCCCGGGACAATAAACAATTGGGATTAATAGGAATTCTAACCCTGAACAAAACCATCATCAAGTTCAAACATATAATTGAAACTTTTGTACACCAGGTATCTGTTGCCCTACATCGAAGTCAGCTTGAATTCGAACTTGTTCAGGCCAAAGTTAAAGCAGAAGAATCGGACAAACTTAAAACTGCCTTTTTAGCCAACATGTCACATGAAATCCGCACTCCGATGAACGGTATCCTCGGATTTGCCGAAATGCTGAATGATGATCAACTGAGTGAAGGTAACCGGAAAAAGTACGTAGAAATCATTAATAACAACGGTAAAATGTTAATGAACCTTATCGATGATATCATTGATTTTGCCAAGATTGAAGCAGGGCAGACAAAAATATTACGGCAGGAATTTTCACTAAATGCCTTATTAACCCAAATACATTCTTCATTCCTGGGGATTAATGTTAAAAAAGATAAGGACAATATCAAACTCAGAATTAAAAAAGCACTAAGCAATGAAGACTGCTACCTTCAATCTGATCCCAACCGTCTGCGTCAAATATTGACCAACCTTATAGGTAATGCATTCAAATTTACAAAAGAGGGTTATATCGAATTCGGATATAATCTCCCGAAAGATGGGATGATTGAGTTCTACGTAAAGGACACAGGTATTGGAATATCATCAAATAAGCTGGAATTGATTTTTGAACGATTTGTTCAGGCCGATTATTCACGATCGAGAAAATATAGTGGTTCAGGATTAGGTTTGGCAATATCAAAAGGATTTGTAGAACTGCTTGGTGGAAAAATGTGGGTCGAATCGGTTGAAAATGAAGGTTCAACTTTCTATTTCTCAGTACCCTATTTCCCTGCTTCCAAAAAAACATCGGAAGAAATTGACAGGAAAAAACCTCGCTCCGAGTATAACTGGGAAGATAAAGTATTTCTTATTGCCGAGGATGATACTTTCAGCTATAAGCTTCTTGAAGGATTCCTGAAAAAAACAAATGCAAAAGTTCTGCATGCCGAAGACGGCATTCAAGCAGTTGAAATTTGTAAATCAAATCCCAATATTGACCTGATATTGATGGATGTTCAGATGCCCGATATGAATGGAATTGAAGCAACTAAAATAATAAAAGAATTCAGGGAAAATCTTCCGGTTATAGCACAAACAGCCAATGCAATTGCTGAAGAAAAACAAAAATGTCTGGAGGCCGGTTGTGACGATTTCGTAACCAAACCTATCAATATTTCGGAACTTTTCACTAAAATTGATGAATGGCTTTCCTTATAACGGCCACAATGTATCTGAATTCGATTGAAATTTTCCTTTCTATTATCCTTTGCAGTTATCTGGGAACTTTCCTTTTAATTTATGTTGGTTGGCAAAAATTACCCGAAACAAGCCTTGCCAAAATTAAAAAATCTGTTACTGTCAGTATCATTATCGCTGCCCGGAACGAAATTAAAACATTGCCTCTTTTATTAAGCGACCTATATCAACAGGTATATCCGCGTGAGTTATATGATATTATTATTATTGATGATCATTCCGATCAGCGACTGGCCAGCCAGAAGCAAATTAGATCCTATCAGGGGAATAATTTGAGAGTATTTGATTTGCCAGAAAATAAACAAGGTAAAAAACAGGCATTGCTCGAAGGTGTTAAAAAGAGCGACTCCGCGTTATTACTATTTACCGATGCTGATTGTCGCCTGGGCCCGAAATGGATTCAAACATTTGTTCAGGATTATGTGTGTAATTCTTCAGAGTTTATGATCGGACTCTCAGATTACGAAACCATGCCAGGAATTATGCAGGGTTTCTTCCGAACCGAATTCATAAGTCTTGTTATTATTGGCGCAGGAACAGCTTCGTTAGGAATCGCAACTCTATGCAATGGGGCAAACCTGGCTGTAAAACGAAGCTTGTATAACAAGTATGCAAAAGAGCTTAAAATGAATATCCTTTCGGGCGATGATGTATATATGTTACATGCCCTGAAAAAACATAATAAAAAAGCCATCTCAGTAGTAAAAAACAGTGACGGCATTGTACAGACAAAACCACCGGAAAATAGTATTGAATTTTTTAATCAACGAATCCGTTGGGCTTCGAAAGGAATCAGATATAACGATTTGGCAACGATACTACTTGCGCTTCTGGTTCTGCTAACCAACCTCACTATCTGCATTACACCCATTCTTTGTTTGTTAGAACTTACTCAATGGCGGGTTTTTCTCAGCCTGTTTGCGACAAAAGCAATAGCCGACTGTCTGATTTTGATAACTGGCCTCCGGTATTTTGGCGGGAAAAAAACAATACTCCTGCTCCCGTTTTATGAATTGTTTTATCCCCTATATGCTATAATCATTCCGATTTTGGGGATGTTTAATTATTACTCGTGGAAAGGTCGCACCGGGAGAAGATAATTTCTACTTAATAAGAGTAAAACTTCTGTTAATACTCTCTTCTCCGTTTTGAATAACTAACAAATACAATCCCGGTTTTAAACTTTCTATCTTATCAGATAAATCATTATAATGTATCCCCCCTGTTGTAATATATTCAGAGAATGTGCTAACAATTTTTCCGGATGCATCATGTATTGCATAACTCAATTTACCTGCTGCAACTGCATTGAATTCAAGAGTTAGATATGAAGTAGCAGGATTCGGATAAAGTAAAATACTTTCTGCAATGACAGGTGAGATAAGACTTACTGCATTATTATTATAAGCTGCCTGATATTTGGTCGTCTCTGCATCCCCCGATTTTACGTTATACTCAGTAAGGACAAGAATAGGATATCGATGCATTTCATTGTACCAACGGTAAGTAATAATGTCCACTTCCTGTGATCCGGCATTAAGAAAACCTGTATAGCTTTTTTCTGTCCGGATACGAAGGGTATTTTCATAAACTGTATTCCCGGGTAAGATAACAGTTCCGAAAGCATCCGCTTCAACACTATAGGTGCCCGTCAAAGTGCCCCTCTCAATTCCGGAATAATAAGTCGAGCCTGAAAAGGTTCCGGAGAAAGAGTTACTATATGAAAAGGGAAACATCATTTTTACAAATGGAACATCGTATCGTATTTGAATTATTCCATTGGTTGAAGAAAATCCAAATTGTTCAATTTTATCCTGATCAGCATTAAAATAAAATTTTGAGTCGAATTCAGTCAGTTCAGTATTAGATTCCGGGAAAGTAGCCCCAATTTCAGTAAGCTTTGAATTCTTTAAATAACCAGTAAACGATTGTTCAAACTGTAAATCACTAAAATCCCACGTAACATTGGCACCGGAATGGCCAGCATCTTTATAATTGCAATGTGACATCGGATTATCTACATCTGCTTTAAGTGCGTGCTTATCGAATGTCAACACAGGCTGAGCGCCTGCAACAGAAAATAACAAGTAAATTATGGCCGAAATTACTACTATCTTTTTCATAGCTAAGATTTTATTATACTAGCTAAAATAGTGAAAAATGGAGTGATAAAAGATGATTCTAATTACCCAGTTCCGAAATAAACTTGATACGTACAAGCCTGATTTCTTCTTCGCTATATTCATCCTCTCCCAGTTCAGTCAGGGCATCGTCGATCGATTCAGTTTCTGCTTCCTCCTTAAAGTATTCAAAAATTTCTTCCTGATGCTCCCTCTCCATCACCTGGTCGATAAAGTAATCGATATTTAACTTAGTACCGGAATTTATAATGGCCTCAACCTCATCCAGAAGTTTGCTCATTTCCAGACCCTTTGCCGCAGCAATATCATCGAGTCTGATTTTACGATCGATACTTTGAATGATATATACTTTTAATCCCGATTTATTAACCACTGATTTTACAACCAGATCTTGTGGTCGTTCAATTTCTTTCTCCTCAACATATTTTCTGATCAGGTCGACAAATTCTTTACCGTAACGCTTAGCTTTTCCTGTACCGACACCTGAAATATTCTGCAATTCTTCAAGGTCGATAGGATATTGAATGGCCATATCTTCGAGGGAAGGATCCTGAAAAATAACGAAGGGAGGTACTCCTTTCTGTTTCGAAATTGTTTTCCGTAAATCTTTTAAAATCTGAAATAGTTCTTCATCTGCAGCTCCCGAGCCTGTCTGTAGATTTATTATTATATCATCATCATCAATTTCAGGATAATCATTATTCTCTGAAAGCATAAAACTTGAGGGAGCTTTTAAAAACTCATGCCCTTTTTCTTCAATCTTCAGCAAACCATAATTTTCGATCTCTTTGGTTATGAACCTTGCAATCATAGCCTGACGGATTACAGCATTCCAGTATTTAGCATCGTGATCGCTTCCTGCTCCAAACTGTTCAATATGATGATGTTTATATGCCTTTATAGCCTGTGTTTTGGATCCCTCAAGAATATTGGCTATATGATCAGCCTTAAATTTTTCGTTTACGTTCAATATGGTCTGAAGAACCAGAACAATGTCATCTTTCCCTTCGAACTGTTGCTTGGGATTCAAACAATTATCACAATTATCGCATTGTCCGGGCATCTCTTCTCCAAAGTAATTCAATAGCTGTTTGGGCCTGCATACTGACGATTCAGCATAGGAAACAGTTTCAAGCAGCAATTGCTTTCCTATTTCCTGCTCAGCTACCGGTTTACCCTGCATAAATTTTTCAAGCTTCTGTATATCTTTATAGCTGTAAAAGGCAATACATTTCCCTTCGCCACCATCACGCCCTGCCCGACCCGTTTCCTGATAGTAACCTTCCAGGCTTTTAGGCATATCATAATGCATTACAAACCGGACATCGGGTTTGTCAATTCCCATCCCAAAAGCTATTGTAGCAACAATAATATCAACATCTTCCATGAGAAATTTATCCTGATTTGTTGCACGGGTGGTGCTATCCATACCGGCATGATAGGGCAATGCTTTAATACCATTTACCTTAAGGGTCTCAGCCAGTGCTTCAACCTTCTTCCGGCTCAAACAATAAATTATCCCCGATTTTCCTGAATTATTTTTTATGTATTTGATAATTTCCTTAGTGGCCCCTTTTTTCGGACGAATTTCATAATATAGGTTGTCTCTTCTGAAAGAAGATTTGAAAACATTGGCATCGAGCATTTCCAGGTTTTTCTGAATATCACTCTGAACCTTAGGTGTTGCAGTAGCTGTAAGTGCTATTATTGGAGCCCTGCCTATTTTATTTATAATAGGTCGGATCCGCCGGTATTCAGGTCTGAAATCATGGCCCCATTCCGAAATACAATGTGCCTCATCAACAGCATAAAACGATACTTTTACCTGATTTAGAAAGTTTATATTCTCTTCCTTTGTTAAGGATTCAGGAGCCACATAAAGCAATTTGGTTTTACCATCAATAACATCGGTTTTTACCTGGTTCACCTGGTTCTTTACCAACGAAGAATTGAGAAAATGCGCCACCCCATCTTCTTCACTGAAACTCCGCATGGCATCTACCTGATTCTTCATCAGGGCAATGAGCGGAGAAATAACAATAGCGGTTCCTTCGAGAAGTAAAGAAGGCAATTGATAACATAAGGATTTCCCACCACCAGTAGGCATCAGAACGAAAGTATCTCTTCCTGCGAGAATATTCCGGATTATTAATTCCTGATTGCCTTTAAAACTAGTGAAGCCGAAATGTTTTTTTAATACATCCTTTAAAGAAATATCTGCATCAACACTCATTTCTAGCAAATATTATAGGGAGAAGAAATATGCACACAGCTGACTTTGAAAAATTTTATTTGTATACGCCCTGCTTTTCAAAAAGTTATTGATCAACTTCATTATTCCATGATTTGAAAGATTTCTGATCATTCTATCCTAAAAATACTAAGATTTTTTCAAACCGTCACAATATGATGTACTATTCTTATTGTTTAAACATAATGTAGTTCAATCTATTCTAAAGATTTATAAATAGATTACAGACTAACCATACCTGTTACAATCAACCATTGTGTTTTTTTGTTGTCATTGAATAATGTTTCAATGTATTTTCAAATTATTTGAGAAAATATGTCCAACCTTGCTTATGTTTGCGATCTAAACTTATTTCTAATGAGTGACGCTAATCATAAAGGAGAAATGACTTTCCTTGAACATCTTGAAGCGTTGAGGTGGCATATCGTCCGTTCGGCTGTCGTAATTATTCTCATTGGCATTGTTGCATTTATTTTTAAGAGGATTGTCTTTGACGTTATAATTCTTGGACCTAGCAATTCTGATTTCATTATGAGCCGGTGGCTATGCAGTCTGGGAAAAAACTCTTTCCTGCAAACAAATGTGTTGTGCATTAATTCGGAGGTCATAAAACTTCAGAATATTCAAATGGCAGGACAGTTTACGGCTCATATTAAAATATCACTGATCGTCGGACTGGTTTTGGCATTTCCCTATGTATTCTATGAAATCTGGCGATTTATAAAGCCTGCACTGTATATCACCGAACTTAAAATTGCCCGCGGAGCTGTATTGGCTATTTCATCCTTATTTTTTGTTGGAGTTTCTTTTGGCTATTTTATTATCTGTCCCTTATCAATCAATTTTCTTTACAACTACCATGTATCGGATCTGGCTGTAAATGACATACAACTTATGTCGTATGTATCGCTTGTGGCAAGTATATGTCTTGCTGCCGGTGTAATGTTTGAACTCCCTGTGGTTGTGCTTTTTTTTAGTAAAATAGGGCTTTTAACACCGGAATTCCTAAAAAAATATCGCAGACATGCATTCATCGTTATCCTGATTGCATCTGCTATAATTACACCTCCTGATGTTTTTAGTCAGATTCTTGTGGCATTGCCTATACTCCTGCTCTATGAAATTAGTATTGGAATCAGTAAACGAGTAGTAAAAAAGATGAATGTAAAAAATGAAAATTAACACAAAATTCTAGTTCATTATTACAAATCAAATGGAAAACAAATAATGTATCAGGGTGTTAATTTCACATCGCAAGATAAAAGTTATGATAGGTAAGATCCAACTGTGCATCGTATTATTATTAGTCGCTTATAATTTATCTGGCCAAAAAACCATTGTGAAAGGCACCATAACCGATGCCGAAACCGGCGAACCCATACCTTTTGTAAATATTGTTTTCAAAGAAAGCACTTCAGGTACCATCAGCGATTTTAACGGAATCTACTATCTTGAGAGCCAATACGCTACTGATTCACTTACTGCTTCATGCATGGGATACTCCCCTCAGACTGTGGCCGTGAAAAAAGGATTTCTGCAGATTATTCATTTTCAACTCTTATCTGCCAGATTAAGCATTGATGAAGTAGTGATCACTCCTGGAGAAAATCCTGCATTTCAGGTATTAAGAAATATTTCGGCGAATAAAAAATACAACAATCCCGAACGATTTTCATCCTATGAGTATCGATCATATAATAAACTTCAACTCGACATGAATAATGTCGGTGAAAAATTCAAGGACCGATGGGTGATTCAAAATTTCGACTTTGTATTTAAGAATATGGACAGTTCGGAAGTTTTTGGCAAGAACTATCTCCCTATCTTAATTTCAGAAAGTGTTTCACGATTTTACTACCAGAAAAGCCCGTCAGTCGAGCGTGAGGTTATTGAAGCCTTTAAAATAAGCGGAATACAGAATACTACTATTTCCCAGTTTTCAGGTAAAATGTATCACAGACTTAACATCTACGATAATTTTATTACGCTTTTCGAACCAGGATTTATCAGTCCCATTGCCGATTTTGGAAGAGCTTACTATAAATATGTTCTTGAAGATAGTGCCATGATTGACGATACATGGTGTTTTAAAATATCCTTTAAGCCTAAACGAAAACTGGAACGTACTTTTTACGGATTTTTCTGGGTTGCCGATACTTCTTTTGCTATAAAAAAAGTTCAACTGCGTGTTTCACCGGATGTAAATATTAATTATCTGAACGATTTAATTGCCATAAATGAATACAAGCGAATTAATGATTCAACCTGGTTCCTGACACGTGAAGAACTATTTCTTGATTTTTATATAACAGACAAATCAATGGGTTTTTTTGGCAAAAAAACATCGGTCTATAATGATATTGTTTTAAATCAGTCGTTGCCAGACAGTATAGTGAATTTGCGTACCGATACTTATATTGATGAAGAAGATCTGAATAAAGATAATATCTATTGGAATGCCAATCGTAAAATGGAACTTACCGATGAAGAGGTTGGCATATACGATATGGTCGATTCTGTTATTAAAGTACCTGCATTTAAAAGAGTCTATAAACTAGTTGATTTACTATTTGATTATTACTGGGTGACCGGTCCTGTTGAATTTGGTCCCTACTACACATTTTATAGTAACAACCCTATCGAGGGAAACAGGTTCCGATTTGGTGCACGAACCAGTACTGATTTCAGTACCCATCTCAGGTTTGGCGGGCATATTGCTTATGGACTGAAAGATGAACGGTGGAAATATGGAGTCATTGCCGACTATATGTTTAACAACAATCCGAGAATACGGTTAAGCTTTTCCTATTACCATGATATGCGGCAACTCGGTAAAAGTCAGAATGCTTTTCTTGATGATAATATTCTGACCACTATTTTACGCCGCAACCCAAATTACAAGCTGACTATGGTCGATCAATATAATCTGGAGTTCGAACGCGAATGGTTCCAGGGATTTTCCAATACCTTGACCTTCAGAACCCAGACTATTTATCCAACAGATTACGTACCCTTTATTTTACCAAATGAAAATGGTGATCAAATACAAATTGGGAGTCTTTCTTCAAGCGAAATAACATTGAGTACACACTTCGCTTACCGTGAAAAGTTCCTGTTGGGAAAATTCGAACGCTCCAGTTTGGGGTCAATTTATCCTACTCTTGATCTTGATCTGACTTATGGCCCAAAAGGTGTTTTGAACAGCGATTATGAATACTACAAAATAAAGTTGCAAATTTCCGACAAAGTGGAAATAAATCCATTGGGGTATTTGCGTTACCGGCTTACAGGAGGAAAAATATTCGGGAATCTTCCCTACCCCCTCCTCGAACTTCACGATGGTAACGAAACTTATGCTTACGATCCCTATGCTTTTAATATGATGAATTATTATGAGTTTGTTAGTAATGAATATTTAATACTCTGGGCAGAGCATCATTTCCAGGGATTTTTTTTCAACCGTATTCCTTTGCTCCGATGGCTAAAGCTTCGTGAAGTAGTGAATGTTAAAATCCTTGCTGGAAACCTGAACGCTAAAAATCAGGATATAATGGATTTTCCCGTTGGACTCTCTCCTTTGACCAAATCCTATGTGGAAGCAGGTATTGGAATTGAGAACCTGTTTAACCTGATCAGAATTGATGTTATGTGGCGATTTTCTTACATCGACAAGGCTTATTTATCCAATTACCGGATGGAAAACAATTCTGATATTCAGATCTTAGGATTAAGATTCGTTCTCCAGCTAACACTTTAATACTACATGGTCACGTTCTCCTAATTAGTGAGGAACAAAATATTATAATGAAACTTTGTTACATTTGATGTTGTAAATTGTAAAATGCGTATGATACTCCGAACTGAAAATCTGATTAAGCGTTATCGTAACCGAACTGTTGTAAAGGATGTATCCGTCAATGTAGAACAGGGTGAGATTGTTGGCCTTTTAGGTCCTAACGGTGCCGGCAAGACTACATCGTTTTATATGATCGTTGGATTAATAGCCCCGAATAGTGGCAATATCTTCCTGAATGATGAAGATATTACCCGCGAACCGGTATATCGTAGAGCTCAAAAAGGTATTGGGTACCTTGCACAGGAAGCTTCCGTTTTCCGGAAATTATCTGTCGAGGACAATTTGAAAGCTATTCTTGAAATGTCGAATCTCTCAAAGGAAGAGCAACAAAATCGTGTTGAATCCTTACTGGTTGAATTTGGCTTGCATAAAATCCGCAAAAGCCTTGGAATACAATTATCAGGAGGTGAACGACGCAGAACTGAAATTGCCCGTGCACTGGCTATCGATCCTAAATTCATTCTACTCGATGAACCATTTGCCGGAGTCGATCCTATTGCAGTTGAAGATATTCAGGATATAGTTTCCAGACTTAAGAAAAAAAATATTGGTATTCTTATTACCGACCACAATGTACATGAAACATTATCGATAACTGACAGGGCATACTTATTATTTGAAGGCGAAATATTGAAGGCCGGAACATCAGATGATCTGGCACAGGACGAACAGGTAAGAAAATTATATCTTGGTAAGAATTTTGCTCTTCGATGATAGTGCGAAATTTATTTATCAGTTGAATCTATACAAAGTAATAAAATAGTGCTTTTATGAAAAAAAACCATTTTATCTATGTCGTAGAAGACGATCAACCCATGAATACCATGCTTTGTATGTTTCTTAAGAAACAAGGATTTACCAATGTGACGGGTTATTTTTCTTCTGAAGAAATGATTGCCGGGTTACCTAAAAATAGATCCGTAATTATAATACAGGATTTCGATCTGCCCGGAATGAATGGTCTCGAAACAATACGCAATGTAAAATCAGGGTATCCAAATGCCGATTTTATTTTTCTCTCTGGCCAAAAAAGTATTGAAATAGCTATTGAATCTATAAAAAGCGGTGCTTTTGACTACATAGTTAAAGATAGTTTTTCTAAAGAAAATGTTGTTACCAAGATAAATAACTTGCTTAGAATAAAAACGCTTGAAAAATACAAGCAACGATCCAAAATCTTTCTCCTTATATTCTCATTCTTACTCTTTATTTCGTGGATGATCCTCCTGGTCCATTTCTTCATTAAGTAGTTATATTTAAAAAATTAAATAACAGAACTCAAATTGTATTAAGAATTAATCGTAATCACAAAGTCAGTTCCTTTATCCTTCTTCCTTCTGAAAGTAATTCCAAATTTATGAGCATCCAGTATTTTCTTGCATATCGTTAAGCCTATACCGGTCCCTTTTTCACCCTTTGTCCCCCTTTGCGATTTGTTTAACTTTCCGGAAAATAATACCTCCGGGCTTAAATTTTCAGGTATACCCACTCCATTGTCGGAAATAATAATCTCAAGTGAATGATCGCCTTCTGCATTATAGCACCTGACTGTACCATTTATTTGAGTGAATTTTATTGCATTGTTAATAATATTTATAATTACCTGTCTGAAAAAAGTCACATCGGCCTCTATCGTTAAATTCTTACTCACGTCATTTATAAGACTAAGGTTTTTTTCATCGGCTTTCTTCACTAATATCCTGAAAATATTGTCGATTAAACCT
Organism: uncultured Bacteroidales bacterium; assembly: GCA_964592225.1. GTDB lineage: Bacteria > Bacteroidota > Bacteroidia > Bacteroidales > UBA10428 > UBA10428. The sequence continues at coordinate 15,694 of CAZQCO010000017.1, forward strand.
GCTATATTAATTTCTGATATTGATAGCTCAAGATCATGAAATTCAAGCATGGTCCAACTCAATAGTTTGTTGAAATATTCATTGCTGTATGTGACCGATTCAATGATATAATTCAGTGATTCTTTCTGATCAACTGTCAGGTTCTCATCCTTAAGGAGGAGTTCGGCAAAGCCATTGATCGCTGCAAAAGGAGAACGAAGATCGTGCGAAATAATTTGAACAAAATCATCCTTTTGCCCGATTAAATCATGCAAATGATCTTCGTTTCTTTTCAACCGTATCCCTACCTTTATTCTGGCCAGGAGTTCCATTTCATCAAAAGGTTTCCTGATATAATCAATGGCACCTTTATCCAGGGCTTCCTGTATATCTGTTGTCGCAGTTTTTGCTGAAACCATCAATACCGGTATTCTTTTAAGTTCTTGTGATTTATTTAACTCATCAAGAACTTCAATTCCTGTCATCTTGGGCATCATAATATCCAGAAGAATCAGATCCGGTTTCTCAGCATTCAGAATATCCAAACATTGTCTTCCACTTTCTGCCTCTAATACTTCATAACCATTAGCATTGAGCAAGCCCTCCAACAGAAACCGATTTGCCGGCTCATCATCAACGATTAATACAGTCGATTTATCCATAATATGAACTTTTTAAACATATAACCGGAATTTATCTCAGATCCGTGATTTTCGTAATTTCTGAGTAGTTGAATATTTTATAATTGGGTAATTGTTCTAATTCTTTCATAACCGGTTTAAATAATTTGTGAGAAACAGCTATAGCTCTCTGAGGTGCAAAGGCCGGAATTTTGTTTAAAGCTGTTAATAATTGAAAGTTTTGTCCTTGTAAATCAAGACCATCAAATACCAGTGTATGTATTTTGCGCCGGGAAATATAGAGTAATGCACTCTCAAATGAATTATTTAAAAAGTATTCACAACTTGATGTTTTCATCGGCTTAAGATGATTATCTTTCTCGTATATTGAAACAATATCGATCGTGGGTTTTGTATCGTCAGGATAGCTAATGTTCTGAAGATTGGATAGAATCTTTTTTTCGGTTAAGGGTTCATTGATAAATTTTACTGCAGAATCGTAAGAATCAGGATTGAAATCCTCTACACTTGAATAAGTAATAATGGGTATCTGCTTAAATTTTTTCTGATTTTTCAACGAGCGTATCAATGACAGGCCATGCATCTTCGGCATTTCCAATCTTACTATTATTAAATCGGGATTCCATTTATGTATTTCCGCAATAGCCGAATTGGACTGATTGCATAGAACCGAATTAAACTTATTGACTTTAAGTATTTCTGAAAATAGATATTGAGTTTCAGGCTTAAAATCAATTATAATTGCAAGCCTTTTACTTAGTTCAACGCTATCAAGAACATTTATTTTAGATGCTTTTATTTTATGGAAAGTCTCTTCTTTTTCGCTTTCTTTTCCTATCAAGGGTATGTAGAATTTCATTACCGTACCTTTTCCAGGTTTGCTTTCTGCGGCAATCTCACCTTTCATTAGTTCTACCATTTTTTTGGTGATATTTAAACCCAAACCAGTGCCTTTGTAGCTTTTACTCGCTGAATTATCAATCTGGTGAAAGCGATCAAAAATCGATTCAAGGTATTGCTCATCTATTCCAATTCCTGTATCGCTCACTTCAAAATATAAATGGTTTTCAAAATAATGAACGAACAAAAGGATTTTACCTTCCGATGTAAATTTGGCAGCATTCCCAAGCAGGTTTATCAGAATCTGATTTAATTTCTTCGAATCCGTATTGATAAATTGTGGTACACTTTTACTTTTGCGTATAAGAAATCTGATTTTTTTTTCGCCTATCAGGCTGATAACAATAGATTGGATCGTAGCCAGAAATATATCAAAATCAAACAACTCATTAACTACTTTTTCCCTGTTTGCATTAATCCTTGAAAGATCTAGTATATCGTTGATTAAGTCAAGTAACCTGGCCCCACTTTGATTTATTATCTCCAAACCTTCCTGTTGTTTAGTCGTTAGGTTATCAGAATTGTATTTTATCAGCATATTCGATATTCCCAGAATGGCATTCATTGGAGTTCGCAATTCATGACTGACATTATCCATGAACTCCTTCATAACCTTATTCGACTCACGAAGTTCTTTTGCTGCAAGAGCTTCCTTTTCCATTTTTACTCTGTGAGTGATGTCACGAATTATTACAGTATAATTGATCTGCTCCTGCGCTGTAGTATAACTTGCTACGGAAAGTTCAATTGGGAACTCTGAACCAATATTATTTCTTCCTGTGCTCCGTATCGAATTTGACAGTTCTGTATTCGAAGCTTGTATAAGATCAGTAAACTGTTCCTTTAAATTACTTCGTGCTTCATCAGCTATGAGGAGTTCAAAAAAGTTCTCATAAATAATTTCGAACTTATTATACCCGAAGGTAGTATTTGCGGCCCTGTTTAAAAAGCGGATATTAAACTGATTATCAAGTACTATAATCGAATCTTTTGCGGAATTTGTGATCCGTTTAAACTTTTGTTTGTTTTCGCGGATCCGATGATTCATATTTTCTAACCTATGTACCAACAAATCCAGTTTTTTCTGTTTTTCATAAAGTTTTAGAAAATTGGAAATTTTGTTGATTAGAATCGGGATACTAACGGGTTTAATAATATAATCGATGGCTCCTTTACTAAGCCCCTTCAGAACGTACTCTTCCGAATTGAAAACAGCAGAAATGAAAATAACCGGAACATCTGCCAGATTGGGATCCTCACGCATTTTTTCTAAAACCTGATAACCATCCAGAACCGGCATTTGTACGTCAAGACATACTAATGAATACATGTTATTTTTTAAAATCCTCAGACATTCTTCTCCCGATGAAGCCTCATCAACATCAACTTCCAGTTCACTCAAATATTCGATAAATAACATCCTGTTCTGAGCCTGATCATCAACAATCAATATCCGGGGCCGATCTTTATTCATTTTACTATCATTTCAGTGAAATATTCTTTCACTTAAAATTTACTAAAAAATGAATTAAAAAAGCTTACAAAATTTAGAATACTCTGTTAATAAAAAAAAGACTGCCTCAGTTACTAAAGCAGTCTTCAATTTAATGAAAATAAAATTATTTAACCCTGTGCGTTTATTAGTAATTTAGTTCGTAGCACACTACACTATTATCATAAAAAGTAGGAACATAGAGCCTCCTGATATTGGCAATGTACCCGAAATCTGCAGTTTTAGCAGTTTCTGATGCTGAAGTATCAAGCAAAAGTTCTTTTTCTCCATCCTTTTTCATAAAATGAATTTTTCCCGGCCAGTCGGAAAAAATGAATACACCCGGTTCAATCATCACTAATCCGTCAACGCTGCCGGTACTTAACAGACATTCCCTGACCTCAAGCGTTTCCGGATTGATTGAAATGACATTTTTACCGGTACCAACAAGTATTTTGTTATCAACAGGAATAATTCCATTTGGGAATGGAAAAAGGTCTGATTTTATCAATACACTGACTGTATCGTTTTTTAATCTGTGCACTGTACCGGTGCGGGAATCAGTTATATAAAATACTCCGGAGCCACTCACGGCAATATCATTTAGAAAAATTGCGCCCTCTACAGGAAATGATTTGACTTTTTCCCCTGAGCTTATATCAATTTTTGAAACCCTGTCGACCTCCGTAACATATAAATATCCGTTATAGAGTGCCATACCTTTTGGGGAATTTAAATTACTGCACCATGTAAGGTTTTTAATACTTCCATCGATACCTAAAATGGAAATAAATCCATTGTTCTCCTTTTCATTTGAATTGTCACTTCCCAGATTCGAAACATATAAGATCCCCTCTTCATAAACAGGAAGAACACATTCGGGAACACTCAGTCCTTTAGCCACCCAGATTTTTTTCAACTTTCCTGATTGAAAAAAGTTGTCCTGAGCCATTAAAGTAAGGCTACCTGACAGCAAGAATAATATCAGAGCATTTTTTAGTTTCATAAGATAACGAGTTAAGAATTTATATAAGAAATACAAAACTCATTTAGAAATGTTCATTCAGGTATTTTTCGATTTTTACTTTAGCAGGTCATCCTGTCAAGTAATAAAATATAAAATGCTCATTATCAGATGATTTATCATAAAATCGGAACATCAATTTTTAGATAAAATATTGAACCCATCGGGAGCATTTTTATAATTTTATAGTATCTTTGCGCTTCATTTTGCGGATGTGGCGTAATTGGTAGCCGCGCTAGACTTAGGATCTAGTGCCTTCGGGCGTGGGGGTTCGAGTCCCTTCATCCGCACCATAACATAATCCGCTAATACTCTCGAAAGTACGTTGGTGTTGGCGGTTTTTTATAAAAGGTGCGATAAAATAGTTGTACTATGAATATTAGCAGAGAGAATATTGACAATTTAAATGCAATTCTAAGCATTAAACTCGAGAAAGAAGATTATGAATCGAGAGTGACAAACGTTTTAAATGATTATCGTAAAAAGGTTAATCTTGATGGATTTCGTCCCGGAAAGGTCCCCTTTGGTTTGATAAAAAAAATGTACCGTAAGCCTGCATTGATAGAAGAAATAAATAAACTTATCTCCGAATCAATCTCAAAATACCTCCTCGAAGAAAAACTGAATATTTTAGGTGAACCTTTACCACATATCGATGATACTAATCATATTAACTGGGATGCTGACGAGGTTTTTGATTTTAAGTTCGATCTGGGTCTGGCTCCTGAAATTGAGGTGAAAATATCGTCAAAGGATAAATATCCATTATACGTGATAAAAGTTGATAATGCGCTTATCGATAAATACATCGAGAATTATAAAGAACGTTTTGGAGAATTTGAAAGTGTTGATACGCCCGGTGAGAAAGATGTAGTTAATGTAGAAATTCAACAACTGGATAGTAATGATGAATCTCTTGCCGATGGGATCCATGTTGAAGAAGCCAAATTATCTATTGAACTGATCAAAGATGATTCAATAAAGAAAAAAGTGCTTTTAGCTGCAAAAGGTGATTCGTTGATCATCGATCTGAAAAAAGCTTACCCCAGTGATGCTGAATTAGCCGGTATTCTGAAGATTGAACATAAAAATGTTAGTACTTTCGAAGGTAATTTCCAGATCACAATCAAGGAGATATCTCGTTTTAGAAATGCCGAAATCAATAAGGAATTATTCGAAAAAGTATATGGCCCGGGAACTATTAATTCGGAAGATGAATTCCGTAAAAAAGTTGCTGAAGATGCAACAATACATCTCAGGCAGGATAGTGAATATCGTTTCCGCATAGATGCAAAGGAATCACTTCTCAACAGGATAAAAATGACTCTCCCGAAGGAATTCCTGAAACGCTGGCTTGTTACTATTAATGAAGGAAAATTCACTGAGGAACAGATAGATAAAGAATTCGATCAATTTGAAAGAGACCTGAAATGGCAACTTATAAAAGATAAAATTGTTGAAGATAATGACCTGAAAATTTCCGATGATGATCTTAAATTGGTTGCCAGGGATGTCGCACGAATGCAGTTCAGCCAGTATGGCATGAATAATGTACCCGATGAGCATCTGAATCAATTTGCACAACGAATACTCGAAAAAGAGGAAGATAGAAACAATATCAAATCAAGAACCGTAGAAGACAAAGTCATTGAACTTATCAAGAGTACGGTGAAAATTGACGAGAAGGAGATCAGCTCTGATAAATTCAAGAAATTGTTCGAAAAATAATACTAACTTTACTAAGCTTAATTACTGGCTCATGGAAGATATAAACGATTTTAATAAATACGCAATAAAGACCAGAGGTATCAGTAGCATGAACCTACACCGGTTCACTTCGATATATAATAACTATATTTCCCCTACAATCATTGAAGAGCGACAAATGAATGTGGCATCCATGGATGTCTTTTCCAGATTAATGATGGACAGGATTATATTCCTGGGGTTGCCAATTGATGATTATGTGGCAAATGTAATTCAGGCCCAACTTCTGTATCTCGATTCTGCTGACCCCGGAAAAGATATCCAGATATACTTTAATTCACCTGGCGGGGCAGTTCATGCCGGCCTTGGTATTTACGATACCATGCAATATGTAAGCTCTGAAATAGCTACAATTTGTACAGGAATGGCAGCCTCAATGTCAGCTGTATTACTCTGTTCCGGAGCGAAAGGAAAACGCTCGGCATTAAAACATTCCAGGGTGATGATCCATCAGCCTGTTGGAGGCGCACAAGGCCAGGCTTCAGATATTGAAATAACTACACGTGAGATATTAAAAATTCGTAACGAATTATACCAGATCATTGCCGATCATAGCGGAAAAGATGTTAAGAGAGTTGAAAAGGATTCGGATCGTGATTACTGGATGACCGCCAAAGAAGCAATGGAATACGGCATGGTCGACGAAGTACTTGTAAAAGAGAAAAAATAGTAAACTCATATGGATAGATGCTCATTTTGCGGACGGGAAAAACGAGATACAAACCTGCTTATTGCAGGAATATCTGGTCATATCTGTGACAATTGCATAGAGCAGGCCTATGAGATTGTTCAGGAAGAACTTAAAAAAACCGGCGATTTTGATATAAGTTCCCTGCAACTTATTAAACCCTCCGAAATTAAAAAATTCCTTGACGGCTATGTAATCGGACAAGACCTGGCAAAAAAATACCTGGCGGTAGCTGTTTATAATCATTATAAAAGATTAATGTATCACCACCGGAAGGATGAAGAGGTAGAGATTGAAAAATCAAACATTATTCTCGTTGGTGAAACAGGAACCGGTAAGACTTTACTTGCCCGAACTATTGCCCGTCTGCTGAACGTACCATTTACAATTGTCGATGCCACTGTACTTACTGAAGCAGGCTATGTAGGGGAAGACATCGAAAGTATTTTAACACGTCTTCTACAGGTTGCCGATTATAATGTGGAAGCTGCCGAAAAAGGCATTGTTTTTATCGATGAAATCGATAAGATAGCCCGTAAATCAGACAATCCTTCTATCACCCGCGATGTATCGGGCGAGGGAGTTCAACAGGGCCTGCTCAAATTGCTTGAGGGCTCGGTGATCAATGTTCCACCTCAGGGAGGGCGCAAGCATCCCGACCAAAAAATGATCCCCGTCGATACAAAAAACATTCTTTTTATATGCGGAGGAGCTTTCGACGGCATCGAACGAAAAATTGGTCAGCGTTTAAACACCCGGGTAGTAGGTTATTCAGCTGCAAAGAAAAACGAAATGATCGACCGAGAAAACCTTCTGCAGTATATTGCACCTCAGGACCTGAAAGCCTATGGAATGATCCCTGAAATCATAGGTCGGCTTCCGGTTCTGACATTCCTTCACCCGCTTGATCGCAAGGCACTCAGACAAATACTTACCGAGCCTAAAAATTCCATTATTAAGCAGTATGTAAAATTGTTCGAAATGGACAGTATTAAGCTGTCTTTTAAAGATACCGTGTTGGATTATATTGTTGATAAAGCCATTGAATTCAAACTGGGCGCCAGAGGATTACGTTCGATCTGTGAAGTTATTATGATTGATGCCATGTTCGATTTACCCTATAACGGTGAAAAAGAAGAGATTGTGATTACCAAAAAATATGCGGTTGAAAAGCTTGACAGACAAGATATTAATAGATTGAAGGTTGCATAACTTTTGCATATATGAGAAATATTCTTTTATATTTGCATAGACAATAACAAAAATGAGTAATAAACTTTTTACAAACTGGTGGTGGTGGCTCCGAATTCTTCCGAAATCGTGAGGAACTACCCGTATTGTAAATTGATAAGATAATACAAACGGCCTGTCGCGCTCACGACAGGCCGTTTTTGTTTTAACCACATAGAAAGTAAAGAATGAAAACATACAAGATCAGATTAGTTACAGAACATATACTTGCCGATCTGGTTACACCGGTGGTAATTTATTTGAAGGCCCGTAGGAAATTTGCCAATTCGCTACTTCTTGAAAGTTCCGATTATCATGGCCACGAAAACAGCTATTCTTTTATTTGTCTCGATCCTATCGCTACTTTTCAGGTCGATAAATGGAAATTGACTGAAGAATATCCTGATGGAACAGGTAATCAATCACATATTACTGATATAACAGATTTCCGTAATAAGTTCGATGAATTTATCCGCTCATTTCAAATCCTCGAAGGAGATAAGGGTTTTGTAAATGGTGTTTTTGGTTATTGCTCCTACGATGCTGTGCAGTATTTCGAAACTATAAAATTCAATAATCCTGTAAAGCCGGAATACAAAATCCCTGACCTGCGTTACAACTTTTTCAGGTACATCATTGCTATAAACCATTTTAAAAACGATCTCACCATAATCGAAAACCTCCTGGAAGGAGAGAACAGTAAAATTCAGACAATCAAAGAATTAATTTTCAATAAAGATATCGAAGTACCGCAAAAATTCCACGCCTCAAACAATGAAAACTCCAACATTACCGATGAAGAATACAGAAATATGGTAACTAAAGGAAAAGAACATTGTTATCGCGGCGACGTTTTTCAGATTGTACTCTCACGGCAATTTTCCCAGCCATTCAACGGCGATGATTTTAATGTTTACAGAGCGCTCCGCTCAGTAAATCCCTCACCCTATCTGTTTTACTTCGATTATGGTGATTTTCACATTTTTGGATCTTCGCCTGAAGCTCAACTAAAAATAAATGAGGGTCAGGCCGTGATCAATCCCATTGCGGGCACCTTCCATCGCACCGGCAATGATAAAAAGGATAATGAACTGGCAAAACGACTTTGTTCCGATCCAAAAGAAAATGCCGAACATGTTATGCTGGTCGATCTGGCAAGAAACGATTTGAGTCGTCACGGACACGATGTAAAAGTAAAGAGCTATCGCGAAGTTCAATTCTATTCGCATGTTATTCATCTGGTGTCTACAGTTTCGGGTCAACTTAACGATCCATCAAAGTTCGTCGATATGATGATGGCCACATTTCCTGCAGGTACACTCTCTGGTGCACCAAAATACAAAGCTATGGAGCTGATCGACAAGTACGAAAACCAAAATCGAAGTTACTATGGTGGAGCCATCGGATTTATCGATCTGCAATATAACCTGAACCATGCTATCATGATCCGTACTTTCCTGAGCAAAAACAATACGCTTTTTTATCAGGCCGGAGCCGGTATTGTTTCAGTTTCGAAAGAAGAAAATGAGCTTCAGGAGGTAAATAGTAAACTCGGTGCTCTTAAAAAAGCTATAAATCTTGCAAATACAATCTGAAAATGAAAAGAATACTGGTCATCGATAATTACGATTCATTTACCTATAACCTGGTACACTATATCGAACAGCTGACAGATGTTCCGGTGGATGTATACCGTAATGATCAGATCCCTTTAAAGGAGGTAGATAAGTACACAAAGATACTCCTGTCGCCCGGACCGGGAATTCCTATAGAAGCCGGGGTATGTCTGAATCTTATCCGCAAGTATGCAGCTACAAAAAGTATCCTTGGCGTTTGTCTCGGACATCAGGCTGTTGGTGAAGCTTTCGGCGGATCACTTATTAATCTTGATAAAGTGTATCATGGTGTTTCGACTTCCATCAATGTTACAGCCCCTGAGGACCCACTCTATAAAAACATACCGGGAAGAATAGAAGTAGGACGGTACCATTCCTGGGCTATTTCACGCGACGAACTTCCCGAATGCTTAGAAATAAACAGCCTTGATGATCAGGGAATGATCATGGGTGTCAGTCATAAGGAATACGACATAAAAGGTGTGCAGTATCACCCCGAGTCGGTACTAACCGAATATGGATTAAAGATCATGGAAAACTGGCTGAATATTTAATAAAAAAACGAATTATACTAACTACTTAAATCACCCTGTAACATGAAAGAAATATTAACCTACCTGTTCGAAAAGAAAGTTTTGACAAAAACAGAAGCAAAAAATACCCTGCTGAATATGGGTCAGGGAAAATATTCCGATCCTGAAATAGCTGCATTTCTCACAGTTTATATGATGCGCGATATAACTCCACAGGAATTGTCCGGATTTCGCGATGCGTTTTTGGAGTTGGCTATACAGGTAGACCTTTCAGATTATGACACTATTGATGTATGTGGTACAGGCGGCGATGAGAAAAATTCGTTTAATATTTCTACCCTAACTGCATTTATTCTGGCCGGTGCCGGTGAAAAAGTCGTAAAACATGGTAACTATTCCGTTTCATCGGCTTGTGGGTCCTCAAATATCCTGGAACAATTTGGTTATAAATTCTCCAACAATCATGAAAAACTCAGAAATGAAATTGAAAAGACCGGGATTTGTTATATGCATGCCCCGTTGTTTCATCCGGCCATGAAATATGTAGGGCCTGTAAGGAAAAGTCTGCGTCTGAAAACATTTTTTAATATTCTGGGGCCACTGGTAAATCCAGGCCGGCCGCAAAAACAGATTGCAGGAGTATTTAATGAAAAAGTACTCGACTTATACCACCAGGTATTTGTCGATGCCGGTATCAACCATTATGTACTTTACAGCCTCGATGGATATGATGAGATCTCTCTTACCGGCGACTTCAGAGCCATTTCAGAATCGGAAGACAAAATCTATTCACCTGAAAGTATCGGTCTTTCTTCTGTAAAATCCGGGGATATTTTTGGTGGTAATTCCGTGGAGGAAGCTACCTCCATATTTACTCAAATACTTGAAGGTAAAGGTACGGAAGCACAAAATAGTGTTGTCGAAGTGAATGCTGCATTTGCACTCAATTGCCTGCATCCGGAAAAATCACTGGACAATTGCATGGAGATATCAAAAGAATCTTTACTTAGCGGAAATGCTCTCCAAACCCTAAAAAAACTGATAAACCTGCAATAACAATAATTTGATGAAAGAAATGTCGATCATTGAAACGATAACTGCAACTAAAAAGAAGGAAATCGGAAGCTGTAAAGATCTTTTTCCTCTTGAAAACCTGAAGAAAAGTAAATTCTATAAGAGGAAAACCTTCAGCTTGAAGGAGTTCTTGCTCAATCCGGATAAAACGGGAATAATTGCTGAGTTTAAAAGAAAATCACCCTCGAAGGGAATTATTAATGATAGAGCAAGGGTCGAAAAAGTGACCACAGGGTATGCAAAAGCAGGTGCATCAGCATTATCGGTTCTTACTGATTTCAACTTTTTCGGAGGTTCGGCTGACGATTTGCTGAAAGCCCGGAATGCCAACCAGATTCCCATTCTGCGTAAAGAATTTATTATTGATGAATACCAGGTCCACGAAGCAAAAGCTATTGGAGCCGATGCCATATTATTAATTGCTGCCATACTCACTAAGATACAGACAAAAAAACTGGCCTACCTGGCACATGACCTGGATTTGCAGGTGGTCATGGAATTTCATAACGAACCAGAGCTCGATAGGCTGAATGAACATATCGATATTGCTGGTGTGAATAATCGTAACCTTAAAACATTTGAAGTCAGTTTGCAACATTCGGCTGACCTGGCTACTAAAATTCCGGATAACTATCTGAAGATATCGGAGAGTGGCATCTCTACTCCCGATGATATTTTCTTTCTTCGTAAACAAGGATTCAAGGGATTCCTGATTGGCGAAAACTTTATGAAAACGAACGATCCCGAACTTGCTTTTGCTAGCTTTGTTGAAGCTTTGAGAGGATACTAGATATGATCAAACAAAAACTTAAAATAAAGGTGTGTGGAATGCGCGATGCGGAAAATATCCGGCAACTCGTTGCATTAAAACCTGATTTTATCGGATTTATTCTTTACCCCGGTTCAAAAAGATTTGTAGGAGAAAATTATCAACTCGAAGTTGAAATACCAGAAACTATTAATCGCGTAGGAGTTTTTGTAAATGCTCTTTTAAAAGATATTATTCATTGGGTAAATCGCCTCGGATTAAATTATGTTCAACTTCATGGGAATGAGCCGCTCGACTATTGCCGTGAACTATCCGAAATGAAAATCCATGTAATAAAAGCCTTTGGAATTGATGAAAAATTTGACCTGGACTCATTACACTCCTACTGTCAGTACTGTAACTATTTTTTATTCGATACCATTAGTCCATTACACGGAGGTTCTGGCGTAAAATTCGATTGGAGTCATCTGAATGGATATACTTTCGATAAACCTCTTTTCCTCAGCGGAGGTATCAGTCCTGAGGATGTAGAAGCAATTCATTTGGTAAGGAATAAAATACCGCTCTATGCTATAGATATTAACAGCCGTTTTGAAATTTCACCGGGCATAAAAGATATTAAATTGCTCAGGCAATTTTTCATGTCAATGAGAAAGTATAATAACAAATAAAATATTGAACCAGTGAAATACCATGTTGATGAAAGAGGATTTTACGGAGAATTTGGAGGTGCTTATATACCTGAAGCTATGTATCCAAATATTGAGGAATTGAGAAAAAATTACCTTACTATATTAAACAGTTCCTCGTTTCAGAATGAATTCCGCAAACTACTTAAGGATTATGTTGGTCGTCCTTCTTCGCTCTACTTTTCCAAACGCCTTTCGGAACGTTATAATACAAAGATTTACCTGAAACGTGAGGATCTGAATCATACAGGATCACATAAAATAAATAATACGGTAGGCCAGATACTTATTGCCCAGCAATTAGGCAAAACCCGGATTATTGCTGAAACAGGTGCTGGTCAGCATGGTGTTGCCACAGCAACTGTATGTGCACTGAAAGGAATAAAATGTGTGGTTTATATGGGTGCACTTGATGTCTCCAGACAAGCTCCGAATGTTTTGCGCATGAAAATGCTGGGTGCAGATGTTATTCCCGTTGAAAGCGGTAACAAAACATTAAAGGATGCAACTAATGGAGCCATGCGCGATTGGATTAATAATCCGGTTGATACGCATTATATCATAGGCTCGGTAGTTGGACCTCATCCTTATCCGGATATGGTAGCACGTTTGCAATCTGTTATTAGTGAAGAGATCAGATGGCAACTGAAAGAGCAGGAAGGTCGTGAAGAACCCGACTATATAGTGGCTTGTGTTGGCGGAGGTAGTAATGCTGCTGGTTCGTTCTACCATTTTATGGAGAATAACAACGTGAAATTCATTGGTACCGAAGCAGCCGGTCTTGGTATTGACACTTACGAAACTGCAGCTACACTCGCTGTTGGTTCCCCGGGAGTTTTGCACAGTTGCCATACCATGCTTATGCAGAATGAAGACGGTCAGATCATGGAGCCCTATTCTATTTCTGCTGGTCTCGATTACCCAGGTATCGGTCCTATGCATGCCTACCTGAATAAAATCGGTAGAGCACAATATGTCAATATTACCGATAGGGAAGCACTTGAGGCTGCTTTCCTGGTCACCCGGCTCGAAGGTATTATTCCTGCATTGGAATCGGCACATGCATTTGCCGTACTGGAAAAAAAGAAATTTAAACCTGACGAGGTGGTTGTGATTAATGTATCGGGCCGTGGTGATAAGGATATGGCAACCTATATTGATGCAATGGAAAAGGAAAAATAATTTATAATTAATAATGAATAATTAAAAATTAATGAGATATATGCATTCTCATCAATAGATTCTAATAGCATGGAAATATGAACCGCATTGACAGACTTTTCAACGGCAAGAAAAAAAATATATTATCTATATACTTCACAGCCGGACATCCAATCCTGAATTCGACTGTTGATATCATCAAAACTCTTGAAAAAGAGGGTGTCGACCTGATTGAAATAGGAATACCATTCTCCGATCCTGTAGCCGATGGTTCAGTAATACAAAAAAGCAGCCAGAAGGCATTGGAAAATGGTATGAGTCTTAAGGTTCTTTTTAATCAACTCAACGATATACGCAAAGAAGTAAATATTCCGCTGATCCTTATGGGGTATTTTAATCCGGTTTTGCAATATGGTATAGAAGATTTCTGTGCCAGCTGTTCAAAAACAGGAATCGATGGTACTATTCTGCCTGACCTTCCCCTGGAAATATATGAAAAACATTGTAAGTCCATTTTCGAAAAATATAATCTCTATAATATCTTTCTCGCAACACCACAAACAAGTGATGAACGATATCGCCGTCTCGATTCAGGTAGCAGTGGATTTCTGTATATGGTGGCCGCTTCATCCGTAACAGGTGCCCGTGCAGGTTTTGAAGACTATCAACAGAAATATTTCAATCGTATCCGTACTCTCAAACTCAAACTGCCCAGGTTAATTGGTTTCGGTATCTCATCGCATGAAACATTTAAACATGCTTGCGATTATTCCAGTGGTGCTATTATTGGAAGTGCCTTCGTGCAAATACTGGAGAAGGAAGGAGATATAAATCAAAATATTCGAGAATTCATACATTTAATAAAAGGAAAATAAAGAATCCGCAGAGAAGCAGCATCTGTCATTTTATGACTCCATTTTTATCTCTGCGGATTGTAACTCACCCTACTGTATAATAAATTGTAACATACGCTACTGCCCGTTATCGCCCGTATGATTCCGGTTTCGATGCTGCTCTCTGATCCTGATATGGTATCTTTCACCATCGCCTCTGATCTCAGCTGTGCCATCGCAACCACCATCACTATAATCGATTATTCGTTCCTCATCTCCCTTTATACATACAATCTGTCCATCGACTATTACCCAGCGCCTTCTATAATCGGGGCAATGGGCAAGGGTTAATTTATCCACAATAGTACAGGTATAATTATCTCCTACAACATTTACTCCCCACATAGAACCGCTCAGATAAATGCTGTCTTCAACTGATACCGGAGCACGATACCATTCCCTTACCAGATCAGCTTCGCGGGTATATTCCAGAAATGTTCCTGTCGATTCATCGTAGAAAATTAATTTGCCATCTTCGAGCTGCACATCGTACGCGAGAAGTTGTGCATCGTTAATTCCGTTGTAGGTAGTAGTAAGAATGCCTTCAACCTTTACTTCGTTCACATAGAATTCATCGAAAGTAACGATATGCTTAGATCCCACAACAAAACATCTTTCCGTGATGGAAATAATGATCTTGCCTTTCTTGGTTATAGTATCGTTATGGAAAATTACCGTACATCCTTCACCATAATCCAGGGTAATAATCTTAGGGAAGCGCGTTGAATCGGGATAATCAACCGATATTATCAGACAAGGGAAATCATCAGTCCCCGATTTCTCCGATACTGCCTGATAGTTGGAATTTTCCAGTTCACTGATTTTTTCCAGAACAGAGGCATCAATTTCTGTATAGATATCGTCGGCAACAGCATTGTCCTGAATAAGGGCAATATCTTCAGATGTAAGTACATTAACCGGTATATCGCCTTTATCACAGGCCACTATAAGCAAACCAGCCAGACCTGCCAAAACAATTAGTAAAAACAAGTTTTTGCGTCTCATTGTAGTAATGTTTTTAGTTCAACATAATTTTTATCAAGATGATCATCGTATTATTTAGCCCTTAGAGACATGGAACTCAAAAAGGTTTAACCGGGAAGATTTATTATTCAATAGTTATATTGAATGTTTGCTGTATTGGTTCGATCTGCCCTAAGCAGAATTTTAATCTGTCTGATATATTTCCTAGCTTTAAGAAAAATTCTCCATCTTTTGAACGAACGCATTATATTAGGTATCGATCCCGGAACAAAAATCATGGGATATGGAATTATTCTGGTTGCAAACAAAAATCCAGAGTTTGTTAAAATGGGAGTATGTAATTTTTCACGAATTGCTGATCATTACCTTCGGCTTGAAAAAATTTTTCATAATACACTCGAACTAATTGATGCCTACCGTCCCGATGAACTGGCTATTGAAGCACCCTTTTATGGCAAAAATGTGCAGTCGATGCTGAAACTCGGAAGGGCGCAAGGAGTGGCCATTTCGGCTGCCCTTAGCCGTCAGATCCCAATTTTTGAATATGCTCCCCGAAAAATCAAACTATCCATTACCGGACAGGGAGCTGCATCGAAAGAGCAGGTGGCCGCTTTCCTTAAAAGTGTGCTTCATTTCGACGAAATTCCAAAAAATCTCGATGCTACTGATGGGCTGGCTGCTGCCTTATGCCATTATTACCAGCGAAATCTTGTAAATAAATCAAAAAGTTATTCCGGGTGGGAAGATTTTATTAAAAAGAACCCAGATAGAAAAATTTAATCCTAAAGTTCATTATTCTGAACATTCCTTTTCATGAAAAAATTGGGGAAAAATGTAAAAATCGCTAAACAAAGTTTTAAATTTAACATAACAAAATGCAAAGAGATAGCCTGATTATGGATAGTATTCAACCTCAAAAGGTAAATTCTCCAAGTAGTGATATAAGAAGTGATATTAAATTCTTTTTTAGTATAAGTCTTTTGGTTTTCCTATTCATATTATTTTTTCAACCCTTTGATGTGGTTGCGCTGAGTTTTAACAACAAATTACTTTTTATTGCCGGAATGGGAGCCATAATTTTTATGTACTCATTACTATTTCATATATGGTTTCCGGCAGTATTTCCAAAATTCTTGAGGACCGGAAAATGGGAAGTGGGCCCCGCATTTATTACAAGTCTACTGGTTGTTACCTGTACCTCAGTTTCGTATTCTTTTTACTTACGTTATGTAGGTTCCGTATCACTCTCGATATTCATTGTATTTAAAGTGTTTTTAATTTGTCTTGCTCCGGAAATTATCATTCGAGACATCTTTAAAGAGAGACTTCTGAGACTTCAAATCAATACCTTAAGAAAAGATCACACAAGGCTTTTAACTATTCTTGAGGAGTATAATTTAGAGAATCAGATTGATTCTATTGAATTGTATTCGGAAAACAGATCGGAAAAGATAGAACTTCATATTACTGACCTTATGCTTATTAAATCGGCCGATAATTATATTGAAGTTTTCTATAAAGAGGAAGAACAGATCAAAAAGAAACTCATCCGAAATTCACTTAAAAACATTGAAGAACAACTGAACAAATATAATGTGTTTATCAGGTGCCATCGGACAAGTCTGGTGAATGTTAAAAACATAGCAAAACTTATCAGAAACAATGGTGTCCATAAAATTCAAATGTTAGAATACAACGAAGAAATTCCGGTTTCGCGACAATATTTATTGCGTGTGAAAGAAGCCATTGAAATCGATTGAGCTGCGAATGTCATTCGCCCCGGGATGAAGGTCACTCTCCTAAAACTTTATATTTTAGTCCCAAATATTTCATGATTAGCCACTTATTGTTTTATAATTAAAAATCCACGGTTATTTTTGCCTGATTCAAATCATAAGCTGATGATTCATTGGATTATGGTTTCATTATTAATTTAATTTCAATAAAAATACTATTATGAGTTTACTGATTAAGAAATATTGTGAAATGCCAAGTACTATTCGTAAACCCATGTGGCAAGTATGGCATAAACTATTAATCCGTTTCGATAAGGATGTCGCCGTTCATTTTATGAATTACGGATATGATGATCCCAGCCAGATAAATCCCATCCAACTTAAAAAAGTTGATGAACCGAACCGTTATTGTATTCAACTATACGATCATGTGGTGCGCAAAGCTACAATCGAAAATAAAGATGTCCTTGAAGTTGGTTCGGGCAGAGGCGGTGGTGCTTCATATATCGCACGATATTTCAAACCAAAATCCTATATCGGTCTCGATATTTCAGGCAGCATTATCGATTTTTGCAATCGTTACTATAATGTTCCCGGTCTGTCATTTGTTCGGGGAATTGCCGAGAACCTACCCTTCGAGGATAAATCCTTCGATGTCATAGTGAACGTAGAGTCGGCACGCTGTTACAGTAGCCTCGATACCTTTTTCAATCAGGTCAGCAGAGTATTACGCGATAAAGGTACTTTTTTATTTGCCGATATGATGAGCCCGAAAGAATTACCAATCATTCGGAAAAAACTTAATAAAGCAGGATTCACACTTCTGAGTGAAACGGATATTACAAAAAATGTCGCCCACGGACTCAACAAAGATTCCGGAAGAAGAGAAGATCTGATACAGGATAAAGTTCCCGGATTCCTGAAAAAATCATTTGCTCAATTCGCAGGTGCAAAGGGTACGGAAAGAAATAATTCCTTCTCGAATGGTAAATTCGTCTATATGAGCTTTATGCTCGTAAAAAAATAATTCGGAAAATAGTCAGTATTGGAATTTCGAATTAATCGATACGAGTAGTATCTGTAATAACCATACACGCAGCAAAAAAGCCCAAAGCTCCATTGCTCAGATTTGTGGAAACATTTCCATGCTGAACGTCGAAAATACCGCCACTCCAATCAGTTTCCATTAATAACGTACGAATGAATTGCTGATGTTCATCGGTTAATCCGTATTTCTTTCTTATCAGTGTAGTGCCGTGAGGAAAATAAATAATCTCACGGTCGGGACCAAATACGGCATTTACATCTGTATTATTAAGGGTGTAGTATGTTTCCTGTGCAGAGCAAAAACCATAATCCTGGCAAAATGACTGATCGTGTGACCAGTCATAAAACACTTCGGTCATTGAAGTTTGTCCGCTTTCAGCATAAATAAACCGATAAAGGTTTGTACTATCATCAAGCGCAATAATTATGTCAGCTATTGCTGTAACAGGGACCACTTCTGCATCTGCCTCGTATATTCTATCTCCGGATTCAATTGTCAAGAAGTATTTTCGCCCAATTACAACCTGGAAAGGTTCGGAATAATAACTTCCTGGAATATCAGGTGACTCAATAAATTCATAACTCGTAAGACTATCATCTACAATTACTGTGGCCCCTGATAAAGGATTTAGGCTATCATTCAGATTCAGATTTGGCCCCGATAACCTGATGCATTGTTCTTTCAGTTCATTTGTAATAATACCATCGACAATAATAGCTTCACTCTCAACCGGTTTAAAATCCCAGTTATAGGGTTTTTCGCAACCCATAAAGATTAACAGGAATACAAACTGAAAATAATATTTTCGAAAAGTTTTCATCAAAACCGGAATTGATAGGTTATTGAAGGTAAAACAATGAAGGTATATCGGATCGAAGGTGTAATTTCGGCAGTATTCAAGTGGTCGGCAGGTACAAGAGGAATACTGTTATCATCAAGTGTTTTATTAAAATACAGGAATATTGGATTTTGCTGTCCAAACATATTGTAAATAGCAAAAGTGAGAGTATGCTCAAACCGGTTGGGCAATTTATTTAATTGAAATGTTGAGGCCAGATCGATTCTTTTATAGGAAGGTAACCTGTCATTATTTTGCCTGTTGAAAAGGGGTACCTGATAACCCCTGTAATAGTAGAAGGAACTTGGCGTAGTAACGGGTGCCCCCGAAGCATAATTAATGCTGCCTGTTATCAGCCACCGGGGACGCGCCTGAAAAGCGTAACTAATAGTAAATACATGCGGACGGTCCTGTAGTGCAGGATATGTAAGACCCTCATTTAAGTCCTCAATCTTTAGAAAAGAACGGGAGAAGGTGTATGCCATCTGACCCTGTAAACGTCCCTTCTCCCTCTTCAGCGATAGTTCAATACCGTACGCCCTTCCTTCTCCCTGACGGATCTCTCCTTCAATAAGAGGATTGACGAGCATATTGGCATGGTACTTATACCCAATCTGGTTATACATCCATTTGTAAAAGAGGTTTCCCTCAAACATTAGTTCTTGCCCGGGCATGTGATATAAATATCCAAAGTCGATAATATCGGAAAGCTGAGGTTTGATGTTTGGGCCTGCAGGCAGCCAGACCTCAAATGAATTGAATGGACTTATTGAATTGGAAATTAAATTTATGTATTGTGATGTTCGGCTATACCCTCCTTTGAAAAAAGAATTACTCCCTGCTTTCAGGGAATATGAAATCCGGGGTTCAATTCCGTTATGCTTGTAAAATTTCTCATCTTTTTCATAATATTCGATTCCTTCGAATTCGTATGCATTATTATATTGTGCAACAAATGACTCTCCATAATTAGTCCAGCCTACATTGCGCAAACCATAATGTAGTGTAAACCATGGAAATAAATCATGATCGGCTCCTACATAGAAAACAGCCTCAACAGAATGTACAGGCGAAACCTGTATGTTTTCAGGATTTTCAGGATTATTGTAATTGCCCGGATTAAAATCATAAAAACCTAACCGGGTTCCAAAACGCAAGGTTAGCGATGGCTTAATATAGTAAGTGAATTCCTCTTTCAGAGTTGAATTATTTATTTCCGAAAGCCAATACGTGTCAGTTGTTACATCACTGCGCAGGTAATAATCATAGCGGCTGCCAAGCAGGGTTGAATTTAAAAAGAGCCGGGAACCAAAAACATGATTCCAGCGAATGGTGGCACTCGAGTTTCCCCAATCCAGACCGTTTATCTGTTCATTTTCTTGTTGTATCCTGAAAACATCCCGGCCTTTATAGAATGTTATAAAGATACGATCGTAGGAACCGAGCCTGAAATTGAGCTTTGACGTAAAATCATAGAAATACAAGCTCTTAAGTGAGGGAGCCAGACGTCTAAAAAAACGATCGAAATAGGAACGGCGGTAAGAAATGAAAAAAGAACTGCGATCTTCGCGAATGGGCCCCTCAATGGTAGCCCGGGCCGATATTAATCCCATACTTCCACTGAAAGAATAATCATTCATGTTTCCATCGCGGGTTCTGATATCAATGATCGATGACAGGCGTCCACCATAGTTTATGGGAAAGTTAGCCTTATAAATATCGACACTTTTTACCGCATCGGGGATTATGGGTGAAAAAATACCCAGCAGATGCGAAGGATTATAAATTGTGGCTTCGTCAAGTAAAATAAGATTCTGATCGTAATGTCCACCGCGCACATGAAAGTAACTCGAACCATCGCTGAAAAAAGTTATCCCGGCCTGTAATTCAAGTGTCTTAAGTACATCTGATTCTCCTAAGAGCGCAGGCTGTTTTTTAATCGATTCCGGAAGGATTTCCGACTGAGAAGCCACTCTCTTAAATAGTATTTTTTCCTTATCGACCGAAGTAATAACCACTTCTTCCATCAATTGAAGTGATTGTGCCATGCTAATATCAAATTTCATATTACTGGCCAGTTCAACAGCGTATTCTTTATTTTCATAGCCCATATAGGACATGAACAAGGTGTACCGACCGGGTGGAAGCGTAATTGAAAAATATCCGTATTTATTTGATATCGTCCCCAATTCCAGCTCCTTGATATAAATTGTGGCTCCTATAAGTAATTCACCTGTTTTGTTATCTTTAATATAGCCATTGATCGTAAATTTCCTCGCCATGTCAACCTCCTCTTCGCTCTTAACAGTTCCTCCCTTCTTAAGAATTATGTAATCATCCATCAACTCATACCGTATGGGAAGATCATCGAGTATTATATCCAGTGCTTCCAATAAGGGCACATTTGAGAATGAAGCAGTAATAGAGGCATTCTCCGGTATTTTCCTGGGACTGAATGAAAACTTCACTCCGGATTTTAATGATAGGTCATCGAGTACAGCCCCTAAGGGTACCTTATCGTATCGGGCAGTTATAGGCTGATTTAACATGGCAGGTTGCGAAACCGCTACCCTGTTTAAAAAAAACAGAATGAGAAAAAATGTCTGAAAGGTGATTAACGGAAACGAAAACCTGATCTTAACTGTTCTGTTATTCGCAACCCTCACCTGAAAGATAAATAATACCATTTTCCTGTTCGATGGTTATATCGAGAGTTGATTCCAAAACCTTAAGTATAGTTTCAATGTCCTTGCCTTCGAAACGTGTAGTTATAGTGCAGCTATTCAGCCTCTCATTTTTAAGCACAACTTTCCTGTGGTAAACATTTTCAACAGTTTCTGCCACCGTAGAAAGCTTGTCGTTATTGAAAATAAGTTCGTGTGTTTTCCATGCCATATAATTCTGATCGGCATTGAGGGTTTTTTTTACAATTTTCCGGTTGCGGTCATATATTGCTTTTTCTCCCACGGTTGCAATAATCCGTTTGTTTCGGATATCTTTCTCATACAAGCTCACCTGTCCCTCAGTCACGGTTACTTCGATTTTATTGGAACCTTTATAGGCTTTAACATTGAACGAAGTCCCCAATACTTCTATTTCAGCATCGTTCAGGATAATAATAAAAGGAAGCGTTGTATCTCTTTTTACTTCAAAATAGGCTTCTCCTGTTAACTTTACCTGGCGATTGCTCAAGGCATAATTTTTCCCATATATTATCCTTGAACCGGCATTTAGGGTTACTTTCGATCCATCGGGGAGTGAAATTTCACGGGTTTCGGCCATCTTTGTATTCACTGATTTATTCAATATCATTTGCCTTGAAACCAAACCAATGCTTACCAGCAGAATTACAGCCGCTGCAATCTGTATCACTCTTCTGAAACTCATAACTTTATGATGCCGAAGTTCTGAGACATGGATTTTATTGCGGAGGTACTTCCATTCTTTATCGATATCAATTTCACGTCGGGGATGAGTTTTATCCATTAAATCCCAGGCTTGTTTCACCTGATCAAATTCTTTCTTGTTATCCTCACTACCGGACATCCATTCTTCTACCTTTCGGGTTTCTTCCTGCGAAGTCTCTCCTGAAAAATACCTGGTAAGTAGGTCCATATCAATATGTCGTTCCCCGGAAGTCATAATTTCTCAATAATAGCACACATAAACCTTTATTTACCCTATGTTCACCATAAGTTATTTACTATCAAAAAAAGTAACAGATGTATATAATCCTTCAGATGTTCACGAAGCGTTTTGAGTGCTTTCGACATCTGAGCTTCCACTGTTTTAACAGAAATTTTAAGATGATCAGCAATTTCGGCATACTTCTTCTCTTCAAAACGATTCAGAATAAAGATCTCCCTGCATTTCTCAGGCAGTGAATTTATGCCCTCCCATATCTGACTTTCAAGTTCGGCTGTCTCCAGGTGATTCTCATTTATCACTTCTGTATTCCAGGAGTTTTCTTGTGCATCTTCATTGTCAATAAATTTCTTTTTATCGCGAATATAGTTCATGCACCGGTTGTAAACCGATGTAAAAAGATACGACTTGGCAGGTTTTTCGAAATCAAATTCACTCCGCTTTTCCCAAATTATTACAAAGACATTATGAACAATTTCTTTGCAGGCATCCAGATCGGAAATATATTTCTGAGCAAAATAGCACAACGACGAAAAGTAGGTTCTGAAGATCTTTTCATATTGTTGTTCCATGCTATTTCTTAAAGATGCTGTCACTTTCAGTAATTTGCGTTGCAAATGTGAAAATAGGAATAATCCACTATAGCTTCAAGTTGTTTTATCCACTAGTGATGTCAGATATTCAATTGCACTTATACTAATATTCAAAAAATGAAAAAAAAAGTACTTATGTTTTTTTATGCTGCAAGATTTTTCAGAACTTGTTAGTAGTAATTATTAATTTAAACAAAAAACCAAATGAGACATTTTATTCAAACAACAGGAATGTTATTTTTTATTATAGTGTTCCTGTTTTCCTGTGCAGGAAATCCCGAAACAAAGGAATCAAAGGCTAAATCTATCAAAGCACTAACACTTGAACAGAAAACGAGAAATACTCTGGAAAATACAATCATTGTTTTTTCCGGATCCATGTTAATCGCTTCCAACTCTCTTTTTAAAAGTCAGGCCCAGACATTCTCTGAGGCATTTGATTCTGAGATGGATGAAAAAAGTATTAAAACCCTTGATGAACAAATAACAGGTTTAGGTGAGCAGACCATGATATCACTCAATGAAATGATGGTCGATATGGATGCAGCATTTGATAAACTGGCAGAGGAAAATCTCTCAGTTTATGAGAAAATTTTCCTTCATGATGTTATGAAGAAGGGAGTTGCCATCACTGAAAAGTACGATCTCCCGGCAGGATTCAGACCCTTATCACAGAATCTGTCTCAGGATGAATTAAAAAGGTACATTATTAAAGTATCGGTTGACGCGCAAGATTCCGAAGATCCCATTGTTAAAACGTACATCGAGTTGTTCGGATGGTTCCAGGAAGTTGGTGAAGCTTTCAATTCCGATCCTGATTTTCAGTCTTTTATACAAAATCTCAGGTAGTTTTATGTAGCAATATATTTTATAGGGCTGGAAAATTCCAGCCCCTTTTTATTTGGATTTCAATGTTATTGTTGCTGTTTCCAATCCTTCCGATCGTGCAGTCAGCAGAATATCTCCTGCTTTATATCCTGCCTGAACCACAACCAGACACTTTCCATTAAATGCTTTCCTGTAATTTGCCTTAAAGGGTTCATGACTGGTTTGCGATCCGTTGTCAACACCCGCAATGCTTGCATCGCCGGTAAGATCAAAATTCACCAGATTATCAGCGTAGGGTACCAGATTGCCATTAGTATCCAGGATTTCCACTGTAATAAAGGAGAGATCATCTCCATCGGAAAGGATCAGGATGCGATCGGCAGTAACTCTTATTTTCGCGGGTTCTCCGGCTGTATGTATAACTTGCGTAATTACTTCTTTATCATCGGTCCGGCCAATAGCTTTAAGTGTTCCCGGAATAAAGGCCAGGCGCCACATCACGTGTAATTCATCCCCTTCTTTCTGTTTGATACCCTGCGATTCATCATTCAGGAATAATTCAACTTCCTCGCAATTAAAATATGCCCAAATATCGACTGTATCTCCTTTTTTCCAATTCCAATGAGGAAAAACATGCAGGACGGGTTCATCGGTCCATTCACTTTTGTACATATAGTAACTGTCTTTAGGAAAACCAGCCAGATCGATAATCCCGAAATATGAACTTCGTGACGGCCATCCGTAAGGAGTTGGCTCACCCAGGTAATCAAAACCTGTCCAGATAAACATACCTGAAAGATAATTGTACTTCTTTATAATTTTCCAGGTTTCCTCGTGGGTTGATCCCCATGGTGTACTGACATGATCATAGGCCGAAATAGTGTTATCAGCATTGCCTCCTGTAAAAGGTATATCCCAACGTATCGGCCATCGTCTGATGCTATCGGATGGCATATCATAATGACCCCTTGTAGCAAGCGCTGAAGTTGTTTCGGTAGCTATAAATTTCTCTCCGGGAAATAATTCCGGGAAGCGTTCATACTCTAAGTGGGCATAATTGTATCCGATGAGATCGACTACCATAGGGATGGTAAGATTGTTCCCCGGATTGGGTGAATTGTTTGCAGTTGTTATTGGACGGGTCGAATCGATAGCTTTTGCATAATGGTAGATATCCTGAATCATTTTTATGCCCGATGTATCCCATTGTTCCATAATTTCATTGCCAATGCTCCAAATCAGAACACTGGGATGATTCCGATCACGCAGCATGAAATCTCTCAGATCCCTCTCATACCATTCATCCCAGAAACGTCCGTAATCGAAGGTCGTTTTACTTATTTTCCACATATCAAATGCTTCATCCATAACAATAAATCCCATTTTATCGCAAAGGTCAAGTAATTCAGGAGCAGGGGGATTGTGTGAAGTACGAATAGCATTGCATCCCATACCCTGCAATATTTCAAGCTGTCGTTCGAGGGCCCGGATATTGATTGCCGCGCCTAAACATCCCAGATCGTGATGATTGCACACTCCCTTAATTTTAACCTGCTCTCCATTCAGTAGAAATCCCTTTTCAATATCGAATTTAAAATACCGGAATCCAAGGTTTGTAGTCAATTCATCTTCTACCGTTTTCACGTCTTTGATCTGTGATAAAACCTTATAGAGAGTGGGTGTTTCAATTGACCATAATTCCGGATGGGCCACATGAATTTTCTGTGTAAGCTCAAGGGTTTCGGAAGCATGAATCAGGGTATCGTTTGATGCAGATCCGACTTTCTTCCCATGTGAGTCAATTAAATAGTTTATCAGTGTAATGACCTCTGCTTTTCCTGATTCATTCCTAATTCTAGTAGTGATTTCAACCAGGGCCGATTCTTTTGTAACCTCAGGAGTTTTAATGTAAATACCCCAGTGATCGAAATGTATTTTACCCGTTTTAACGAGCCATACATTCCGGTAAATACCGGAGCCTGAATACCAGCGGGAATTTGGTTGTAATGAATTATCCACTTTAACAGCAATGACATTAGCACTATCACCATAATGAAGGAAGGGTGTCAGATCGTACCGGAATGAAATATATCCATAGGGTCTCTCCCCCAACAGATGCCCGTTGATCCAAACCCTGCTGTTCATATACACACCATCAAAATCAATGAAAATCGCTTTCCCCTTGTCATTCTTATTCAGTAAAAAAGTTTTTCTATACCAGCCAATCCCTCCCGGTAAAGCACCACCGCCCACAGTTGCAGGATGATCGTTACTAAATGCTCCTTCTATGCTCCAGTCGTGCGGTAAATTAAGTGTGCGCCATAGCGAATCATTTACATCAGGATTCTCTGCCCCCTGAATATCACCAAGATGAAACTTCCAATTTTCTCCAAAATCAGCACGACTTCGTGGAGGTTCGACTGTACAGGAAGTAATAATCCAGATGCTTACCAGGAATATTTGAAAAAAAGAGAGTAATTTTTTCATGGTTCCATGTTTTCAATTATTTTTTAAAAATATAGTAATTCTGGCAGATACAAAATGTTCTTTTGTTAAGGTTTGGTGATTATATTGTTTTCATGGACATTGAGAAAATTGCACTCATTTATAATTAAATTTACCTATTTGATTATAATTTTCAATGCATAATTATCTGATAAACGGAAAGTTAATTAGTCTGCGATCCTGCATTTCATCTGATTTTGAAAAGATTTATCAGTGGCTTTTTTACTCAAACATTCCCTATTTCCGAGATTTAATTAAAGTAGAACATATGGGTGTAATTCCTACTATTGAAGAATTCCAACTCGATTATCCTTCCTTTTTTTTCGATGGTTCCGCACCTGAGAAAGGCCGGGGTTTTATTATAATCAATAGTCTAAAAGAAGAAGTGGGTCATATATCCTATACTAGCTTTCATTTGTTACCCGGTATCAGTGAACTTGATATATGGCTAAGTGGCAACAAATATACTTGCAAAGGCTATGGTCCCATCGCTATAAAACTATTAACAGATCATCTTTTCGATCTCGATTATAGGACAATGATTATGCGCCCTTCAAAAATGAACGTCCACGCTATTAGTGCCTATAAAAAAGCAGGTTTGCATGAAATAGTACCGATTTACCGAAATTTCTATAAAAAAGAATTTATCGATTTATATAGGCATGGCGACTGGGGCAAGGACAATGATTTATTTATGGTAGTAAATAAACCAGAGATGAAAGCAGTAATATAATGCCAGCGAGTTAAAACATATAAAATTTAAGATTGCAGATAATACTTTTATGCTCAGAATTACTTATTTTTAAGTATGAAACTGATAACATGCTAACTATTAATTTGATATAAAATGGCCGAAAGCAAAAATCCTAAACAAACTAATCTACCTGATCAATTATCTGCAAAACCAGCTACTTCAGGCAGCCCAGCTCCAAAGAGAAGCCCTGTAAAACGGAAAACACCAGTTAAACGCGCTACAAGTACAAGCCGGACCACAGCTTCACAAAAAGTAATTCCTAAATCAGGTTCCGGTACAACTAAAACAAGTCCCGTCAGAAAGAGAACTCCCACTTCAGGCACTAAACCGGCTAGTAGGGGTGTAGAATCTCAACCCTCCTCTCAGGTAGCAACAAAGGTTGAGGATGCTAAAAAAGTAGTTAAAAAACCCATTGTAAAAAAAGTTATAGCTACTGATAAAAAGGAAGGCCAAATGCCGAAGACAAAAGTCGGTAAAAAAGAAAGGACCCTAGCCAAAAAGAAAGTTAAAAAATCAGAAGAAAAATTAGCCCGGCTTAAGAAAGACATTAAAAAAGCTAAAAAGAAAAAGGTAGGAAAGAAAAAGACTAAAATCCTTAAGGATAAACTGGCTAAAACCCTTAAAAGAATAAAAACCAGAAGAAAGAAAATTAAAAAAAAACGGCTAAATAGCAGACTAAAAGAAATGAAAATAAAAAAGGCATCCTTTTAAGATGCCTTTTTTTAAGTTCTTTATGTTTTACCCCAGATAGGTTTTAAGCAGCTTGCTTTTAGCACGCTGTCGCAGATGCTTTATTGCTTTTTCTTTTATTTGTCTTGTTCGCTCACGGGAAATTCCAATAGAATCACCAATTTCTTCCAACGACATTTGCTTGCATCCTATTCCGTAAAATCTGCGGATGACTTTGCTTTCTTTATCGGGAAGTGTGTTGAGTGTTCTTTCGATCTCCAGTTTAAGCGATTCCTCCATGAGGAAACCATCTGTATCAGGTGAATCGGGATTACTTAAAACATCCAGTAAGCTGTTATCTTCTCCATCTTGAAAAGGTGCATCAACAGAAAGATGCCTTCCCTGAAGTTCCAGCGTACTGGCAATTTTATCTTCGGGTAAATCGAGCATCTCAGCTACCTCATCGGGTGAGGGTTCTCTTTCATGTTCCTGTTCGAGCTTTGTAAATGCCCGATTAATTTTATTTAATGCCCCAATTTTATTAAGTGGAAGTCGTACAATTCTGGATTGCTCAGCGAGCGCCTGAAGGATACATTGACGAATCCACCAAACTGCATATGAAATAAATTTAAATCCTTTTGTTTCATCAAACTTCTTGGCTGCTTTAATTAATCCGAGATTTCCTTCATTGATCAAGTCGGGAAGACTTAATCCCTGATGTTGATATTGTTTTGCAACAGAAACAACAAATCTGAGATTTGCTTTGGTTAATTTCTCCAATGCATCCTGATCCCCCATTTTGATTCGCTTTGCCAGTTCAACCTCTTCCTCAGGTGTGATTAGTTCTTCCTTACCAATATCATGGAGATATTTTTCAAGAGAATCACTGTTTCTGTTAGTAATTGATTTTGTAATCTTTAGCTGCCTCATAGTTAGCTTTTGTAAACAATTTGAATGGTCCCAATCCCTTAAACAATGTGATTGAAAGAATGTTTAAAAAAAAGTACAAAATTCAGTCATACAACGCCCAAAACCAAATAAAAAGTATACTATTTTAGTTTAATTAACTATTATTAAGATTATAATCTCAATATCAGTTAATTAAACTCAGATTAAATATAAACATTTTTTTTTATAGTGCAAAATGTCAAAAATCTTTAGGTTTGCACCTTCTATTTCCATTAGTATATGAAATCAGAGGGAAACTTAAAAGTTTACATTGCGTTGATACTGGCCATGTTTATCTGGGGATTAAGTTTTATCTGGTATAAACAAGCATTTTTAGCGTTCAGGCCTGCTACTGTAATAATATTACGCCTGTTTATTTCGGCCCCTTTATTGCTCTTCTCAGCTCTCATGTTACGTCGATTGAAATGGCCCGCCATAAAAGACATTAAATATTTTCTTCTTCTGGCTTTTTTTGAACCATTCCTGTATTTTATTGGGGAAAGTTATGGTATGCTCTATGTATCTTCAACGCTGGCTTCGATAATAGTTGCCACTATACCGCTTATAACTCCAATAGCAGGCTATTACTATTTTAAAGAAAGGCTTAAAATAAATAACTACTTCGGTATTCTGATTTCATTCACCGGGGTTGTACTGGTAGTATATGTCGATGGCAGATCGGGAGAGGCTCCCTGGTTTGGTATCCTTCTGATGATACTGGCAGTTTTATCGACAGTAGGGTTTACGATCCTGTTAAAACGTCTTTCGGAAAAATACAACACCCTTTCTATAGTATGGTTTCAGAATTTTATTGGAGGTATATATTTCGTTCCCTTATTTTTATTTACAGAGGCTAAAAGTATCGCCTGGTCAACCCTGACTTTTAAGGATTTTATACCGGTTATCTATCTGTCTATTTTTGCTTCTTCACTGGCCTTTTTGTTTTTTATCCAGGGTGTGAGAAAATTAGGAATGACCAAATCGGTGGTTTTCATGAATTTTATTCCCATTGTTACAGCTATTTTTGCTATGTACATTTTACATGAGAAACTTCCCTGGTTGAAAGTACTCGGTATTCTAATTGCCATATCCGGACTTTTAATGTCGCAAATAGTAAGACGTCCGAAATTCAGATTAATTAATGGAACCTAATGAATTATACAGAAGAATCGATTGGCCGAATGCAATCGAAAGCTGTTGCAAATTATAAATCAATCAAAACCTTTATCCGGCGGCTTGGCCGGATGCAACCACAGAAGCTTGACAAATTCATGTTGGAACAGCACAACCTGGAATTTCAGCAAATTAATTGCCTTGAATGCGCCAATTGCTGTAAAACAATTAGTCCTGCTATATATGAAAGTGATATCCGGCGGATCGGAGCCGCATTAAAAATGAAACCTGCCGATGTTATATCCAGCTACCTCCTACTCGATAAAGACGGAGAATATGTTTTCAAAAAAACTCCGTGTCCCTTTCTTGATAAGGAAAATTATTGTGCAATATATGAATCCAGACCAAAGGCCTGTCGGGAATATCCGCACACCAACCGTAAACGGTTCTATCAAATACTCGAGCTTACCGCACGAAACACCAAAGTTTGTCCTACCGTTTTTAATATTATTGAAAAAATGAGGAAAACCAATCTTTCTCCATGAGTAAACAACACTCTGCGAAGAGAATAAGTCTGCATTTATATTCACTATCTTCCATAGAATCCTATCCAAAAAATTTAGAATCGACTCATTTTGTAGAGTACAAATCAATCACTACGAACAATGTCAATACTAAAAAAACGCAATTATCGTTTTAAGGAATTGAACACTTATTCGACCAATATTCATATTTTTACGGAAATTGCTCATTAAGGTATTACCATATTTCATGACGAAGTATTTATATACATTATTAATATCGCTAAGCTGTATTCAACTCTCAGCACAAACCGGAGGTGCCCATATCTGGGCATTCCTGAATACTCCGGTTTCTTCCCGCGGCACGGCTCTTGGAGGTCAGCAGATCAGTATTTTTGATGATGATGTGAACCTGGTAAATTTTAATCCTTCTCTTCTGAATGGTTCTATGTCGAATCATGTAAGCTTAAGCTATGCCGATTACCTGGCTGATATACGCTTTGCTTATGTTACTTATGCCCGTACTTTCCAGGGTATTGGGAATTTTGGAATTGGAATACAGCATATCGATTATGGCGAGTTCCTGGAGACTGACGTATACGGCAATATTTTAGGAACTTTTAACCATGTATACGATTACTCAATTAACGCTTACTATTCGCGTCCGATTTTAGACAGCCTGCTGCAGGTAGGTGGAACACTAAAAGCCATTGGTTCAAAATACGAATATTGGAATGCATTCGGAGTGGCATTCGATGCCGGCGTTACCTATCATAATCCTACCCGGTTATTCACAGCGGCTTTGGTGATGAAAAATATGGGAACTCATATCGAGCCGTACTTTGTTGGAGCTGAGAGAGAGTCACTTCCTTTCGAGATTCAGCTGGGAATAACACAAAAACTTAAACATGCCCCATTTCGTTTTTCCATTCTCTTCCGCAATCTTGAAACTCCCAACCTGCGATATGAAACCGAAGAAGATCTGGCAGACAACCTAGACCCGTTTACCGGAGAAACTTCAAAAGAAAATAAACTATCCTCCTTTGGAGATAATTTTATGCGCCATACCGTTTTGGGACTTGAATTCCTCCCCCTAAAGAATTTTAGTTTGCGTGTTGGTTATAATTACAGGCGCAGGGAAGAACTTAAAATTCCTGATAAAAGCGGAGCAGCTGGTTTTTCCTGGGGTTTCGGCCTAAAAATATATAAGTTTAATATTAATTATGCTCGTGCTCGCTATCATCTTGCCGCAGTTACCAATCACTTCACCCTGAGTATTAACTTAAACGAATTCAGCAATAAGTATTAAATTTGAGCCTTATCGAACTGTAAATGATATTGCTGAAAAAGAAAATCATTATTGCTATTGACGGATACTCTTCGTGCGGGAAAAGCAGCTTCGCCAAACTTATCGCATCTGATCTTGATTATATTCACCTCGACAGCGGGGCTATGTACCGTGCTGTTGCCCTATTTGCATTCAGAAAAGGCCTGACTGAAGAAAAACAGTTTAATGAAGCTGAGTTTAAAAATAGCCTCTCTGACATTAATATTAGTTTCAAAAACACCCATGGCGAAAATCACACTTTCCTGAATGATGAAGACGTTGAAAAGAAAATTCGTGAAGTTGAAGTCTCAGCAGCAGCAAGTACAATCAGCAAAATTCGTGAAGTACGTGAACATCTGGTCAGGATGCAGCAGGAGATGGGAAAATATAAGGAAATTGTTATGGACGGGCGCGATATTGGTACTGTTGTATTCCCCGATGCTGAGGTAAAGATCTTCATGACAGCCGATATGAATATCCGCGCAAAGCGAAGGTACGAGGAACTGAAAGCGAAGGGAATCTCAGGCAGTTTCGAAGAGATATCGGAGAATATCGAATTACGCGACAACCAGGATACTCAAAGGGAAATCAGTCCGCTTCGGCAGGCCGAGGATGCTGTTGTTCTAGATAACAGCTCCATGAGCTTTGATGAACAAATGGTATGGTTCAGACATCTATTAGAAAAGAAGAACCTGCTGGTAACCTAAATACTATGGAAATTGTAATCGATCCAAGATCAGGTTTTTGCTTTGGCGTTAAGAGGGCCATCACTATGGCTGAAAACGAAGTCGCAAATGGGAAAACCATTTATTGTCTCGGCGAGATTGTTCATAATGCAGAAGAGGTAAACCGTTTACGGTCGCTGGGAATTGAGTTTATCGATCGCGAAACCTACTTCAGCCTATCCAATTGTAAAGTAATGATCAGGGCACACGGAGAACCTCCCGAAACCTATCAATATGCCAGGTTAAATGGAATTGAGCTGATCGACGCAACCTGTCCTGTTGTACTAAAATTACAGGATAAGATAAAAAACGTGGAAAGTACCTATCCGGAAGCCCAGATTGTGATCTACGGCAAACACGATCATCCGGAAGTAATTGGTTTGCGGGGCCATGCCAGGCAAACCCTGATTATAGAATCTGCCAGTGATATAGAAAAAGTAAGATTCACTAAGCCAGTTTTCCTTTTCGCTCAGACTACCAAAGATAAAAGTATGTATTCCGTAATAAAAAAGAAAATTGCAGGGAGTCTGAGAAAAGAAGGACTCACAGAAGATGATCTTGTTGTATCTAACTCTATTTGCGGGCAGGTTGCTAATCGTGCACCATGGCTCATTATATTCAGTAAGGCAGTTGATTGTCTGATTTTTGTAGGCGGTAAATCAAGTTCGAACAGTAAAATCCTTTTTGAAACTTGCAAACAGCATAATCCCAATTCCTATTTTATTACAAAAGCTGATGATGTGGAAGATCTTAAGTTAGGTTCTTATAACAGTATTGGAATTACAGGTGCCACTTCTACACCCTCCTGGTTGATTGATGCGGTTGCTGCACGAATCAGGCAACATTTTATGGCAGAAACAAAATAACCAGTACAATTTAAATACTTCTTCCATCTCTCCAATATTCATAAATGACAAGTCTGAACTTCCCAATATAAATTATCCATTCATTTAACATTGCCAGATGTATCATATACAGGTGGTAATTTGTATTTTCACAGTTGAAATTTGTAATCCGGATAAACTTGCTTTATGCCACAGGAATCCTTCCAATACGCCGATCTGATCCTTCCACTGGCGGTTCCGCAATACTATACTTATTCTGTCCCCGATTCATTCAAAGGGCAGGCTGCGATCGGAAACCGTGTAACTGTAGTGCTGGGGAAGCGAAGAATTTATACTGGTATTATCCGAAAAATGCATAACTCTCCTCCCACAGGATATACCATTAATCCCATTCTTTCGGTTCTCGATGACCAGTCGCTGGTGAGTGAAAAACTGATGGAGTTCTGGGAATGGATTGCTGATTATTATATGTGTACACCGGGCGAAGTCTACCGGGCAGCGATGCCCTCAGGATTAAAACTTGAAAGTGAATCGCAAATTTTTGCTGTTTCTACCGATCATGAAACAGCTCTTTCCGATACAGAATATCAGCTAATTAGACTTGCCGAAAATTCGCCGGGTATTTCTATTCATAAACTGGCTGCAGCCATTAGCAGAAAGGATATCATGCCAGTAATAAAAGTCCTGATTGAGAAAGAATTAATAACACTTAAAGAAAATCTGGTTGAAATTTATAAGCCACGCAGGCAGGATTATTTAGTGCTTTCCCCTCCCTACAGAAAACAAGATTCGTTGCAGGAATTGCTTACTGTACTGGAAAAGAAAGCTCCTAAACAGGCAAGAGTACTTATAGAATTCCTGCATTTAAATGCTTATTCTGATAATCCGGATATTCAAAGAGTAGCAAAAGATAAGTTGCTGAATTCGGCAACTATCTCTCCATCGAGTCTTAAAACTCTAATCAGTAAAGGTGTGTTTCAGATCGAAAGTGAAGAAATAAGCCGGCTGAAGGGTGTGCTTACTTCACAACGAAAACCCTTTGCTTTAAACCAAAACCAAACCAGGGCTCATGTTAAAATACTCGATGAATTTCAATCAAAGGACGTTGTTCTGTTGCATGGAGTAACGTCGAGCGGAAAAACAGAAATCTATATCCACCTTATCGAGCATTTTATCCGGCAGAATAAACAGGTGTTATACCTACTTCCCGAAATTGCCCTCACCACACAGATTATTCAGCGTTTACAAAGTGTTTTTGGCAACCGTACAGGAGTGTACCATTCAAAATTTTCCGATGCCGAGCGTGTGGAAGTATATGAAAATTTATGCGGCATCAGGAAAAAAGACAGTCCGGAATACCAGATTATCCTTGGAGTTCGTTCATCGATATTCCTTCCGTTTTCAAACCTGGGTCTTATTATTATCGATGAAGAGCATGAAAATACCTATAAACAGTTCGATCCGGCTCCAAGATATAACGCAAGAGATGCATCTGTTGTTCTTGCATCAATTCATAAGAGCAAAGTGCTAATGGGTACGGCAACACCTTCCTTCGAAAGCTACCTGAATGCTATCAATGGCAGGTATGGCCTGGTTGAACTCTCCGACCGTTACCTGGACATTAAGCTTCCGGAAATATCGGTAATCGATTTGCGTGCAGCCAGAAAAAGAAAACAGCTGCATTCTCATTTCTCTCAACCCCTGATCGATGCTATGGAGGAAACTCTGGAGAAAAAAGAACAGATCATTCTGTTTCAAAACAGGCGTGGATTTTCTCCTTATGTTGAATGCAATACCTGTGGTTGGATACCTTTTTGCAAGAACTGTGATGTAAGCTTGACCTATCATAAAAAATCGAACCGGCTGAACTGTCATTATTGCGGATATAATATTCCCTATCCATCAGGTTGCAGTTCGTGCGGAAGTTCAAACATCCGCACCATGGGATTTGGAACCGAGAAAGTCGAAGATGAAGTTGCCATCCTCTTCCCCGAGGCAAGAATTTCCCGGATGGATTTGGATACAACACGGACAAGGAGATCATACGAAAAAATAATAGCTGATTTTGAAAACCGGAAAATCGATATTCTTATTGGTACTCAAATGATCTCAAAAGGCCTCGATTTTGACCATGTGAGGATTGTAGGTATACTAAATGCGGACAACATGCTTAACTTTCCCGATTTCCGGTCGTTTGAACGAAGTTTTCAGCTTATAGCACAGGTAAGTGGCAGAGCGGGCCGGAAAAAAGAACAGGGCAAAGTTATCATTCAAACCAGCAATCCCGATCATGTTGTCATCAACTATGTGCTGGAAAATAATTATAAGGGATTCTTTCATCATCAACTCAACGAACGTAAAAATTTCAGTTATCCGCCCTATTTCAGATTGATTAAACTTACGATACGGCATAAAAAATTACCGGTAGTTTCAAAGGCTGCAAGCTATCTTGCTTCCGAACTTAGAAAATCGCTGGGCAAGAGGGTTATAGGCCCTGAATTTCCTTTAATAGGCCGGTTGTTCAGCTATCACCAGAAATGTATTATAATAAAAATCGAAAGGGACAAATACTTCTCAACTCGCCGGCATCAGGTACTTGAAGCAATAGATAAAACAATGGTGCATGCTGAGTTTCGGAGTTTACAAATAGTACCCGATGTCGATCCCTACAATTGATACCGGCAATTTTCGCTCTCGAAATATTAAATCCGATTTCTTAACAGTGTGAATTTTTAATTAACATTGCAGCTTAATTATCGAATTAATTATTTCACATCTATTAATTGTAAGTCTCAGTGGGAAAGAAAACTTATTTCTGTTTTGTCCTGTTAACTGCTTTCATTTTTACTAATAATTATCAATTATTTGGTTCACAAGAAGATTCGTTGCGCATTGAAAAATTTTACCAGAACCTTTATAACTATAAATTTCTTTCCGCTGATTCAGTTCTCATGGATATGAGTGATCAGAAAATATCCTCTCAGATTACAGGTATACTTCAGATAAGCTTATCCTGGTGGCAGATTATATCAGGTGAGAATACCCCGGATAAAATCGATAGTCTTTTTAAAAGAATTGATTCTGACATTGCCCTTATTGAATATAAAACTCAAAAACCGGAACTAAGCCAGGATGAAATTCTTCAGCTTATTGTGCTCTACTCCTATAAATCGCGTCTGCATAATTATCAGAACAACCGTTTGGCCAGTTTCAGTGCATTCAAACAAAGCTTCAACTATTTCGAAAAATTGATTCCCTGTGATTCGGAAAATTGTGATATGTATAACTTTATTGCCGGCATGTATTACGCATTGGGAGGTCATTTACAGCAACAATTCTCGCCTATTTTCATGCTGGGTCTCAACAGGAATTATGCCGATACGGCAAAAGGATACAAGCTTTTAAAACTAGGTACACTTTCGCAAAACAAGCAGATCCGGACAGAAAGTGTTTACTTCCTGATGAAATTATATTTCGAAGCCCAGGATGATCCGGAAGTGGCTTCAACCTATTCCGGGCAACTGGTCGATCAATTTCCCGATAACCTTGTTTTCCGGTTCAACCATGTTCTTATGTTGTATAAGCTGGGAAAATATAGTGCAGCCGAATCTGCTTATCAAAAATTATTGAAGCGGTCACAAAAGAATATGCAGCTATCGGCCAAACAAAAACAACATTTCCGAGATGAATATAGAAAACTCAAACATTGAGGAAGGTTTTAGCAAATTGTTGGGCCTGATCGTTACATTTTCAATCTGTTTGTTGCATAGATTTTAGTAATTGGATAACCACCCGGTTTGCATTTTCCGAAGCCACACTTAGAAATTTTTCTATGTCCAGATCGGCATTTTCGTCGGCTGAATCGCTTATGCTGCGAATCAGGATAAAGGGTATATTATACTGATAACATACTTGTGCCACTGCGGCTCCTTCCATTTCCACTGCATCAGCCTGAAAACGATTTATTAATTCTTCCTTTTTTGTTTCCGATGCAATAAAAGCATCGCCTGTTGCAATTATCCCTGTCATGATTTTTGGCTGATAAACCTGATCTCCTATTTCATAGGACTTAAGTTTTATTTTCAGGAAGTTTTCCTTTAAAATTTTCAGCATTCCCGAATCCGATTTATAGAAAACCGGATTTACCTTTCCTGTTATTGGATTTGAAACCGGGTAACTTATTACTGAATCATTATAAACGTAATTTAAATCGTGCTGAACACATTTTATTGCAACAACGATATCTGTGGGTTCCAGACAGGGATTTAAGCCGCCTGCAATTCCGGTAAAAATCACTTCTGAAGGTTTGAAATAGTCTACTGTCAGAGTAGCTGTCATAGCTGCATTTACCTTACCAATCCCTGTATAGACAACAACTACATCTTTTCCTTCCAGCCATCCCCTGGTAAATTGAATTCCTCCAATAGTAACCACACGGGCATTTTCCAGGCTGTCTGTCAGCATCTTTATTTCATCGGAAAATGCGCCAAGAATGGCAATTGGTC
>CAZQCO010000018.1:0-20877 GCA_964592225.1 uncultured Bacteroidales bacterium
TGTGCATTATCCGCCCGGCTGACGCCAGTCGGACGGGTGTTAACATTGCTTTGGTCAGACTATACGGTAAACCAAGTACTAAAACTAAGTTCAGATTAAACTTCATTTTAAAAGGAGAGGGGTTGCTAATAAATAAGTACTAAGCAACACGCTTTTTGCGGAGGAACGAAGCGAAATGGATGTGGTTCTTCTATTTGTTTATTGACAAAATTTCCAGTTTAACAATGATTATATAACTGACAAATTGTCCGTAAATGATTAAAGATCAATAAACAGATAAATACGAATTATAGATATCAACAATCCCGTTTAGCGTAACTACTTGAATATGTGTATTTAACATTATATATCGTGCTAAAATACCATTGTCTTGTTAATAATAACTTACTGATAAACAATAAGAATGGCCTAGAAATTGAATTTTAGAGATGAATTTTTATACAGTAAATTATGAAAGAAAATAATCAATCTTCAATTACAGAAAAACTATTTGATAAAATTGATAGATTTAAAGAAGAGAAAACTTTCAATAAGTATCGAGAAGAGTTCTTAAAATCTGAAAAATCAATCAAAACTGCAAATAGTGAGGTAAAGAAACTATTCGAATCCCTGCAAAATACATTCGATTTAGTAAGGGAAAAAAGGTTGCCCTTGAAGATATATGCTGATGATGTAGAAGACTATAGAGTCATTGCTGGACAAGGTTTTAGCTTTGGCGTTACATGGGAGCAACAATCATCTAATAGCCTCCATGGTTCGAAGCTATGCATTCATTATTTTAGAGGACATCACCACCCGATCCAAGGTTATTTATTTCCAGAGTATCCAACTGATATTACAAAGGAAAATGTTTTTTCTTTTGATGTGGATAAAGAATTTGACCCATGCTGGATGAGAAAAAGTGATAATAAGCAATATGGTTCAGAGCAAATTGTAAATGATTGTTTTGAATGGTTGATTGATGAAATCACAAAGCGGTAGTAAAACATTGTAATTTTTGCCACTATTTTTGAACCATGGTAGTACTAGATTCATTCACTGATTTATTTTATGTATTTATTTCAATTGTGATAATTTTGTTTATTGGGTTCAAAATAGGCAGATACAATAAAAAGAAGGAAATAAATAAAAACAATTTAAATGAAGCAGAAAGGCTTTATAAATGGGCATTGGATACCTTTAAAACCAAAGATTTTACTAAAGCTTTGCACTTAGCTTTACAGTCAGCATCAGTTTTTGAGAATCATGAATCTTACAATCTGATTGGCCATATTTATAACGAACTAAATCGAAATGATTTAGAAGCTGAAGCTTTTGATAAAGCACGATGGAATTTTATGTTGCTCAAGTGCAAAAAGGAAATTGAAAAAGAACCCTATTATTATTATCGAGCGGCTCATGCATATTTTAGAAAAGAATCATATGAATTCTCATTTTTAAGATCAGAAAGTGGTATTAATTATATTGCCTTAGACAAGGAGTGTAGGTTTATTGATGATTTTGATACTGAGGCAGAATTGAGAGCCATCAGACTTTTAAGTATTTTTAAGCTATTATCAGAAAAAACCAAAAACAATCCAACACAATTTCATGATAACCAGGTTAATAAGAATACTGACATTTTTATAGTGGGAAAGATGACAATTAATGAAGCTAATAAATTGGCTAACGATGATGCCAATTGGCTGCTTAACAAATCAAATAGTGATTTACATAACAAAATTGCTAAGACATATTTAGAAATGAACGATGTATCTAAGGAACTCTATTTTAAGCTATTTGGGTCTGTTTATAATTTAAATTAGTTTATAATATGCATAAAAATTGTATTTTTCCCGAATAAAGCACTCTTTGATTGTATAATATTACGATACTGTAATTCTATTTTTTGGTCATTCAGCTAATCCTTTGTTGCGCGTCGGCCAGAAAAAAATGCGGGACAGAGCCGGCGTGAATTGGCAATGCTTAGAAAAAACCACAGGGTGCTCTGCATTTTTCGCTGTGTGATTTTTCTTAGCATTGACAAGAGCGGGGAGAAGCGTATTTTTTTCTTGATTCTTTTGCTTACTTTTCTCATCAAGGAGAAAAGGAAGTGCCGCCCGGCATGAGGGCAAAAAAAGATATGTCTTTTAAATGCTTGAAGCAAATCCAATTATATTATGTTAAATAGGATGTAAGATGTTTTCTTACGGAAAAGGAGCAAGTGTATTGCAAACTGAGGTACGAATTCGTGAATACTCTTGCGTTCGTAGAAGCAGTTATTAACTCCTCAGCAGTTAGATTATTAGAACTAAACCGGCGCGTGGGCATTTAAAACGGTTTGCTGTGCGGCCGGCGCTGAGGCTGTGGAAGTGATGAATAAATAAAATTTGTAGATTCTTCACAAAATTTATTTTTCAAGCTTCAGCGCTGGCCGAGCGGCAATTTAATATAATGTCTAATTATGCGACAAACGCATGGTGGATGTGGATACAGGTTTTAGCACGAAAACAAAATTACTAAAGCTTATAAAAGGTAGAATGTTTATTCATGGACGTGAAGTGATATTTAATATAATATAAATTATACCTGACAATTCGGAATGAGCGTTGGCGGAAATTACCTTAACAGATTTAGAACAGAATATTTTTTGCGTTTTTAAAACGCTTCCAGGTGTAGCTACCGGAAATTCCCTTAATATAACATCAATGCCGTTCTATAACTGAAGTCATTGAACTGATGTTATGTTAAACAGCAAAACTGTTACGGGAATTTCCTGTGGTTGTCGTATAATTAATATTATGTTAAATAGAGAATACTAAAAGAAAGGAGATATTGAAAATCTCCCTTCCTATTTAAGTTTATTAGAATATTGTTATTTAACACCATCCTGTTCTGTTGGCGGTGGTAAAGCTTCCAATTCTGCTTTCATCTCTTCGTACTTATCATTCATCTGCATACGATAATACAAAGTTTTCAGCGTTTCAATAGTCTGTCTTTCCTTGGGATCGATCTCATGAGCCCTTTCCATATAAGGCAGTGATTTTGCCAGTACCAGGTCGGCTGCATCAACAGCGACACCGTAATCCCTGGCTATCCTTATACTCTCGGCGTCCTTGTACATCTGGTAAGCGCGATTGTAATAAATAACCCCTATATTATAATAGGCATCGAAAAAGGTCGAATCCATATCAATACACTTCTGGTAAGTTGCCAGTGCCTTCTCCTGATCACCCATCTTATCGTAAAGCGATCCTTCAGCTGATATATAGGATAAGTTGGTAGGATCCTCCGCCTGTGCAATTTTCAGATAATCCATGGCTTCGACTGCCATGTCCGATAATAGATAATAGTTGATAAGCTCCCGAAGCACCATCTGATTCGATGGAAACAACTTAAAACCTCTCTCAAGAGCTCTGATTCCACTTGCAGTATCTCCAACCTCCAGGTATTTAATTTTCAGGTAGATATACAATTCTGGCTCAGGATAATTGTATTTTGCGGCCTTTTCAAAATATTCAATAGCCTCGTTATTCATATCGGCCCGGTAGGCTGCCATTCCTGCATAAAAAAGCAATGTAGTGTCCACAATACCTTCCATCACTGGCTTTTCATTGATAATCCCGATTAATGAAAATGACTTATGAGACGCGGCAAAATCAGGCAGGTAGTATTCTTCAATTCCTAGTCTTTCAAAATGCTTTGTAAGCTTGGTGTAGTCCTCCTTGATCTTCTTACTTAATTTGCCAAGAGAATCAATTTGTTGTGCCATTTCAAGTGAATGTAAAGCTTCCGGAAGCGGATCGGCATATAATACTTCCAGCTCTTCAAAATTTTCAACTACCCCGTTTTTTAACTTTATTTTAATCTTGTCATAGATCAGTTCCTCAAACTGATTGCCTTCATCATCCTGCCAGGTCTTTTTATCTTTTGGATTGGGATAAATAAGATTTACGTGGATCTGCTGTGTACCCGGTTGAAGAAATTGACGATGCAGATTAAATATATCCATCATCAGTTCGGCACGCGAAATCCAGAATTTGGCATTGGACGACTTCTTCTCATTAGTTAGTCCTTCTTCGCTCTTCTTGAGCTTGCTTTTATAAATCGAAAAGTTGGATTCAGGCGTGCCTGTTGCCATATCGGCTTGTGCATCAATTCCCTGAGCAGGGATTAAAAAAATAAGTGCAAGAAAAAACAGTAATCTATTCATTTTCATAGTGTTTTAGAATTCATTTAACAGTAAATTTAATAGACTGCCACACCCAGCAGCAGGGCAAATTTAATAAATCCTTTATTATAAATAGTATAACGTGGTTATTCCATATTATTATACAATGCTTAGTCATTATTCTCTGGGGTATCGGGAGGTGTAGCTTCTATTCCCTGTATATCCTCCTCCTCATCTTCCTCATTTTTCAGAACACTCGCTACTGCAGCAATCGTATCGTTCTCTCGCAGGTTGATTAATTTAACACCTTGTGTAGCCCTGCCTGCAATTCGTATACCCTGTACTGCGAGTCGTATGGTAATTCCCGAGCGGTTGATGATCATCAGGTCATCCTGGTCCGATACCGATTTAATACTGATCAAAGCACCTGTTTTTTCGGTAATATTAATAGTTTTAACTCCCTTACCCCCTCTATTTGTAATACGGTAATCCTCCAGATAGGTACGTTTTCCGAAACCCTTTTCAGAGACTACCAGTAAAGTAGTATCTTCATTATCCGGATCAGCAATAACCATCCCAATCACTGCATCTTTCGCATCCTTCAGTTTGATTCCTCGAACACCGGTAGCTGTGCGTCCCATATTACGAACGGTACTTTCTGGGAAGCGTATGGCCTTTCCCGACCTCAGGGCCAGAATCAGGTGCATATTACCAGTTGTAAGCCGGGCCTGGATCAGACTATCGCCATCCCTCACTCCTATGGCAATGATCCCATTTTGCCTGGGCCTGCTATAGGCTTCCAGGGCCGTTTTTTTAATGACCCCGAACTTCGTGGCCATAACAATATATTTATCTTTAAGATACTCAGTATCAGAGAAATTCTTAACGTTAATGAAAGCTTTAACTTTATCTTCGTTCTCAATGTGGATGAGATTCTGAATGGCCCTCCCCTTTGAAGTACGGCTTCCCTCAGGTATGGCATATACCTTGAGCCAGAAGCACTTACCATTTTCAGTAAAAAACAACATGGTATTATGCATGGTAGCATGAAACATATGTTCGAGGAAATCCTCGTCGCGTGTATCGCTTCCGCGGCTGCCAATTCCACCCCTGTTTTGTATACGAAAATCACTGAGAGGTGTGCGCTTCATATAACCCAGGTGCGAAATCGTGATAAGCATATCATCATCGGCATAGAAATCTTCAGGATTGAATTCTTCGGCATTGGGAACAATCTCGGTACGTCTTTCGTCACCGAATTTTTCCTTTACTTCAATTAACTCATCTTTAATAATCTTCATCCTGAGTTCTTCGCTATTCAGTATTTCCTTTAGCCAGGTAATATGCTTCATCAATTCGCTGTATTCGATCTTCAACTTCTCGATTTCCAGACCGGTAAGCCGCTGAAGTCGCATATCCAGAATAGCTTTTGCCTGAAGCTCTGAAAGCTGAAAATTCGCCATCAAACCATCACGGGCTTCATCGGGTGTCTTGGAGGAACGTATCAGTTTAATAACAGCATCGATATTATCTACGGCAATGATCAATCCTTCCAGTATGTGTGCTTTCTTTTCCGACTGATCCAGGTCATACTCGGTACGCCTGATCACCACTTCGTGCCGGTGTTCTACAAAGTATTTGACAAGTTGCAATAAATTAAGCATGCGGGGACGTCCCTTAACCAGTGCAATATTATTAACGTTAAAGCTGGTTTGTAACTGTGAAAGTTTAAACAATTTGTTTAATACAACCCCCGATTGTGCTTCTTTTTTAAGGATTATCACAACCCGTAATCCATTGCGGTCCGATTCATCATTGATATAGGAAATTCCTTCCAGTCTTTTCTCGTTTATCATTTCGGCAATCTTGCGGATCATTTCCGCCTTGTTCACCTGGTAAGGAATTTCAGTGATTACAATGCATTCACGGCCCGATGATGTTATTTCTATCTCGGTCTTTGCCCTGATGACAATCCTGCCCCTGCCTGTTTCATAAGCTTCCTTAACACCGGTAAAGCCATATATGATACCTCCTGTTGGAAAATCGGGAGCTTTTATATATAGCATAAGATCCTCTATAGTAACCTCATGGTTATCGATGTATGAAATAATGGCATCGCATACTTCCCCCAGATTATGAGGAGCCATATTGGTGGCCATACCCACTGCAATTCCCGATGCGCCGTTTACCAGCAAATTTGGAATTCGTGTAGGCAATACAGAAGGCTCTTCCAATGTATCATCGAAATTGAGCTGAAAATCAACTGTGTTTTTGTCAATATCGGCAAGTGTTTCCTCAGCAATTTTCTGCAGCCGGGCTTCTGTGTAACGCATAGCGGCGGGACTATCTCCGTC
Organism: uncultured Bacteroidales bacterium; assembly: GCA_964592225.1. Lineage (GTDB taxonomy): Bacteria > Bacteroidota > Bacteroidia > Bacteroidales > UBA10428 > UBA10428. The sequence continues at coordinate 6,505 of CAZQCO010000018.1, forward strand.
CATAGAACCAAAGTTACCCTGTCCGTCTACCAGCGGATAACGCAACGACCAGTTCTGTGCCATGCGTACCATAGCATCATAAACCGAGGTATCGCCATGCGGATGATATTTACCCAGCACCTCTCCTACTATTCTTGCCGATTTTTTATAGGGACGGTTCGACATTACTCCTAATTCTGACATACCATACAGAACCCTTCGATGAACCGGTTTTAAGCCATCTCTCACATCGGGTAATGCTCTTGAAACTATAACCGACATCGAATAATCGATGTAGGCTGATTTCATTTCCTCCTCGATATTGATTTTTAAAATCCTTTCTCCTTCAGCCATTGAATGAAATTATATATTTATATTGTGGAAAAATATTATTAAATTTATTAGAAAATGAGCATGCTAAAGTAGATATTTATGGCGGGAAAACGTCAAAAAAAATGGGTGTAATTATCAACAAAACATGTTTATAATACCATGTTAATTATTGCTATCTTTGTCGTACCCCAGGCGCTGCAAATACAAATAACATAAAGGAAAATATCATAGGTATGGATGCTAAGTTTTCACAACGGATAAAGGATGTACTATCATATAGTAAAGAAGAAGCTATAAGGCTTGGTAATACAGAGATTGCACCCGAACATCTTTTTTTAGGAATTTTGCGGGAAGGAGAAGGCATTGCCATCGATGTACTTGTAACTCTGGGAGCCAATCTCTATGAGCTAAGAAAAGAAGTGGAAGGATCACTGAATCCCTCCGGGCCCATAAAGGTTACACGCGCCGATAATATCCCGCTTCTTAAATCTTCGGAACGAATACTTAAGCTGGTATATCTCGAAGCTAAATCGCTTAAAAAATCAACTATCGATACAGGTCATCTCCTGTTGGCTATCTTAAAGGAAGAAACCGGTAATGTTCGAAAAGTGCTGGGAACCCATGAAATCGATTATGAAAGTGTCCGCCGGGAACTCGAGAAAGAAAACTCTGACTCGGTCGAACGCTCCGATCCAAAGGCTGAATTCCCAGGCGATGAAGATGAACCGGGAAGTACATTCGGACCTCAAAAAAGTGGTGGCAGTCCCGAATCGGGTTCCAAATCGGGATCTGAAACTCCCGTACTGGACAATTTTGGAATCGATCTTACCAAAGCAGCTGAAGAGGACCGGCTCGATCCTATAGTTGGTCGCGAAAAAGAAATTGAACGTCTGGCACAAATTCTTAGCCGTCGCAAGAAAAACAATCCCATTCTTATTGGTGAACCCGGTGTTGGCAAATCGGCAATAGTCGAAGGACTTGCCCTGCGGATAATGAAACGTAAAGTAAGCCGTGTATTATTCGGCAAGCGTGTGGTCACACTCGACCTGGCTTCGATTGTTGCAGGAACCAAATACCGCGGACAGTTTGAAGAACGTATGAAAGCCATACTGAACGAATTGCAGAAAACTGCCGATGTTATCCTGTTTATCGATGAAATTCATACCATTGTTGGAGCAGGAGGAGCAACCGGATCGCTCGATGCAGCCAATATGCTAAAACCCGCCCTTGCCCGCGGCGATATTCAATGTGTTGGAGCCACAACACTGGATGAATACCGGCAGCATATTGAAAAGGACGGAGCCCTGGAACGAAGATTTCAAAAAGTGATGGTGGAACCCACCAGCGAAGAAGAAACTCAGGAGATTCTCAATAATATCAAGGAACGTTACGAAGATCATCATAACGTAATTTATACTCCCGAAGCTATAACTGCCTGCGTACACCTTACTAACAGGTATATTACCGACAGGCACCTGCCTGATAAAGCCATCGATGCACTTGACGAATCGGGTTCACGTGTGCATATTTCCAATATTATTGTGCCTGATACCATTCTGGACCTTGAACAAAAGGTTGAAGAAACAAAGAAGGAAAAAATCACGGCAGTAAAAAATCAGAATTTTGAAAAGGCTGCTAGTTTCCGCGATAAGGAAAAAGAATATATCGAACAGCTCGAAGAGGAAAAAATACGTTGGGAAAAAGAGTTGGCGCGTAATCGTGAGATTGTCGACGAAGAAAAGGTAGCCGAAGTTGTTGCTATGATGACCGGCATTCCTGTTCAGAGAATCGCACAAGCCGAAGGTATCCGCTTGCTGAATATGGGCAATGAACTTAGCGCCAGTGTTATTGGTCAGGTTGAAGCGGTTTCAAAAGTTGTCAAATCGATACAGCGCAACCGCGCTGGATTGAAGGACCCGAACAAGCCTATTGGCACTTTTATATTTCTTGGTCCGACTGGTGTAGGTAAAACTCAGCTGGCAAAAGTACTGGCCAGGTATCTTTTTGAAAGTACCGACAACCTGGTTCGTATTGATATGAGCGAGTACATGGAAAAATTCTCTGTCTCACGTCTGGTTGGTGCCCCTCCGGGATATGTCGGATATGAAGAGGGCGGACAACTCACTGAAAAAGTGCGGCGCAAACCCTATTGCGTGATCTTGCTCGATGAAATTGAAAAGGCCCACCCCGATGTCTTCCATATTTTATTGCAGGTGCTGGATGAAGGACAACTTACCGACAGCCTGGGAAGAAGAGTAGATTTCAGAAACACCATTGTTATAATGACTTCTAACATTGGTACACGGCAAATTAAGGACTTTGGACAGGGAGTTGGTTTTGCTACAACAGCAAAAAAGACGCAGATGAGCGATTACACAAAGAGTGTAATCCAGAATGCCTTAAAAAAAGCTTTCGCACCTGAGTTTCTGAATCGTATCGACGATGTGGTGTTGTTTAATGCCCTTACCAAAGAGGATATCTTTAAAATTATTGATATCGAGCTTGACGGGCTTTACCAGCGAATCATCAAACTGGGATATAAAATTAAGCTTTCCGAAGTAGCTAAAAGTTTTATTGCCGAAAAGGGTTACGACATTCAATTCGGTGCTCGTCCTTTGAAAAGAGCCATCCAGAAATACCTTGAAGATCCCATGGCCGAAGTACTTATCCGATCGGAGATTAAGGAAGGAGATATTATTTCGGTTGGATTCAGTAAAAAGAATGAAGAAATAACTATTAAAGTAATCCAAAAAGAAAAAGGCAACCCGAAGATGGCTGCCAAAAATAAAGAGGAGTAGTTAGTTAAATTTATTATTTCTAAGGCTGTCTGTTCATTATTAATGCAGACAGCCTTTTGTTTTTAACCTGTTTCGGTTGTTATAAGTAAGGACTCAGCATTCGGTTAAGAGTAATGAAAAAAATCTTTTTAAGGCTTAAACCAAATAAGTATATTTGGTTCAAATAGCTTAATGACTTCTATACATTTGATAATTGTAGGATAGTCCTCGCGGAATAGTTCAATCACGAGATGCTTTATTGTTCATCCTTTAATTTATCTAATATTTAACGGGCGATGTTCTTATCAATAAAGTTTACTTCATAAACATTATATTATTAGTAATTAATAACTTGTACTGTATTTTCATACAATATAGTTTAATAAATTCAAGTCATGAATAAATATTTCTACGAAGTTTTTGAGAATATACCCCGTCAGGGGCCAGGACTGAAAGAATCGACACAAAAAGCTTTTAACTCTATAAAAAGACATCTTCCCTCCCGGCCTGAGATACTTGATATTGGATGCGGGAAGGGTTCACAAACAATAGAACTCGCGAAAATAAGCGAGGCAAAAATCACGGCAATCGATAATCATCAATTTTTCCTCGATTGCCTTGAAGAAGCAGCTCAGAAAGCAGAATTAGCAGAAAAGATTTCCTGTATCAATGCTGATATGTCGGATTTACCTTTCAGTAGCAATTTATTTGACGTGATCTGGTCGGAAGGAGCCGTATTTATTATTGGAATAAAAGAGGGTTTGAAACAATGGGGAAAATTTCTGAAAAAGGATGGCTTTCTTGTGTTAACCGACCTGGTATGGCTTAAAGAATACAGACCTGCTGAATTGATTCAACACTGGAAGCAGGAAGGTCTGACAGTTTTCACCATTGAACAAATCCTGGAAGCTGCCCGGCAGGAAGGATATCATTTAATTGATCATTTTACGCTTCCTCGTAAAGGCTGGATAGAAGAATTCATATTATTCCTGGAGAAGACGATAGCAGAACTGAGAGCTAAATATGCCACAATAAAAGAGGCTCTGGATACTTTCGATGCTATTGAATTTGAAAATGAGATAGTTATTAAATACCTGGATTATTGCGGGTATGAATTTTTCATTTGGAAACGCTGATGGAACAAATTACTGGAATTTGATCCTCCAGATATTTATTATTTAAATAAATTTTTAATAACTGCCGGATAAGCCATTTTTACTGGGTTTATCCGGTTTTTTCATGATGTAAAATAGTAATGTTATTATGTTCGGAATAAGGGTTTGTCACTCCTGAAATGTAATAGTATTAAAATCCAAACATCACCGTGAAGAAAATTCTAAGCATTTTAATACTTACTATCGCATTTTGTTATTCTAATCTACTCTTGGCACAAACAATTAATGTCGACGGCGTAGAGCGTTCCTATCTGATTCATATTCCCGATAACCTGCCCGAAGGAGAGGATGTTCCGGTTGTTATCGCCCTTCATTATCTGGGTTGTTCAGCAGCTTCATTTGAATCCATTACTTCCTTTAGTTTAAAGGCCGATCAGGAAGGATTTATTGCAGTTTATCCGCAGGGCGTAGGCAACTCCTGGAATGCAGGCTCCTGCTGCGATCCGGCTGCCAGTGAGGGTGTCGACGATATCGGTTTTATTACAGCATTAATCGACACGCTGATTGAAGAAAATCCTATTGATCCTGAGAAAGTATTTCTTGCAGGTTTTTCAAATGGAGCTATAATGGGTTACGCTTTGGCCAATGTTCTTTCTGAAAGAATTGCAGGTTATGCTGCCGTAGCCGGATTACTGGCCATGGAGGTTGATCCTCCCGCTCATCCTGTTCCAATTCTCCATATTCACGCGCTTGATGATAGCGCTGTTGATATTGATGGTATGTGGGGCTATCCTTCGGTGTACGACCTGCTTGATAACTGGAAAACCATTAATGGTATTACTGCCGAACCCGATACATTTCGCAACGACAGCAAGATCAAAGGCATCCTCTATCCATCGGAGGATAGTACTGCTAACGTCATGCTTTACCTGAGTGAGACTGGAGGGCATCAGTGGAATGTTAATTCCCGACTGGGAACCACTAACAGGATGTGGGAATTCTTCTCTTCAGGTATAAATAAAACCTATGCTATTTACGATACGATATCTGAAGGGCCTCGCCAGAGAGATTTTAAAATTCAAATTCCCAGCCGATTCTTTTCTTCTGTAGATAGTACCGAAAAATATCCACTGATTCTGGCAGCTCATGGATGGAACAGCAATGCACTGGAAATGGAACAAATGACAGGCTTTAGCGTAAAAGCGAACGCCAAACATTTCTTTGTAGCTTACCTGCACTATGTGGGTCCCCCACCCGATTTGAGCTGGAATTACTTTATGAATGCGGAAAAGCCCGATGATATTGGGTATAGTAAGGCGGTTATTGATACCATGTTTGCCCGTTTCCCGATTGATTCGACTAAGGTTTTTGTTGTTGGTTTTTCCGATGGCTGCGGACTGGCTAACAGGCTGGCATTTGAAACCAATGGCTTGATTAATGCCACAGGTACAGTGGCAGGAATGGTAAACTTCGACGCTGAAGTAGAAACAAATCCGGTAAGAATGATCCACCTGCATGCAAAAAATGATCCTGCAGTAAATTATTCAAATGTCAGGAACACTGCACTTGACTACTGGCTAACGGTAAATGATTGTAACAATGCTCCCGACACAGTATACAACGAACAGAACTATGTTGGCGAAGTGTGGACAAATTCCGAAAGCGATACTACCATCCTGTTTTACACATTACCCTGGAATGAGCATGCATGGCCCGTAAATAACGGAACTACAATGAAAGTATCAGCAACAGACCTGATCTGGGATTTCTTTAATACAGGCATCGCATTTCCAACCATTCAGCCAATCGAGGGTCTGTCTGATTATAGAGTTGAGCCCGATTTATTGAAAGTTTTTCCTAATCCTGCCAGAGAAGAGATTACAATTGATATTGATGTTAAGCAGACTGATAATCTCATACTACAAATATTTCAGACCAACGGTAAAATAATCAGATCCGTTGACCTTGGTTCTACTGGTTTTGGGCTGAACCGATATCAATTTGATGTTTCTGATTTATCGGAGGGGTATTATTTGCTGCGTGTTAAAGGTAATACTACCTTACAATGCAGTGCTTTTCTTTTAAATTAACAGTTAATATTTTTTTCATAGATCAAATCTAGAATTGGGATTAGTGGGTGAAGGAGAGTCGTTGAAATAACTTCTCTCCTTCTATTATACTGAATCATTGCTTCTCTGTGAAATAAATGGATGTGCTTTATTGACTTTTTAAAATATTTTCAATAATCTTGGATATTTCAACCTATTCAAGTATTCCCTGTTAATGAAAGAAATTACAGTTATTATCTGTTGCACCTGGAAATTTGCCCTTACTTTTCCTGTCGCAGTATTTGGAATGAAGTTTTCATTTTGGAAGACTATACTATTTACTAATATCGGGGGTCTGCTGGGCCTGATTTTCTTTATCTATCTTTCTAAGACCCTGATATTTTTCTGGTACAGGTATATTACTCCTCAATTCAGACAAAGAAAAACCGATAAACGAATATTCACAAGGCGAAACCGCTTTGTTGTGATGATAATAAAGAAGTACGGTTTACCGGGAATTGTAATCCTCTCTCCTATCATACTATCAATTCCTGTAGGTGCTTTTCTGACTACAAAATACTATGGAACCCGGATTGATAAAATTATGTGGTTACTGGCAGGACAAATAGGCTGGTCGTTTATATACACCTACTTTTATATGTACATTCAGGTTTCAGTATAATCAGGCAAATTCATTTTTCTGGTTCGAATTTAAAAAAGTAGCTGATAAAGAGTGTTTTTATTTAACCCGCCGGTGAAAGAATTTCATGTAAACGCCATTTGTCCAGCCAAAGCCATCCTGCAATTTATATTCTCCTCCTTTGCCCTTGTTCCCTGCCACAACATTGTATTTTTCAAGCATTCTTCCTTTTTGTTCAGGATCGCCCTTCCCATAAAAAATATTTTCATTGATAAGCATCCACCTCGAAGCTGTTTCATCGGCAAGTTCAATATAACCATAGTTAATAAGACCGGCATACGTTATCCATTGCAAAGGAGCCCATCCATTCGGATAGTCCCATTGTTCTTTCGTAAGCGGCTGTGTCAGTGTAGTGACTAATCCGTAACTATATAAAAAGTTATTTTCTATCCTGCTTTTTACTTTCAGGGCCTGCAAACTATCGGCAATTTCATAAAACAAAGGATACATGGCTGCCAGCGATAATACTTCCGTATGATCCTTATTAATAAAATTGTAATCATGATAAAAACCGGTTCCCGGATTCCACAGCAGACGGTTGATGGCCCTCAGACGTCGTTTGGCCAGGTTACGGTATTTTTCAACGTTCCCTGTATCATTAATTTCAAGAAATGCATTGACTAATGTTCTTTCAAGATTATACAGCAGGCAATTTAAATCGACAGGTATAATTTGCGTAGTATTAATCGATTTTTGTGAATACATATCTTCAAACCACCGGCTGCTGAAGTCCCATCCCGATTCAGCCGCTGCCCTTATATCCCTGAATATGGAAGAATCGCGCCCGGATAATTTATAGAGTACCATATCCTCCTTATAGGATTCGGGACGTGGCAGGCAGAGATTATCCCAATAACGATTTAAAACCGTACTGTCATCAAGCCAGACTGTCCGGAAAAGTGCCGGATGTTCAGGACTCAATTTCTCCCTGCCGGTCATCCAGAAATTGTATTCTGTTTCAAGCGATTGTATATAATCCGACAACTTGACTGAATCATATATTGAAACGAGCAATTCTACCATCGAGGCATAAAAGGGAGGTTGCGAACGACTCAGGTAGTAAGTTCGGTTGCCATTCGGAATATGTCCGTATGTGTTGATAAGCTCAGAAAAATTATCAACCATATATTTAACCATATGGCTTTGATCACTCTCTGCGAGTCCCAGCATTGTAAAGTAACTGTCCCAGTAATAAATTTCCCGGAACCTGCCTCCGGGAACAATGTAAGGATATTTCAGTGAGATCAGTGAGGAAAGGTTTTGCGAAACCGGCTGCCGGGTAAGTATATTCCAGAGAGTATCGATGTGTTCCGTAATTGAGTGATCCGGATGTGTCGAATAGTTTTCATAAGTGGCCGATAAAGTATCAAAATTCAGGGCAATAAAGGAAGGTAAACTAAAATTGTACTCATGTCTTTGAGAATCAAACAGGCATATAATTGAGTCGGGGGTAGTTTTAAGCGGAAAATCGACAAAAGTTTTGGAATCGGTAAACAATCCTGATAATTGCACGGTATCGAGTAATTCAGACAGCTCTATCTGAAAATCAACACTTTCTTTCCTCTCAATTTGAATTTTCTGCCTGTTACGGTTGCAACAAGAAATAAGGATGACAATGAATATCAGATTAAGCAATGACTTTATAGCATTCCTATAATAAAGCACTTTGAGTCTTTATGTATTAAGTACAGTTCTAGCATGCAATTTATGCATTTCTATTTTTGAAATTTAGGTTTGTCGATTACAATTAATGTTTACAGTTTCGCCTTTCCAAATTGTTTTTTCATCTCATGACATTTTTTTACAACTGTTTACTCGGTTATGACACTTGAGCAATCCATTCCCCGTAATTTTGAATTATAAATTAAAACCAACAATCATGAAAATTCAAAAAATTCTACTTAGCTGCCTGGTGATATTAACTATGGCATTTACGACTTCATTTGGAAGTGAAAATGAATCAGAGACTTCTGCGCGTCAGGAATTAATAAGCAACCTGGATAATGTAATTGAAAAAGTTCCTTTCGAGAAATTTATCGGTAATGTCAGAGAATGTAAAATGACAATTATCTTTAAGGTTAATGAAAATTCAGAATTGACAAACTATGAGATCAGCAGTAACAATAAATCGTTAAATCACATAACTGAGCTATTGCTGAATCGAGCAGAACTAAAAGCTGATCCGGTATTGAATGGAAACATGTACCGTATTACAGTTAGTTTTATAAACCAGGCATATCATTAACAGCATTGTAATTATCAGCTAAAGAGTTTGTTCCCGATTAATCCTGACAGGGTAATCAAAAAGCAAACTCTTTTTTATTTAATGAGTATCGGGAATCGTGAATAATAAACCTATGTACTATGCAACATTCCGTGCTTGACACGGAATCTATTTTTTACAACTAGATTCCTGCTTACGCAGGAATGTCGCTCTTTTCAATTAATTAGGTGTATCATTCCTGATAGTCATATTTTATTTTATTCATTAGTAAAAATTTATCTATCCAGGTAAATTAAAATCTGACTATTATATTTTTTATTTAAACGAGGACCGTTTATCCTCTTTTTCTTTCCTTTTATCAAAAAAATAAAGCTTCCAAATAGCGAAATGACATAGATGCTTTTCCTTGTTATTACTGACATTTGTGTCAAGAGAAATATCTTATTTATATCTAATCTAAATTATATATAGTGAATCAATTGAAAATGATATTTTTATATTTGTGATAATTTAGAATGATATGTGATCCATTTATTTGCCGTTACATAAATTAATTATAAACCCTAAAATATCTTTATTACAATGAAATCTTTAAAAATTATTATTCTCATTATTATTTGTTGCGTATTCACAAATGGATATTCGCATACGAGAGACCTGAAACCCTTAATTGTATTAAATAACCAAGAGGGAGAAATTATCTCTGCTACTGAATTGGATACATATTCTGCTAGCAGGGTCAATCCATTTTCTCAACTGCAACCTTTCGAAAAAGGACAATGTTTACCTATGACAGAAGTTCCGGTTGCGATTACTCTGGATAAAACAGATATGAGGAAATTTGGATCAAATATAAGCATTGATAATACGAAATCACCCGGAATCATTATTGGTGAACAGAAAGCCGGATGGGAAACTATAATGACGGAAGACATGGAAGGTGAGTTCCCGGGTATTTGGGATGTTTTTACTACTTCGTCAAGTTTCGATGCTTATTGGGGCCAGGAGAGTTACAGATATTATGAGGGTTCATATAGCGCTTATTGTGTGGGTGCCGGTTCCGAAGCCGTTACACCTCCGGGCCACTATGATAATTATACTGCATCATGGATGGTATATGGACCTTTTGATTTAAGCGGTGCAAACGATGCGTATGTAGATTATCAGCTTTGGCTTAACTCAGAAAGCGGTTACGACTATCTGTACTGCCTTGCATCACTTAACGGTTCAAATTTTTATGGCATTCGCTACAGTGGTAATTCAGGCGGTTGGACATCAAAAACTTTCGACTTAACAGATGTTTATACCCTGGGAGATGTTACCGGTGAACCAGAAGTGTATTTAGCATTTTATTTTAATAGCGACAATATAATATGTTCATATGAAGGCGCTTATATTGATGATATAGAATTACTCAAATATGTAACGGGTGATGGCTCGCCTGATATAGATATCCAGCCTGGTTCATTAACCATCAATGAACCTGAAGAAAAACTGGGAAGTCAGCAGGAGCTCAGTGAAATTGCCCGACAGGCTGTACCTGATCCTCATAGTCTAATTGATGAGAAGTACATCGTATCAAGAGAACCAGATCCTCTTAATCCAGGGAATGAAATTGTGGGAATTATTGTACCCGGTCGGCCACCTGAAAACTACCGGGCACCTGTTGCGGTTCCTAACAAGTCGGCTATAACACTATCCAATGTACCCGCATTTACCTGGGTATTTGGTTGTTCTGCTACGTCGGCGGCTATGATAGCTGGCTATTACGATAATACAGGATTCCCGGATATGTATACCGGACCAACAAACGGAGGTGTAATGCCTATGGATAATAGCGTTTGGGGCACCGAAGTTATCAACGGGGAAACCCGGGCACATTGCCCGCTTAGTGCTACTTCGGAAGGTATCGACGGCCGGGCGACAAGAGGCCATGTGGAAGACTACTGGGTAATGGTTGATCATAGCGGCCCTGATCCGTTTATCACCAATGGCTGGACCGAGCATACCTGGGAAGATTGTACTGCTGATTTTATGGGTACCAATCAATCGAACTGGAACAATAGCGATGGTGGCACCATGTTTTCTACTTATAACAATGGAGCACCTCTATACGATTATACAGGTGGAGAAAGTTCAGGTAACAAAGATGGCTGCCATGGCTTCCGGCAATTTATCGAATCGAGAGGGTATACCGTAAACAGCAATTATAGTCAGTTGATTTATGGTTATGATGGTAATACACTTGGCTTTACCTACGATCAGTATAAGGCTGAAATTGATGCCGGAAGGCCTGTTATTATCCAGGTAGATGGTCATTCCATGGTAGGGTACGGATACGATAATGCCAGCTCGACCATATACATTCATGATACCTGGGATTACTCTAACCATACCATGACCTGGGGAGGTACATACAGTATTTATAACTTACAGCATTATGGCGTAGCTGTATTTGAAATCGAAGGCGGAGATCCCCCCTCTCCAGATTGTTTTACAATCTCTAATGTAGGCGAAGGAACCCTCACAGTCAGTTCGGTAAGTGACGATAAGGATTGGCTAACAATCGAAGGTTTACCGGCTACTCCATTCTGCATTTCAGTTGACAACGAACAAAGTATGTGTGTAACAGTAGATTGGGATTTAGTTCCGGGAGCATCTGATATGGCCACTATCACTGTAATCAGTGATGACCCTGATGAATCATCTTACAATGTCACAGTTACGGCTAATAAAAGTGGTGTACCTCCCGATGCACCCACACTGATATCACCCGCCAACGGAGTAACGGATCAATCTACCAGTTTAACATTAAGTTGGAACGATCCAGGTAATACCGATAGTTATAGCTTACAGGTCGATGATGATTCTGATTTCAGCAGTCCGTATTACGATCAATCGGAATTAACCTCAACATCACAATCAGTAACCGGATTAGATGTTAGCACAATGTATTACTGGAGAGTAAATGCTACAAATTCATCAGGAACAAGTTCATGGTCATCAACCTGGAATTTTACAACCAGTACTTCAGTTACTGATCCCGATATTGATATCCAGCCTGATACACTTACTATTGATGAAAGTACCAAGCAAATGGAGCTCAGTGAAATTGCCCGACAGGCTGTACCTGATCCTCATAGTTTGATCGATGAGAAGTACATCGTATCAAGAGAACCAGATCCTCTTAATCCAGGGAATGAAATTGTGGGAATTATTGTACCCGGTCGGCCACCTGAAAACTACCGGGCACCTGTTGCGGTTCCTAACAAGTCGGCTATAACACTATCCAATGTACCCGCATTTACCTGGGTATTTGGTTGTTCTGCTACGTCGGCGGCTATGATAGCTGGCTATTACGATAATACAGGATTCCCGGATATGTATACCGGACCAACAAACGGAGGTGTAATGCCTATGGATAATAGCGTTTGGGGCACCGAAGTTATCAACGGGGAAACCCGGGCACATTGCCCGCTTAGTGCTACTTCGGAAGGTATCGACGGCCGGGCGACAAGAGGCCATGTGGAAGACTACTGGGTAATGGTTGATCATAGCGGCCCTGATCCGTTTATCACCAATGGCTGGACCGAGCATACCTGGGAAGATTGTACTGCTGATTTTATGGGTACCAATCAATCGAACTGGAACAATAGCGATGGTGGCACCATGTTTTCTACTTATAACAATGGAGCACCTCTATACGATTATACAGGTGGAGAAAGTTCAGGTAACAAAGATGGCTGCCATGGCTTCCGGCAATTTATCGAATCGAGAGGGTATACCGTAAACAGCAATTATAGTCAGTTGATTTATGGTTATGATGGTAATACACTTGGCTTTACCTACGATCAGTATAAGGCTGAAATTGATGCCGGAAGGCCTGTTATTATCCAGGTAGATGGTCATTCCATGGTAGGGTACGGATACGATAATGCCAGCTCGACCATATACATTCATGATACCTGGGATTACTCTAACCATACCATGACCTGGGGAGGTACATACAGTATTTATAACTTACAGCATTATGGCGTAGCTGTATTTGAAATCGAAGGCGGAGATCCTCCGGCTTCAGATTGCTTTACAATCTATAATGTTGGGAGTTCAGATCTCACAATTAGTTCAGTAAGTGATGATAAAGAATGGCTGACAGTAGATGAATCAGTCCCATTTAGTATCACTGCCGGTAACGATCATGATATGTGTGTTACTGTTAACTGGTCCTTGGTTACGGAATTATCTGACACAGCAACAATTACCGTATTAAGTGATGATCCTGATGAATCTTCTTACGAAGTATATGTTATTGCTAATAAAGCCCTGCTTCCTCCCGATGCACCTACTTTATTAGGGCCGGCGCATTTAACAACCTGTCATCCGACCAGTATAACATTCAGCTGGAACGATCCTGGCAACGTTGATACTTATTGTTTACAGGTTGATGATGATTCTGATTTCAGTAGTCCGTTCCTTGATAACTCAAACATATTAACGACTTCTCATTCCGTATCGGATTTTAATAATGAAACAACTTTCCATTGGAGAGTAAGTGCTACAAATACGGCCGGTACCAGTGCATGGTCCTCATCGTGGCACTTCACAACAATGCCTGTAACACCTGGAACTCCTACACTAAGTTCTCCGCCCAATGGCTCTGTTGAACAGCCCGATCCTATTCTTCTGATATGGAATGTTATAGCAGGAGCTGATTCATACCAGCTTCAGGTTGATAACAACAACGATTTTGGAAGTCCTGAAGTAGATCAAAGCAGCATAACCTCCAATGCATCGGAAGTAGCAAGTCTTGATCAGGGTACAGTTTTTTATTGGCGAGTCAAAGCCTTCAATAGTTGTGGTGCAGAAACATCCTGGTCAGAAGTATGGAACTTCGCAACTATAGGTTATGTAAACTATCTGACTGATGTGCCATTTAACGGGTATTCACTTGAACAGAATTATCCGAATCCGTTTAGTCATACAACCTCGATTGATTTTGTTATTCCTTTTGCTGATGATGTAATTTTTGAAATTGTAGATATTAACGGAAGAATAATTTCTATAAACAAGAATTACTACCAGGCAGGACAGAATACTATAACACTGGAATTTAACGATCAGCTAAACAATGGCGTATATTTTTACCGAATGAAAGCTTCTGATTATATCCGGACCAAAGTTTTATTAATCGAATAAA
>CAZQCO010000018.1:20977-52154 GCA_964592225.1 uncultured Bacteroidales bacterium
CTTCTTCTTGATAAATCAGAGCTGATTACAAGCGATATATTGAACGATTGGGATGTTTATCCCACATACGATGCCTATGTTGATATGATGAATGCTTTCGCTGAGAATTACCCCGACTTATGCCAGTTATATGAAATAGGAACCAGTGTAAATGGCCGTAAATTACTGTGTGTTAAAATATCAGATAATGTTAATGTCAAAGAACCCGAGCCGGAGTTTTTTTATACTTCAACTATGCATGGTGATGAAGTTACCGGGTACATGCTTATGTTACGTTTAATCGACTACCTTCTTACAAACTATACAACCAAGCCTGAATTACAACGACTGGTAGATAGCCTTGAAATCTGGATCAATCCCAATGCCAATCCGGATGGTACATACTTTTCAGGTAATCATACCGTTTCGGGTGCTACCAGGTATAATGCTAACTCAGTCGACCTGAACCGAAATTTTCCTGATCCAGAGGAAGAGGAGGGTGATCATCCCGATGATGAAGATTGGCAGCCTGAAACCGAAGCCATGATGCAGTTTATGACAGAACATAATTTTGTTTTTTCAGCCAACTATCATGGCGGGTCAGAAGTGATGAATTATCCCTGGGATACCTGGAGTAAATCTCATCCTGATGAGAACTGGTTCGAATATGTTTCCTACCAGTATGCCGATACGGTCAAGAAATACGGAGGAAGTAGCTATTTTTCCGATGTTGAACCTGGCGGAGTTACTAACGGATACGATTGGTACTCAATTGCCGGTGGACGGCAGGATTACACTACCTACTTCTGTAACGGCCGGGAGATTACTATTGAAGTCAGTACGGTGAAAATGCCTCCTGCAGCTTCACTTCCTTCCTACTGGGACTATAACAAAATAGCCATGCTCGATTATATGGGTCAATGTTTGAAAGGCATTCACGGCATTGTAACTGATTCACTGACCGGTGAACCACTTAAAGCGAAGATATTCATATTGGGACATGATACCGACAGTTCGCATGTGTATTCGGATGAAGTAAATGGTGACTTTCACCGCCTGATTGCTCCCGGCACTTATGATATTAAATGCTCGGCTCCGGGATATATTAATAAAGTTGCTGAGGATGTTGTATTAGAAAACTGGACGAATTCCCTCAGCCTCAACTTTGAATTAATAGCAGGCACAAATCCTGTTGAAGCTTTGGAAGAAAATAAAATTATTGGTCCTAATGTCTGGTTTGGAACCAATCGACAATTGTATATTGAAGTACAGGAACCGCAGAGAGTCAATATCTATCTCTACAATCTACAAGGTATACAGATGACAAGCAGGGTAATATATACTAACAAGGGATTGAACAACGTTTCATTTGAAAATGAAAAGATGAACGAAGGTCTCTATTACTGTAAAATACTTTCCGATACAAAAGTTGTAAAAACCCTATCGATTCAATTTTAGAAGTTACAATTTCCGGATCATAAAAAAAGCTTAAAATCCAAGTCAGCAAAGGAAGAAGAAAAATTTTATTTTCGCAATGCAATACTATTCGCCTACGTATTCTTCATCCTCATCTTCACCGAAAAGATCGGTTGTGCCTATAATTCTGAATTCTGTTCTTCGATTTTTTTCCCGTCCCTCTGCGTTATCCGTACCGTCTGGATTGAAGTTGGGCGCCAGAGGTTTTGATGCTCCATAACCTTTTGCAACTAATCTTTGTGAAGGAATTCCTTTTTGAACCAAGTACTTTACTACATTACCGGCCCTTTCCTGCGAAAGCGTAAGATTATATTCTGTATCGCCAATACTATCGGTATGAGCGCCAATTTCTATAATGAATTCCGGGGCTTCCCTAAGGAGTATCAACAGGGTAGTATCCAGTACATTTTTATCTTTTTGTGTCAGATCGGCACTATTAAAATCATAATAGATATTTTCGAGTACAATGGGTTTATCGCTTAATACATTAACCCAGGTCGGTGGCATTTCAATAGTATCAGAAAAATTAAAGAAATCGGTCGACAGGTAGTTTTTACTATCGAAATACTGTGTCCCCTCCATTTTAAATTCATATTCCCGATCGGGCTCAAGGGTAAAATAAAACTTCCCGCTTTCTCCGGTAGTATATCGATCTAAAAAAATAAACTCTTTTGTATCTTCATCCTGTACATAAAGGGCAACTTTTGCTCCCTCCAGCGGATGAATACTTGCATCGGGATTCATGAAATCAAAATTTGAAAGATCCTTCTTCCTTCCAAAACGATCCTGCTCAAAAGGATAAATAGCACCTGTAACTGTAATGCGGATAAAATCATTCCACCGATAGTATAAAATATCATCGCAACAGGTTTCACTTACTAAAGAATCAGGGCGGTTGGATACCAGGAAACCATCCTCCTCTTTTCGGCTGACTGTATAATAAAGATCATCGAAACTTGAATTGATCGGATACCCGATATTCTCCACGTTTTCCCATCTGTTACGACCACCAAATGCTTTAAAAATATCCAATCCGCCAATACCTGGCAGTCCATTCGAGCTGAAATAAAGGGTTCGTTTCGAAGCATTGTAGAAAGGTGTCATTTCGTCGCCTGCCGTATTTATTTTACTGCCTAAATTTCTTGGACTGCTATACAAATTTTTTTCCTCGTTCCAAATGGAATACCAAATATCCAAACCACCTTTCCCATCGGGCCGGTTTGAAACAAAATATATGATTTCGCGGTCACTCTTAATGGAACGTCCTAATGCGGGCTGAGTGCTTGTATAATTCGGGTCGTTTATTACAGGGGGCAGTTGCACAGGCAATCCCCATTCCCTGCCTTCTTTGATCATCCTGTAAATGCTGCAAATGACTTCTCCCTTCCAGTTTTTCTCGCAGCGTGTAAAATAAAATCGTTTGCCATCTCTTGAAAATACGCCATTGCCCGATTCAATTCCGGGCAAATTGAAAGGCTCAGAAAGCAGTTCTCCTCCAATCCAGTCCATACCCTCTTTCTTAGCACGGTAAAATTGACGTACGGGCATATCTGTATCCACATTATCGGCAGTGAAATATATAAGGGAATCGATTCGCAGAGATGCATACAGGAATGAAATATCATTAACTGGTATTGGTGACAACTCAATATGCGGACTATTAATAGTTGAATTCAGATTGCTTATAGTAACGTTGAGGGGTTTTCCTATCAGATATTTGGCTGAGTCACAACCCGATATTTCATTTCGTGCCAGCCGTCCATAAAGTTGTGACTCCTTTTTACCTTTAACTTCCTGGCGAAATTTGTTAAACTCTTCAATGGCCTCGTCATATTTTCCGAGCGATTTTAGCATTTGAGCATAATAAAAACGTGCCATAGGAAATTTATTCGGCTCGTTTTCAAGTACAATTTTGTAAAGATCTTTTGCAGCCAGATAGTTACGCACACTTCGATTAAGTTCAGCCAGTTCGTAATTGATCCTCTGATTATTCTTGTTGTATTCCCGGTATTTTTCATAAAAGAAAATAGCTGTATACATATCGCCTTTCCTGATCGAGTTTTTAGCAAAGCGTTTAAGTTGATTTGCATTCAGATTATCGACAAATTCCATCTGAGCCTGTACCTTGCCAAACAGAACAGACACCATAAAAATTAGCGATATATAATATTTAATACCTCTCACAGGGAATTGAATATGTATTTAATACAGTGCTGATACTATTATAAACAATGGCAACTTCGAAAGCCCCGGTCATTCCTGCTGACTCACCAAAGTTGCTAAGATTACGTTCATAACCCGCCACAATATCTATTCTTTTCACACGCGTACCCAATTGCAGTAATACAGAGGAGGCTTTTTCCAATATGCCATTCTGGAGATGAATACCTCCAAAAACCGATTTTACAGGACTTCGCTTGCCTCGCAATCTATAATTTATATCGGCTCCGGCAACCGATTGACTTACACCTCGCTGAGTTTTTAGAAGAATAAGGGGCGTTAATAATAGATTATCGCCAATTTCCAAATCGAGACGTGTATCAAACAGAATCTGAATATTTTGCTTTTCCTCACCTTCAAAAAAAGAAATATTCGGATTATTCACGTGTAGCAGGCTAAGTCCAACCTGTGGAAGAATATGGTTGATCTTTCGCTTCCAGCTAAAACCTAAATTAATGTCAATGAAACTGGTTTTTTCTCCAAAATATACTTCTCCTCCCGGGGCTGTAAAAGTACCTGTTGTATTATCCCAAATACCCCAATCATTTACACTTCCAGAAACATAACCAGCCTGTAAACCAACACCAATAATATTATTGTTAATATCCCTTTCATAAGCAAGAGAACCGTATATTTTATTAAAAGTCAAGCCGCCAATGCCCGATTGATCATTTAAAATATACAGCCCTGCTCCAATTTTTTGAGTAAGCAAATAAAAATGTCCATCGAAGCTGGCAACTGCAGTTTTATAGGGCTGAGCAGTCACTACCTGTTGATTTCTGTACCCTGCACTTAAACGCCAGTCACCAATAAAGTTACCTGTATAGGCAGGATTCATGAATAAGGGATGATATTGATAAAGTGCCAGTTGAGCATCCTGTCCCTTTATGGGAACCGTTATTAAAAGCACGGTGTATAAAGATAACATGTTTAGGAGCAACCTAGAAAAAGAAAGAGAAAAATATCTGAAAAAACTATACATAGTTTTTTTCTGGCTATTGTTCTATGAAATTAAGCATATTTATTAAATATCCTATTGTAAGTTTTCGACATTTCGCAAAATTCGTTGTTAAAATTTTCATTATTCAAGAGTAAAATGATAATTTTAATTAACCAAAAATAACACTATCTTATAGAGTATTCATTCTGATATATACCTTGCCATGCATAATAAAATAATTAAATCGCCTGAAAAAATTGCCTGCAGAATACTTATAATCCTGATTGTACTTCTGTATTCAACAAGAATATATAGCCAGGTTACTGCCGATTTCGTTGCCGATGATACCGAGGGCTGTACGCCTTTCACTGTGCATTTTACAAATATGTCTACCGGATCCAATTTGGAGTATTTATGGACATTCGGCCCCTACGGACAAAGCACGGAAGAAAACCCTGTAAAAATTTTTAACAGTCCCGGTGATATACCTGTTACTCTGGAGGTAACAAACACCATTACACTCGAAACCGACGAAATAACCAAATATATACACGTTAAACTTACTCCAAGTGCTTTACTTACAATAGATTTGACAAATGCTTGTGTAAACGGAGATGTGCAATTTCATGTCAGCTCAACAATAGACAGCGTTTTATGGAATTTTGGCGACGGGTCGGACAGCTCTGGCATAGGCAACTATATGTATCACGCTTATAAGGCTCATGGCAGCTATAATGTTCATTGTATAACCTATCGTTACGAATGTTCCGATACCTCCGACAATATTGTTATAGTTGACGGACCTATTGCCGATTTCAGTTTTGATCCGCCGGAAGCCTGTAAAGGTTCTCCTGTTGTATTTACGATGGATGTTGTTTCTGATGTTTTAAACTATGCATGGGATCTTGGCGATGGTAGTGTTTTTAATGATCAGAATCCTGTGACTCACACTTACGATACTATGGGTTATATTGACGTGCGACTTACAGTTACAGGTGCCACCGGTAGTTGCACTATTAAAAAACCATTACACCTCTTCGAAGTAATTGCCAACTTTGAATATGCCGATACCCGCTGTGATCAGCAACCAGTAGCCTTTGAAAATACTTCAATTGGCAATGTATTCAATTCGTGGGATTTTGGAAACGGTTCGACCAGTCTGTCTGAAGATCCGATAGTTACCTATTCTGCCGATACCTATACCGTGAAATTGAACATAAAAAATAACGATAACTGTAAGGATTCGATTGAAAAAGAAATTATTATCAATCCCCCGCCCGAAATTAATCTGATGGGTGATACCATTGTTTGTCCCGGCGAAGAAACCATTCTAACAGCTGACGGTGATCACATAATATTCTGGACTCCTGCTTCCGCATTTGATAATCCGGAAAGTTTTACTCCGACAATATCCCCCGATAGCACATCAACCTACACCGCAACCATCACTGACACAATTACTCACTGTAGCAATTCCGATGTAATTACTGTTTATGTACAGGAAGGATTTATACAAGGTAAAATAACCGTATTCCCCCTTGACACAACTCTGATTGTCGGTGATAGCATTACAGTTACTGTATACGACTCATTGAGCCGATTACTTACCTATGAATGGTCGTCCGATGATGCTGATATGAGGATCAGTTGTACCGATTGTTCTAATCCCACTATGCAACCGCTTCATTCAATAAAGTATGATCTTTTTATTTCCGATACTAATCAGTGTTTTCAGTCGGAGGCCTTTGAGATTAACATTGAAGTACGCGAAGAATACCGGATTGGAATACCCGATGCATTTACTCCAAACCAGGATATGATCAATGACATCATTAAAGTTGATGGTTGGGGTATTCAGGAATTACTTGAATTCAGGATATTTAACCGCTGGGGTACTGAGGTTTTCTATACTAACGATATTTCGGAAGGCTGGGACGGATACTATAAGGACAAACTCCAGAATGTCGATACCTATTCCTATATAATAAGAGCCAAGATGTGGGACGATAATATTACTACCGTGCAGGGTACTTTTAGCCTTCTGCGCTGAAAAAGCGAACCAGGGGGGTAGAGCCCATTATACTTTGCTTACCCGGCTTTTATATTTCATCAGTTCGTTATGGTATTTTCTTACAATACCTTCCTCACGCTCCAGGGCACGTTTTCGGAATGCTTCAAATTCCGAACGGGTTTCATTTAAATCGGTTTCTGAATTAACAATTACACGATAGCTTCGCCTATACAATAAAATAAAAATCAACAGGGAGAAGGTGAGAACTGCTATAATAGACCATACCATGCTGCTATATCCGGCTTTTTGCATTGGAATTCCAAGCCAGGCAAAACTATCCTTTTCTTTAATTACGGTATTTAGGTTAGAAGTGGTTGTATTAATCACTGTTTGCAGTGAATCGATCATGCTTTCCTTTAAGGTAATCTGACTTCTTGCCTGTATTAATTGATCCTGTTTTTCTTTCAATGAATCCATTACATGCGATTTGAGCCGAGTCAGGTACCATCGCTTGACCATTTTATATTCTTCAAAATCAGAAGATTTCTGATAAACATACTGGAACTGGTCCTCGATTGGACTAGTATCCAACGATAGAGGTTGGGAGCTCACTTGCGCGTAACCTATTATGTTAACCGCTAAGAATAGTCCAAGAGCCATGATGGTTGATACAGTAGTTTTCATACTTGAACTGTTTTTAGTTATGTTTTGTGGATAGTTTTTGTAACGTTTATCCTGAAAAAATGTTGCAATTTTGGCTTTATAAATAGTTTTAAACCCTGTTAGACTTTTATGACTTTTTAAGAAAGCTCAACTCTAATAAATAGTTTCGGTACCTTTCAATAGAAATCAGTACTTGGGTAATCGATTTAATAACAAATACAACTGTTATTTTAATAGAAATTGCTAGCTATGTGCAGTGAAATGCAAAGAGAAATAATCCGATAACGATTAAAATCTTATTAAAACTATAACTCCCCGGAAATTTCAAATTTACCGGAGAGCTATTTTAAACTTTAACTGTTTTCATTGAGAAACTCAATGAAAATGTTTACTATTTTTTTACATATCAATTGTAACTGAAACGTAATCATCCCCAAATTTAATTATTGCTTTGATACCATTGTCAGGGCCATTTAGCACAAATTTTTCATCGGAAGATGATTTTTCATCCATGTTATAGCTATATTGTTCAAAGAGTGTTTTAAATCCTTTAGCCAGTTTATCAGCTTTTCCTTCCTTTCGCCCTGCCAGATCGATTTCAAATTCGATTGAATTTAATTTTGCTGAAGTATTGGGTTTGTAACCCACAATTTCTTCATAGTACCACCAGTAATTATAACTGGTAAATTGCTTTATAGGAATGGAAACATTTTTATTGAATTTCAAAATTGTTGTAATATCGATCTCTTCATCCATATTTATATTTTGTAATTCAATATACTTGTCCTGGGAATCTTCCGGTAAATCAGAATTGGTAAGATGATAAATTTTCATTGCCTCAGACAATGAAGTACTTTCAGATAACCCATTAATACTCTCAACACTAATTTGAGAAATTAAAGTATCAAGAACAGATTCTATATCGAAAAAGTCACTTCGCACAGATGAGTGTAAAGCAACAGGAAAATCGATATTATAAAATTCCTTGTCCCTAATCTGTTTACCTTTTTTATTAATAAAAATGAAAAAATTACTTTTTTCAACAATCGCTTTCCGATGAGTAAAATCCAGAAGGATATCATCGAATACAGGCTCAATTATCCATTTCCCTTTCTTGTTGATAAAACCTATTTTATCATCTTTCTGAACAGCAGCCAACCCGTTAGAAAATACAATAGGGTCGTTATATTTACAATTTAAAATAATCTCTCCTTTTTTATTTATTAAACCCCATAATCCTGATATCTGGATCGATGCAACACCTTCATTAAAATCAGTGACATGTTGCCACTCTTCTTTTGCCCGGATAACTTTTTTACCTGTTTTATCAATGAAACCCCATCCCCAACCACTTGCATCAGAGTATGCCGCCATTCCCTCGGAAAACGAACGGACAATTGACAGGTTACGTGTTGGTTTTATTACTTCATTTCCTTCCGAATCGATAAATCCAAGGAGTACTTTTTCAATTTTACTTTCACCTGTTGTATCATATTCTATCTTTTGTATTAATGCCAATCCATCACTAAAACTATAGGCTGCATCGTAAGTTGGATTAATTATTACTTCGAATTCTTTATTCATATATCCCCATTTTCCCCTGGTATTTTTAAAACAGATTAATCCTTCACTGGGAATATTGATTTCATCGACTTTCTCTAATACCCTAACTTCTTCCAGTTCAGAATTAAGAATATACGGATATTCATCCTCTTTTATTGCAAAGGCGATCCCTTCCTGAAAATCAGTAGCATCAATATAATTTCTTTCGTATTCATTCCCTGCTTTGTTTATATAATCAATACTTCCGTCTGTAGTCGCTATTAAAGCATAACCTTCATAAAATAAACCAGGCAAATTTTTAAACGAAGGATCGATTTTTATTTTTCCATTAAAATCAATATATCCCCAGTATGAGTTTTCTTTATCCTGGTATGGGACAAGTGAATCAAATGCAGGTTGTTTACCGCACTGCAGTAGCACTAACGAAACAATGATCAGTGATATATAACTAGTTACTTTCATGATTATCGAAATTTATGGTTGGTTGTATTTTTAGTTACTATAAAGTTTTGTTAATTCAGCGTTGACATTGTCATAAAAATCTTCGTTCTCCTCTGAATCACCCTCTAGTAAGCTCACACTGATTCCCAAATTTTCGCCAACGACAATATAACCTGGGATAAAGCTAAAGCGTAGTAAAGGAATCAGGTCAATTCGCGCAAATTCCAATTCACTCAATTGTTTTCCTGCAGGATCAATCATCACATAGTATTTACCGTCTTTGACAAAATATCTGTCGTTAAATAAAGGATAGGAAATATGATGATAGGAGCACTTAATTACTTTTTCTCCCATTAAATTAATTACTCCATACTTATTATTTTCTTTAATTATGGCCTGTCCATTGTAAAAGGCTGGCGGACGTTCGTAAACAGAGCTCAACACCTTTGTACCTGTGCTATCTATAACACCCCAGTCTCCTCCACACTGATAGGAAGCATAGCCATTAACGAAGTTTGTCAGATCCTGCCAATTCTTATTCTGAGGAATCACTATTTCACCTCTACTGTTCATAAAACCGCATCCGGCAGTATCCTTAAAAGCTACCACTCCTTCATTAAAATTATGCACCCATTCAATCTCAGAATTAAGCTTAATAGCGACTTCACCGGTTGTATCAATGAAAAATTTTTCAACTTTTACATCCTCATCATCTTCATCTTCATCTTCATTCATCAGTTCCACATAAGCTAATCCTTCGTAAAATTCTTCGGCTTTGGAATATTTTGGTTTAATAACAATATTTCCCTTATTATTAATAAATCCATATTTACTTTTCAAAGTTTTAATTAAAGCTCGTCCATTTTTAAAAGAACTGCATTCTGTCAGATCATCTTTTGCTATGGTGTCGACCTTAAAAATTAGTGCGCCGGTAGAATCAATAAAGTATAATTCTCTTTCTTTGTCTTTGATCAATGCCAGACCTTCGCAGAATAGTTGGGCACTTTTATAATAGGATCCAATCGTATCTCCTTTAGTAGAAATAAAGTAGTATGCCGTATCATCACTAATTATTGCATAGCCCTCTTTAAAGTAGGTAGGTTTATTTTCATACTTTGGTTCAATTATTATATTCCCTTCAAAATCAATAAAGCCCCACTTACCATCGTCCTCCAGCTTAAAAGGAATAGGTTCAAAAGAGTACGAATTTCCCTGTTCTGTGGCATTTTTATCAGAACAGCAGTAGAAAAAGATTGCCAGAGCAATCAAAATCAACAAAGATTTATTCATCGTAGTTTAATGTTTGGTTAATATTTAAGACTTTAATTTCTATAAATTATGCTGCATTTTAAAAGAAAATCATTCAAGTTTAATAAAAAAAATCGATCAAGCCAGATTTCCGGATAACTAACAATAAAGTTTCAACAAATTAATTTTCATATTTTAATTATATATCTCAGCTATATAGCGAAAAATTGACAGTATCTGAATTGAATGGACCAACTCATTGTTAATAATTCTATAAAAATTTCCTTTGTCTGCGTGCCTCAAAAATGATTACAGCTGCCGAAGCAGATACATTCATTGAATCAGCTATTCCTCTCATCGGGATAATAATATGGGTGCCAGAGGAATCAAGCCATACTCTGGAAATGCCTGTAGCTTCTGTCCCCATTACAATAGCCGAAGGTTTGGTAAAATCGACTGTATGGTAGGAAACTGCTTCCTGAAGGTAAGTCGGGTAAATGTTTATTTTCTGATGCTTCAACCATACAATAGCCCTGGAGCTTTCAGAAAGCGCAGTTGGCACTGTAAATACACAACCCAGTGAAGCCCGGATAACATTGGGATTGTACAGATCGGTTTTCGGATCGCAAAGTATAATTCCATCGATTCCTGCTGCATCAGCAGTCCGGTAAATTGCTCCTATATTTCCCGGTTTTTCTACTCCGTCAATGACAAGCAATAAAGGATTCCCGGAAAGATTGGAAGTAAGTAAATTCAATTCGTGCAATTTCGGTTTTGCAAGAACAACTACTCCACCTGAATTTTCACGGTAGGCTATTTTGCTATAAACATCTTCGCTGACCTGATAAATCTGTTTTGGCAGGTTACCGCCAAAGAGAGTTTCAATATTATCCGCTTCAATCAATTGTGGAGTAAAGAAGACTGCTTCAAACTGATAACCGGCTCCAATAGCTTTCTCAATTTCTTTGATCCCCTCGATAATAAAAATATCTTGTTTGAGCCTTTCACTATGTTTCTGCAACTGTAAGAGGGCTTTCACTTTTTGATTTTGTCTGCTGGTGAGGGTATCGGTTATTTGAATCATAGCGCGAATAAAACGGATTATAGAATTTTATATTTTTCATTACTATCCTGCGAAGGCCTGTAGAACCTTTTTGGAAGTTTGTACTGCACCGACACTACTTTGTTGGTATGAGGATGATTAAATTCGAGCCTATAAGCTGCCAGACGGATCTGTCGCACAACGGAAGCATCGGCACCGTATTTACGGTCGCCAGCAATAGGACAATGAATACCTGCCAGATGCACACGGATCTGGTTTTTTCTCCCGGTATGAAGTGTAACTTCTATAAGATGATAATTCTTCTCCGCCCTGATATAGGAATATTCTGTCCTGGCAAACTTGCTCCCCTCTACTTCCCTGTCGGAAGCAATTACTTTTTGCATGGAAGTATCAATCAGCCAGTTCTCAATAATCCCCTCAGGTGGTTCAGGCTTATTTTCAGTAAGGGCCAAATATTTTTTAGTAACCTCCGGCCACATAGCCTTTATCTGATATTGTACTTTTTCAGATTTGGCAAACATAATGAGTCCCTCAACTTCCCTGTCGAGACGGTGAATTACCCATAATCTGATCTTTTTGTTTTCCCGATCGGAAAGAAAATTTTCCAGCACCTTATGATACGAGTTGTTTATTGCCTGATCCCTGTTACCACAAGATAATATGCCTGCAGGCTTTAAAGCAATAACAAAATAGGGATCTTCGAAACAAATCACTACCGGCGTTCTTTTATCTGGAATCCTGTTTTGATCTTTGTTTTTTTCAGAATGAGTTATTTCCAGTTCATTACCGGCTTCCAGCATTTGTTTTGGATGCCGGTCAATCTTTTTGCCACTCAGTAAAAATTCCGAATATCCTATAATCTGCTTTGCCTTTTGTTTTGAAATACCCTTATAAATTTCCATAACCGCTTCGAGTAAAGTAGAAGTATGCTTTAAGGTGTATTTCATTTTTAATTGGTATTTCAATTTCTGAAGCGCACAAATACGCCCTGTGGTAAATCAATATGCGATTCCGACGAAAGATATAATTCTCCGAACTCCTTATCCTTGAACATAAAGTGCGATTCAACCAGATTATTGGCAATTAATGGTGAATACCCCTGTGAATAAAGATTAAGAACGAAGAAACTACTATCAGGTTCAATAATTTTTGAACATAATGTCAGAAGCTCGTTTATTCCTTCATCCAGTATCCACCTCTCCCCTTTTGGACCATTGCCATAAGCAGGAGGATCGAGTATAATGCCATTATAAGTCTTGCCTCGTTTTACTTCACGTTTTAGAAATTTCAGGGCATCGTCAACAATCCAGCGAATATCGGCCAATTTATTGAGTTGCATATTTTCCCTGCCTCTTGAAATCAATTGTTTAACAGCATCCAGATGAGTAACCTCGGCCCCTGCTATTCTTGCGGCTAATGAAGCTCCACCCGTATAGGCGAAGGCATTGAGAATGCGAGGACTGTTTATCATACTCTTTTTTATCGAATCGTAAATATAAAGCCAGTTCGATACTTGTTCCGGAAAAATACCCACATGCCCAAATGAAGAGAGCGATAATTTCATTTTAAAATTTCCCTGCGGTAGTGGACACGAAATAATCCAGCTGACCGGCATTTTTTTTGTATAACTCCAACCTTCGTTCCCAGGCTCTGCTGAACGGTATGAAGACTTTTTCTGTTCACGCCGGAAATGCGCATGAGCCAATTCTTTCCATTGTTTTTCATCCAAACGTTTGTCCCACAGAGCCTGTGACTCTGGCCGTATCAGGTAATAGGGTCCAAAACGTTCAAGTTTCTCAAAATTTCCACAATCAATTAACTGGTAATCGGGTAATTGAAAGTTCTCGTTTGACAGCATGAATTTTCGTGTAAACAAGGAAAATATTATACAGCTTCGCTGACAAAAATAGCACATTTCATATTATCAGATTATCATAGGCAGAATACAAATTATTTTTTTATCATTTAACCAGATTAATCATTCTTGACACACTACATGTAATCCCAAAACAAGTTCCCAGCTGAGTTCCATTGAAATACTGATAGCAGGGTATTTCAAAAAGAGTCGATATATTCCATAATTCTTTAATACTATAGTTGATTTGCGGAGAGATATAAAATAGGGTACCTCCCGTTGATTCCCGAAAACAACACTCTCTTTTATCGCGCGCTCTGAATTCGTTTCTTACTTGCAGTATTAGAGTCCAGTCGCCTTTTATCTTTGGCGACATAATATGTTTCGATATAAAAAAGGAAGTAAATACCGCAGTTCCCTGATGATAATCCTGTTTGTTGGGAAAATTGACTTCAACCCGGTTGGTTATAAAATACCGCAATCCCTTTCCGGAATTTTCTTTAATAAAAAATGATTGAATAACCATTCCATAAGCCCCTATGGTAGGCTGTAATTCAATAGGAAGTTCAACTCCGTCAATTACTTTGGGTCTTGTCGAAAAAGGGATTTTAGCGCCTAAACTTGCTGAGAAATAAACACGTCTGACATGATTACTATAAAGTCCGGATTTTAATGATACAATAGCATTTGAAAAACCATATCCTCTTAAAGTATAAGAAGGTTCGATATCGTATATCTGGGTCTTATTAATAAAATAACCAAATTCCGATTCAAGGGTGACCTTTTCAGTAATACCATACCCTAATATACTTCCAACATAGTTGTAATTCGCTGCTTTTATCAGGTCGAAATCAGCATGATGGTCTTTTTCAAAATATTGATTTCCATAGTTAAATTTGTAGAAACTAATAACGTGCAGCGTATTTTTTTCCTGCACCATCAGGTTGCTTGTACCTCCTACAGGACTTACCGATGAAAGACATTGAGCCGGTAATTTGCATTGGCAACCTATTTGTATTACCGCCAACCATACTATTATCCTAGAATACAACAATTATTATGGATTTAGTTTGTGATTGATTGTGACCATCTATTACTGTGCAACTTATCTCATTACTACCTGCATGACAGGGAGAAGCAGCATAAATAACCTCGCTACCTGTTCCCAGCAAATCTCCGGCACTGGCCGACCAATTATAACTTAATTGATAACCAGTGGCATTGGCCTTTATCAGGGTCGATTCACCGGCATTTAGTGAATTATCTTCAGCAACCAGGGATTCAAAATTGAGTAGCTGATCAGGATTTCCCTCAGATGGACTTTCCTTGTTATTTTCACAAGCAATGAAAATCATTATCAGCAAAATTGAAAATAGTATGGACTTCATAGCTTCCATTTATTTTAAAATTATTTATTCATCCTTAATACATCGTACTGAGAAGGCATAAGTTTTTGGAAATGTATTCCATCTCCCGATTTCGTCAGAATTGATATCAAGGCACCGTCGCCAGGCGTACAAACCATATTCCGTAGATGTCCACATGTATTCAAATTGTTCCAACAGACTGTAAAATCCACCATCGGATCGGCGACCTGAAAGTAAGGCTTCATATCCTGACTCCCCTCCTACTTTTAGTTTTGTACCTACAAGGCTTCCTCTCCATGTATTTTCCATATCAGCTTCGGTTGGGATCATCCCAAGATATATTTCAAGAGTTTTCCAGTCGGAATCGGAGGGAATATGCCAGCCACAAGGACAAATTCCCTGGGCATTTTCCGCTATTGAACCATTCATTATAGCATTCCAGTCGTACAACCTGCCGTATGTAGAAACATTTTCAAGATCATCGTTATAAGCATAACTCGTTATTGATGTACCTTCGGGTGAATGGGTAACCCGCAGATTTTCCTGCATCCAGTATTGATCTCCTATTTTAATAATGGAATATAAATTGCCATCAATATCCTCCAACGTTTCATCGATAAGTAGAACAGAATCTGTTTTATTGGTACTTAGCTGATCGGTAACTGTAACTGAATATGTACCAGCCGCAAGATCAGCAATATCTTCTTCCCCTGATCCGTTAGACCAAATATAGGTATAGGGCAGAACACCACCGGTAACAGTTAAGTCAATAGCTCCGTCGTGAGACCCTGCAGCTAAAGGATGTGTAATGGTGAACTGCAGAATAACAGAATCGGGATGAGGTTCTGTGATGGTAATACTATCTATGGCCACTTGGTCCACAGCATCGATAACCGTAACTGTATAAGTTCCGGCTGTTAAATTAAAAATATCCTCTGTTTCGGCACTATTCGACCATTGATATACATAGGGAGAGGAACCCCCTGTAACAGTTATATCAATTGACCCATCATTCCCTCCATATGTACTTACATCTTGCTGTGTATAACTGATCACCGGCGGATCCGTTATAACTTCTCCATCATCATTACTGCAATTTAAAAAGTTTATTGCTACAAACACACCAAGAAAAGATAAATGCAGCAAACAATTAGTTTTCATGGGCCGGTTGTTTTTGATCAAAATTACGTGTATAGTAAATATTACCGAGATAATTGATTTTATTCAATAATCCTTTATTTACCATACTAGCCACCACACTAAATTCCGTATCCGTTTTATGTAATAATTCTTCCAGTGCCTTCTCCTGCATTGGGTGTACCGCTGTTATTGAAAGAATATCTTCTTCCGGTTTGCCAGTCGAAGAAAAAGCATTTCCTTCATATCCGGTTAAAAGTTCAACTTGAGTAATTGAATCAGAAAAAATATGGTATGCCTTTATTATGGTTTTAGCATCGGGTTGTAAAACACCTTCATATGCCGGAGGCCTTGTTGGAATTGCCAGGTAGGCAATTGATGGCTTAATGTCATGAATAAAGGATACCAGGTTATTTAACTCTGTGTCAGAATCGTTATAATTTTTCACCAACATAGTTTCGGTTACAAGTTGTCCTGTAAAATTTTTAGAGAATTGTTCAATTCCCGACAGGACGGTTGATAAAACAAGTGACTTAACCGGATGATGCATTTTCTTCCAGCAGAAAGAATTAACCGTATCTACTTTTAAGGATACATAATCAGCTCCTGATAATTCATTCTGCACATCGGGTAAATGTAATAAGGATGCATTCGTAATAACTGCCACCGGAATA
Source organism: uncultured Bacteroidales bacterium (assembly GCA_964592225.1). Classification (GTDB taxonomy): domain Bacteria; phylum Bacteroidota; class Bacteroidia; order Bacteroidales; family UBA10428; genus UBA10428. Next base: position 37,615 of record CAZQCO010000018.1, read on the forward strand.
TCAGTAGCTTTCAGTTTTTCGATCAGAATTCCCAGATTGATATCCAATGTTGGTTCACCATCAGGAACAATAGCAATATAATCTGGATATTCGTCTGTATCAGAAATAGCCTGTAAAATATTTTCAACTTGTTTTAGAAGTATTTCCGGCGGATAAAACACCTGTCTGGTTAGCTGCATTTTATCAGCTTTGCCTACCTGACAATACAAACAGGAGTATGTACACACTTTATGAGGTATATTATTTACTCCCAGGCTTTTCCCAAGTCTACGGGAAGGAACAGGACCAAATATATTTCTTTCCACACTCATAAAATTAGTATTCAATCGATGTACTATATTCGATTAATGCATCGATTTTTTCCAGTAGGCGATTTTATAATCGGTTTTGGTTTTACCTCTTACTATTTTATCCAGCTTCGATTTAAGTAAGCGTTTCTTTAATGATGATAAATGATCGATAAATAGTACGCCTCTGGTATGGTCATATTCATGCTGAATAATCCTTGCCGTATACCCTGAGAATTGCCGCTTATGTTGCTTTAAATCTCTGTCCTGATATTCAACAGTAATTTCCCAGGGACGTTCAACCTGTTCTGTTATTCCAGGTATACTCAGGCAACTTTCAAATTCACTCCACATAATTTCAGACTCAGCGATAATATTAGCATTACAAAATGTTTCGATTATGCCTTCATCATCCGGAAAATAGGATTTTTTATCTCTTTCATTCATACCCTCATACATTAATTTGCTATTCACAACAAATACTTTCCAATTGGAATTCACCTGAGGTGCAGCAAGACCAACTCCACCCGATATTTCAAGCGTTTCCCACAGATCCTGAATCAATGAATTAAATCCGCCTAATTCGGAAGAAATAGTATTACACTTCTTTCGTAACACACTAAAACCATATGCAATAATTGGTAAAACCATTTCCCTAATACCTTATCCTTTCCCAAATTTTTTTAATGCTTTTAGTTATTTCTGAATCAGGTTTGTATTCCGTTATTGTTTTTCCTTCTATCATGGCTTTAACTACATCCGGTGTAAAGGGAATCTTCTCCAATAATGGAATGGTATTATCCTTTAAATAAGACTCAATCTCTGACGATAATTCCAGGTCAATATCATATTTATTAATTACTGCATAAGCTGGAAGGGAAAAGCCTGCAATCAGTTCCACCAGTCTTTTCAAATCGTGCAAAGCTGATTTTGATGGCTCTGTTACTATTAAAACCGCATGAGAACCTGTCAGCGATGAAATGGCAGCACAACCTATTCCCGGGGGACCATCATTTATGATATATTGCAAATTGTTATCCGTGGCTATTTCTTTCGCCCTGCCGCGTATCTTTGAAACCAGCTTCCCCGAATTCTCTTCTCCGGGACCCATTTTAGCATGAACCATAATTCCAAAACGTGTTTCGGAAACATACCAGTAATTGTTGTTATTCCGGACTGATGTAATGGCCTCGGCTGCGCATTTCTTTTCACACAACCTGCAACCCTCGCATTGATAAGGATTAATTTCCAATTGTCCTTCTTGGTTGAAATGAATGGCTGCATACCTGCATATTTCCATACATGCTCTGCATCGGGTACACTTTGACTGATCAATCTGAACTATCCATCCACCTGAAAATGTATGTTCTTCTTTTTTTTGTGGATGAAGCAGAAGATGAAGATCTGCTGCATCGACATCACTATCACATAGAACTGCATTTTCGGCTACTGAAGCCAGAGCAGCTGTTATACTGGTTTTACCTGTTCCGCCCTTACCACTTAAAATAGTTATTTCCTTCATACTGTATTAATCTGTTTTCCAACTCGCCGGCTATGATCCGTAAGTGCTCATCTATGATATCAGGAATATCGTCCAAAAGTTCACCCTTAGCATATTTTACCGCATATTCCCTTGAAAAGGGTATTTCACCCAGTAGTGTGATACCTTCGTCTCTAAGGTAATTGTAAACCTGATCATCTCCCAAACCTGCCTTATTAATAATCACTCCAAAAGGTTTTTTCATATCGTTCAAAAGATCGACAGAAAGTTGCAGGTCATACAATCCAAATGGCGTAGGCTCCGTAACAAGAATAACATAATCGGCATCGGCAACAGTTTCAACAACCGGGCAACTGGTTCCGGGAGGTGCGTCGAAGATGATGATTTCATTTTTGTTTGAAACGGATTTTTTCAGTTCTCTGATCATCATGGTTTGCATCACGGATCCAATCTTTAAAATGCCTTCCTTTATGCCGTTACCCCTATTAATTCTATAATAATTAATGGATCCGACAGGTTCTTTCTTTTCTATTATGGCATTATCATTACAAGCCTCCAGGCAGGCACCACAGGAATGGCATAAACTATTATTGACTTCGGCAAAATGAGCAGGTGGTAAAACAACAATAGCATTAAACTCGCAATACTCAGCACATTTCTTGCAGAATGAGCATTGTGAAAGTACTATTTCAGGTATGTCCTGAAATACGGCTTTTTCTTCATTAATTTCAGCCTCCGGGAAAAAAATGATATCATTAGGTTCTTCTACATCACAATCAACCAGCTTAATATTGGGACTATATTTATTAGCTAAATACCAGTATAAGTGCACAGCGACTGTTGTTTTACCTGTCCCTCCTTTTCCACTTGCAATGGCTATTTTAAAGGGCATAATTGTTGGAATTTAATTCTTTTACAACCATATCACCTGTACAAACTCCAAGTAATTCTGCAATTGGCTTGCATTTTGCAATTAACAGGAAGAATACATTGCTTCGATTGCAATGCAATAAGCCTTCGAAATTGCCCTGACCTTTTGCAATAATCAGGTCAGCAGTATGAAACTGGCTAATAAATTCTTCGGAACAATATTCAAGTATAGTGGAAGGAGCATCGGAACCACTGGAGATAACAGGACATATTTTATCGAGACCTGTTTCTTTTACATCATCCAGAGTAACATCATTTAGCACAGGCTTACCCCTTACAGCATATACCACGTTAGGATGTTGTAAAGTTTCGATTAAAAGTTTATCAAATACAATCTCCCCGGCATTGTCTCCAATGTAAAATATTTTCTCTGCCTGTCTGATCCGATGAATTAATTCGGATGTCTCATCAATTTTCAGATCCTTTGATAGAAGAGAATTAACCTGTTTTGTTATATCACCATTTACACTATGAGCTCCATAATCGATAATATTACCAATAACCGCCAGTTTTGCAGCCATCTGCAATGGATTATTGCTTTGGGCGATACGGTTTTTCCAGCTATCATATTGCCCTAACAAGAGTTGGTTTGCATGATTTTTTTCTTCAAGATATAAATTATCATGCTTAAGTTTTTCTTTTGCCAGACGATGAATTTTTGTTGCCAGAAAAGGATTTGCTAATTCTTTGTTCTGAGAAAGCAATTCGTGAACCGAAAAAACAAAAGCTTCAGCATGGACAGCATCAGGTTTAAATTTTTCGATGAGTTTTTCAACTGTTTTTATATGGCAGAAGTAACACTCGTAACGCATGACTAATGATCGCAGTAATTTGCGACAAATTCCAGGGTGTTATTAATAAATCCTTCGATAAGTTCCTTGGCTTCCTGTTTTGGTGCACCTGCATATACATTTATTTTGTGCTGATTAAAAATCTGAATAGCCCTTTGTCCTATCCCTCCTGCGATAACATCACTGACGCCCATTTCTGCCAGAAATGGAGGTAATAATCCGGGTTGATGGGGTGGAGCATCAATTGTCTTTTGATTCAGAATGCTTTTACCGCCAATCTCGAATAATGTAAACTGGCTTGTATGCCCAAAGTGCTCATCGAGAACTCCGTTTGTTGTTGGTATTGCAATGATTTTATTCATATTATATTTTTTTTATGAAGTAAATAATTAAAATTCCCAGAATGATAAGCATAAATTGAATAATGGAATCCTTAAGTTGTGTTTTTTTATGCATCTGTGGCACAAGGCCGGCAAGAGCAATATATATAAAGCTGGCTGCTGAGAATGCGAGTACATAGGGTATTAGTTTTGTTGTAGAACCGAGGTAATAATAGGAAAGAATCCCCGCTGGAATAGCGGTGAGACCTGAAATCATATTGTAGAAAAAAGCCTTTTTTGCGGAATAGCCGTTTTTTATTAACACTCCAAAATCGGCCAGTTCCTGGGGAATTTCATGAGCAAATACTGCTATTGTAGCCAGAATTCCAAAATTAATTGATGAAAGAAACGCTGAAGCTATTACAATCCCATCGATAAAATTATGAAAGGCATCTCCTATAAGAATTAAAGGTGCGGATGCATTTTGATAACGCTCACAATCTTTATTATAGCATGTACGCCAAAGAATTATTTTTTCTATAAGAAAAAATACCACAATGCCAATCAAGGTAATCTGTAAAATAATGCTGCCGTTTAATAAATTGATCGCTTTGGGCATCATACCCAGAAAAGCTGCTCCCAGTAAAGTGCCACCTGCAAGCGATACGAGATAGGTTGCTGTTTTTTGTAGTTTATCTTCTTTCAATAAAAGAAGAAGACCTGCCAGCGATACACTACCTGCACTTCCAATAAGTATTGCAATAATAATATAAGTTAACAGCATATCATGTCAGATAAATCAATTAAATAATCGCATTTCATGATAAAATGCGATTATTAAGAATACATTAAGGAAAGTTCAGCGTATTATCTGCGACCTCTGCCTATTCCTTTTCCAATTCCCCGACCTCGGCCAGATCCTCTTCCTAGCCCCCTTCCAAGGGCTCTTCCCATTCTACCTGCTACATTATCTTCCCGGGTATCGGTATCGTCCGATTTGTTATTGGGATTACATTTTCCTAATCCCCTTCCTGTACGGGAACCTTTCCCCTCAGGACCGGTTCTGTCAAATCCTGGCATAATAACCTCCTTTTTTATGGTAAATTACTTCTAAGTCTTTTCCCACGGCCTTTTCCGCCTCCACTTTTTCTCCTCAATCCGAGACCTTTACTTAATTTCTTTAATTGTTGATCATCATCAGCTTCTTTACACAAGCCTAGTTTCCTTCCATTTCTGGAACCTTTCCCTAATGGACCGGTTTTATCGAGTTTTGACATATTTCATCAGGTTTTTATTCGATTTATAATATCAAGTACTGTGTTATTATCATCCTGAATAATGACCATTTGGATATTAAATTTATTAAGCAAATCTTTTGCCTTGGGTCCAAAATCACCTGAAATGATTTTTTTCACCTGGAGTTCAACCATTTTTTCAGCAGATTTTGTTCCGGCACCACCATGAATATTCTTATTTTCATTCTCGATAAAATTTGTCTGACCTGTATCTTCATCATACAGGCAAAACCATGCTGCACGACCAAACCTTTTATCAAATTGTGAATTGGTATCTTTTCCGGTTGATGTAATAACTGTTTTCATAAATTATTTTTTTATAGAATCGATATGCAAAGATTTACATATAGGGCAATTATATTCAATCAATTCAGAGGGCAATGAAAATCTGGCATTACAGTCATCACATAAGAACCAGCTTTTATCTAACCTTGCATTGCCATATACTGTTTTTATTTCTTTTGTCTCGACAAGGGCATGAGCAATTTTTCTCCGGGCACTCTCATATATTCTGGCAAAAGTTGCTCGGGAAATACCCATTAAACTCGATGCTTCCTGGTGATTCATCAGATCATAATCAGCGAGTTTAATGGCTTCATATTCTTCATATAATAGTTCTACATAGCCCTTTGATCCATTACTTGTGCCGTAAGGTCTGTATCCTCCAAACCCGGGAGGAGCAACTACTTTTCTCAATCTTCTTCGTCGCGGCATAGTAAAATTTTATGTAAATATAATGAGAATATTCTCATAATAAAAACTTATCCAACTATTTTTCGATTAAATTCCATCTGAAGTATCCGGAAATATATGAGCCAATTTCAACAGACGCCTTTAAAATTTTACAATTACCTACAAGCCTGAAAACTTTCTGAAATTATAATGTTGATGATCAATTTTTCATACTTGAAAAATATAGAGTATTTTAGAGTGATCAATCAACAGCCTATTATGCTGAAAAATATTCTTTTGATAGGTTTGGGTGGTTTTATAGGCAGTGTGTCCAGGTATTTTGTATCAAAACTCAACCTGTCAATCGATATATTATCGATTCCGGTTGGAACTTTGCTGGTTAATATTATTGGCAGTTTTCTTATAGGCTTTCTTGTTGGTGTTGCCGATAAAAGTGCTATCCTTACCGTGGAATGGCGTATGTTCCTGATGGTGGGATTATGTGGTGGTTTTACTACCTTTTCCACATTTACAAGCGAAAATCTGATGTTGTTACACTCCGGCCAGATTGCTTCCGTTCTGCTTTATACCGGACTTAGCGTTACACTGGGTTTTATTGCAGTATTCCTGGGTTATGTAACTTCAAATTTGTTATAAAATGAATACTTCCGAATTCAGCATTCTAAAAATATATGCAAGCACCACCGACAGGATCGGATCAAAAGCCCTGTATGAATTTATTGTTCACGCAGCAAAAGAGGAAGGTATATCAGGGATTACTGTATACAGGGGAATAATGGGCTTCGGATTAAGCAGCAAGATCAATTCTTCAAAATTCTGGGAACTTACGGAAAAATTACCGGTAACTATTGAAATTATTGACAGAACCGATAAACTGGAAGCATTTTATAAAAAAGTGGAAAATGAACTCCTCAAAATGCCAAAAGGATGCCTTGTAGCAATTGTTCCTGTGGATATTAAGCTTCAGAAACTCGGAAATAAGGATACGTAAAATAACTTGTAAACATACTTACCTGGGAAGTTCAAGAAATATGATAAGATATATAGTGTTAATTGGCAACTATATTTTTCGGCTATTTTTCTTCTCAATGCGAATTGGTCTCCTTGCCATCCTATGGATTCTTATTCAAGCCTGCGATAAAAATCCTGAAGCAACCAAACTATTTAATGGAACCGATCTGTCGGGATGGGATACATACCTGGGCATACCTGATCCTTCACAAGAAGTACCCCTCCTCAATCGAAATTCATCGGGAATTTATACCGAAGCATTTGGCCTGAATAATGATCCAATGAACATTTTTTCGGTGGTAGAGGAAGATGGAGTACCTGCAATCAGAATTTCAGGATATATATGGGGAGGTTTGATAACCAAAGAGGCCTATGAAAATTATCATTTTCACCTTGAATATAAATGGGGAACACTTCAGCATCCCCCAAGAGAAGATCTGCCTAAAAATTCAGGTTTGTGCTATCATTCTGTAGGAGAATACGGAGCATTCTGGACCTATTGGATGCGCTCATTCGAACTGGAAATAAAGAATGGCAGTTTGGGCGATTTTGTGAGAGTAGACGATGTATATGCTGATATAAATGCAACCATCGATCAACCAGCTACATCATCATGGTATCATTACGATGAAGAAGGGACTTTGATCTATGTGAATGAGGCCTTATATACGGTAAAGGCCTCCGGCGATTACGAAAATCCGATAGGTAACTGGAATTCTGTCGACTTGTATGTTTATAAGGATGAGGCAATGCATGTAATCAACAACAAAGTCGTCCTTATAGCTAAAAATCTCCGCCAACGGGTCGATGATACCTTTGAGCCTATACTTAGTGGTAAAATCCAGCTTCAATCGGAAGGTGCAGAAATTTATTACAGAAATCTTAGCATTGAGAGTATCAATACGCTTCCGTTGTAATAAATAAAAATAATTATTAATCGATTTCAGAAGCAGATCCCGGTTTCAATTCTTCGAGGCCCTCATCTGCAATTTTTTTAATTCGTGAATCGGTTGTCATATCGGATATTTCAGCGAACATAGTATAATCGTTTATAAATTTCGCCATGCGGAGAAGTATATCTTCATTTTTTATCTCTGTTACCAGCGATTTACATACTTCTTTATCTCCCAAACGAACAGCTGCTTCTACTTTCTCCTGCTCTCTGGTGCTTTTTTCAACAATAGTACGCAACTGATCTTTAGAAGTAATATAATTCAATGCTATATCACGGTGTAAACCCTCACTACTATTTATAACAATACCTGTCAGCACTTCCTGATCGTTAAGTTCAATTGCCGCTTCCAGTCGTATTCGTTCATCAGTGTGTTTTGTAAGTTCCTTCAGTATTCCAAAGTTTTTCATCTGAATGGCCGATTCAAGCCTGATCCAATCATCTTTTGCATTTTTAGCCAGGTAATTGAGTAAATGCTTATCCTTGATATCATCTAAAGCCTGTTTTCGGATACAGTAATTCTCTGTATCGTTAGCTGCAATTTGCGCCAATTCTTCATCTCTGCTCATCTCTGTAAAAATTTATAAATTCAATGAAATAAATAACCATAATTAAAATTCATGCAAAACTCAAAAGCAACTTCAATGTGGTATTTAACCACGTACTTTTGATGAATTACCTTGTAAGGTTTTCTGATTAATAGGTGTATGGATTCAGCTAAATATTAAAAGTGAAGATGGAGGCGGCAGATCCAATTCGGAAGGAAGAAGATATATGTATGTAATATTTTGAAAAATTCTTTGTCTGATACAAATATAACCGGATAAGTTATGGCTAAAGGCCTGATAAGAATTATAACCGGATAATGAATTATCAGAGTCAATATACATCCAGGTTAGTACCTTATTCTTTATAAATTTAGTATCGGCTTTATCGGGTTGAAATACCTGATCCGGAAGAAGCTGTATACAGTCACTCTGTAGAATTCTGCTGAAATCGGCTCGTAAGCCTGTCTCAAAAGAAAGAATTCCAACTAGGACTATCCCTATGATTAGATTAATAAAAGGTATCATTATGTAGGATAAATACGGCAGCAAAATTAACAAATGATTTTGATTTTCTAATTTCTACATATTTATTATTCAACTTCAATAGAATTAACTCATTATTATGCCATTTAGTATAAAATTTAACTCAAAAATTGGGTCGAAGTAATAAGAATTATTGTTAGTTTTGTCGCGCAAATCAATACTGCATACTCATATGGACGAAGGCCCGTATCATAGATGTTTTAAATTGTTCACTTCTCTTTAGGGGGGCCTTATTCGTTACCTCCCGGGAGACAAAATTGTGGGAGGTTACATCATGTTAAGAATTTACAAAAGCTTTGCTGGGTATATAGACATACCTCAGGCAGAAAAGGGGTGCTGGGTTAATGTATCACAGCCATCACCAGATGAAATCAATCGGATTGCAAAAGAATTCCATGTTCCTCAGGATGTCATTCAGGATATTCTGGATGTCGATGAACGACCCCGTGTGGAATACGATGATGAATGGACACTGGTCATTATACGTATACCGGTTGTGAGTCCTGAAAATGGAGTACCCTTTCATACCGTACCATTGGGTGTTTTTATGACCGGGGAAGCGACATTAACCCTTTGTTCAGTCCATAACGAGGTACTATCGTTTGAACAACCCTCCCTTTACAGGGAACAATATCAACAGGTAAATGACATTTTAAATTTTCTATTGAAATTATTTCTCCGCTCGGCAACCGTATATTCACGTTATTTAAAACAGATCAACCAGCAAACTTCGTCAATAGAACAGGATCTTGAAAAATCGATACGAAACCGGGAACTCAATAAATTATTAAAAATGGAAAAATGCCTGGTATACTTCATTACTTCGCTGAAAGCTAATGAATTGGTATTGGCAAAATTGAGAAATTCAAAAAGGAATTCCATCAGTGAACTCAATGAAGACCTGCTTGAAGATGCTGTTATTGAAAACAAGCAGGCACTTGAAATGGCCCAAATCTATTCCGATATCCAGGCAGGTATGATGGATGCTTTTGCATCAGTCATTTCAAATAATCTTAACGTGGTAATGAAACAACTTACTTCAATTTCTATCATCCTTATGATACCGACACTCATTGCCAGTTTATACGGAATGAATGTTCCCAACTATTTCGAAAATGTACATTGGGCTTTTCCTGGAATATTAGTGTTTTCCCTCTTAATGTCTTTTATCGGCGTGCTTTCCTTCCGGAAGCGTAAATGGTTTTAAGGATAACAAGTAATGAAGATTATTCTATAGAAATAAAGATGAAGAGACTGATTTAACCACAAACATGAAGAAAATTGTTTTTATAAATTCATAACCTAAAAAATCAGTCTCCTCATACTTCACCCTAACCTGTACATTACAATTTTAAATTTTCATATTTTGAGAATGTATCTGGAAAAATTCGTTTTTTACCGAATCCATTTCCTGTATCATTTTCAACATAAATTCATTCTGATGAATGAACTGCTTTTCAAAAAAATCATCGCTAAAGAAGTCACGATGAAATGTTGAATCCGAACCAAAAAGATAGTCAGATCCAATTTCAGGGATATGACGGTTAAAATACGTTTCGAAATTCCTCATGATACTATCTACTATTAATGTATCTCCCTTATGTGAAGAGTAATATGAGGTATAAGTGGAATCAAATGCAATCAGATTCCCGTGCTCATCGTATTTTCTTTCTACATGGAACTTTTCGTGAGGTTTATTCGTTCCATTTACCTGCTTTTCAGATTTACTTTCCTGTGAGTTGCAGGATATTATTCCGAAAAATATCAGAAACAGGATTAACAATTTTGTTTTCATTGTTCTTTAATTTTAAAACCAGATTTCATTACCATACGTATTCCCCAGGATTACCTCAAGTAGCTGACTCTCAGGGTAAGCAAAATGCCTAACAATATAAAAATTATCACCTGGCAGAATTATTTCTGAATGTTTTAGTACCTCATATGACTGATGATTATAAATTTTCCAATTTATATCATGTATATGTATAGGCCTTGAATATTCATGTGGTTCAGAAACAACAAGTGTCAGGCATGATCCCTTTAGAAATAACCGGTAATTATCACTTTCAAGGTTTATTACACTTAGCTGAAGTATAAAATGCTTTGTTGATTTTTGAAAATTAACAAGTTCGATCTTTAAATCGTCTTTCTTATCGAGAAAAGGATACTCAATAATTTTTGGCATATCCGCCGTTGAATTCATTATTGTTCTCATCATTACCAGATTTAAATTAATAAATAATACTCTATGATGCAGAGCAGGAAATCTTAAAAAATGATTAAGAACAAACCGGTGGTGGTAAATCTAATTGAAAAGGGGTTAAGTACTTATTGAAATACGGTATAGATTTGATTGTCGCAACAGGGAATGAAGCTATATTCTTATTGCCAATAAGCGCATTATTACTCTCAATAAATGAATCAATAAAAATAGTGTACTCATCTTCATCGGCCTGCACATTTAATTTTGCATTGGAAGTAGTGCAAAAAGCTTCTGATAATTTCAGGCTATTTCCTTTAGATTCCTGAACTCTATTGTCTGACCAGGAAACAACACCAAATAAGAGTAATAGTATTAAATAAATTAAATTCATTTTCTGCTTTTACAAGGACTAAATTATCTCATAGAAAGTATAAATTCAAGTTAAAAAAAATTAACCTATGTTAAACTAAGTTAAAGCTTAAGGAAAAAACAAATAAGAAAATGAATGCAGTCAAATCTGTCTTTAATTACAGATGAATAGGATTTTGAAGAGCGGAGGGGTAACTTTAAACAATTATATAACTATGTACCCGGTTTGATTTTTCTGTCCTGATGACCAAAACGCTCTGAGAACATTCCAATAATTTCATTAGCAGAAGATTCAATGGGCTTATTATTAACACTTACTACAGTAAACTCACCCTTCTCAAAAATAAAATTGGCATATCGAAGCTCTTGTCTGACTTTAGCATTATCAATATAATCTTTATTTAGTAGATTGCCCATTTGCTCCAGACGTTTAACACGTTGAGTAATTAAATGACTGGGGCTGATATTTAGACCGAAAACACGTCTGCGATCTACTTGAAAAAGCTCTTCGGGAGGACTAATATCTTTTATGATCGGAACATTTGCAACTTTCCATCCAAACATTGACATATAGACACTTAATGGAGTCTTTCCGCTTCTTGAAACACCGGTCAAAACAATATCCGCACCGAAGAGTCTATGGGTATTCATACCATCATCATGGTTCAGCGTATATTCAATGGCCTCTACTCTTTCATAGTATTGTGCATTAATCTTTCGGTACAAACCCGGAGCATTAACTGATTTCAGACCCAGTTCTTTTTCGAGGAAATCTGCCAGAGGACCCATAAAATCAAATTCCCTAACCTCATATTCTGCACATGTTTCTTTGAGAATGCGTCGCAGATCAGAATTAATCATTGAATGAGAAATTATCCCGCCAGCCTGTTTTACTTTCTGAACAACTTCAATTATTTTCTCCTTTGTTTGTACTTCAGATAATATATGAACAGGAAGTCTGTTATCGGGATATTGAATAATAAGTGAATTCACCATAGTATGACCGGCAATTCCTTTCCCTCCGGATACAATGAAGATCGGAATCGATGGATTCCTGTTTTTCGGACCAGCCATAGCATTTTTTTACATTTCCAAAACAATAATACTAAGGTTAATTTTTATTTAAAGCGAGTAAGAAAATTTTTTAATGCAGTCCAGTATTCAGTATTTTCAGGAAAGGCATTCCATAAGGCTTTTGCTCCATGCATACCATTTGCCTGAGGCAGAAAAGCTACTTTGCCCTGAACAGGAACAGCATCATAAATTTTCTGCCAGCTTTCCTGTTCATTGCGCGCCGAAGTAATGAATACAGGGCATTTGACATGAGTAGCAGAGGTTTGAATAATATCGCGGCTCCATCCAAATTTTGAAAAATATTCTCCAGGAGAAAATGCCACCACACCTGAAATACGCTCTGGAAAATCACCAGCCAGTTTGATCGACAGGGAGGCGGAATACGAACTTCCCAAAAGAATGATTTTGGAATTCGGATATTTGCGTTTAACATAGGACAATGCAGCACGCATATCGGTATAGGCATCAACATAGCGTGTTTGCATTTTAAGACTATCGGCATATCTCCAGGTCTTGTTTTCAATGCCATTAGCAGCCTCTCCACTTCGTAAATCAACAGCCATGCAGTTAAAACCCAAAGCATTCAATTTTGGCGCAATTTCCAAATATTCACCCCGGCTGTAGTTAGCCTGATGAAAAAGTATGATAAAGGTTGCTGTTGCAGGATTGGGCGCATACACATCGGCGGTGACTGTTACTTTATCATTGGTCATAAATTGTACCCTAGCCGACTGACCCAATGCAGGATTAAAGATAAAAACTACTATTATGCTAGTTATCAGAAGCATAAGTCGATAATTGATTAAATATTTTTTCAGGCTCATAGCAATTATTTTTCAAAACAATATTTCATAAGTTACTAAAAAAATAAGATTTCAAAAAACAACTCTTTAATTCACTTATGCTTGAAACAAAGAAAATACAAATCAATGCACCCAATTTAGTTGAGTTTTATTCAGATTTACTATATTCGGAACGAATACCCCAGTGCACTATGAAATATCTTTTCTTTTTTATTTCTACACTTTGTATAAATAGTGTTTATTGTCAACTATCATTTCAGGAAATAGATTTCACGCGTATACCTCAAAGAAAGATCAGGAATTATGTAGAACGGCAGATCAATAACGATATCGATTGTTTTTCGGATTTACAGCCAAGTTCAAGCAATAACCGGAATTCAGAAGAACTATTTACCATGCAAAATAGCTATCTGATAAAAGAATCACCTGAAATAGTATGGGATACTTACAACACGGCTGATCTGGCTAAAGCCTGGAATGGTAAAATAATTTCATTAGGTTTTCTTTGTTCAAAATGGTCAGATTACGTTGTATATAAAAATAGTACTAACTACTGCAGCATTGATACGGGACAGGTTTTCTTTCTTAATCTGAGAATACTCTATGGTATGTATAACCTTCCTGTTGGTATTCAGGTTATCAATATCAATGCAGATGCCATGTCGGTTACTTTTAGTTATCTCGATGGTGGTAAATCGGTTGGTACTCAGACTATACAATTAATCGCCACGGACCAGGGATACACAAAAGTTATTCATAGATCAGCGTTTAAAAGCGGCTCCCACTTCAGGGATAAGCACCTGTATCCCTATTATCATACAAAAGTTCTTAATGAATTTCATCGGAATATAGCCAATAACATCACCACAGAAAAAGATTTTTTCTTGGTGTTGCCCCAACCTGTTGATCCGGATTGACTTTTTTAAAACTTGCAGGAAAACCAACTACTTTATAGCTTGAATAAAAAAAAGGCTGCCATCAGACAGCCTTTCCCTTTACATGAATAAATTCTTATAAAACCAGATCAGCACCAGGTTTGAATTTTACAACCTTTTTGGCAGGAATTTTAATTTCTTTTCCGGTCTGTGGGTTGCGACCTGTACGAGCGGCTCGCTGACTAACGCTAAATGAACCAAATCCTACAAGACCAACTCGTTGTCCTTTTTTAAGACTACCACTAATAGATGCAATCATTGCATTTAAAGCTTTTTCACTGGCTG